>DASTJE010000244.1:0-43548 GCA_035716845.1 Burkholderiaceae bacterium
GCAGCGATTCGCGCTCGACGACGAGCGAGTGGTAGCGCACCACACTGAAGTCCTGCGGCAGGCCGCGGAAAACGCCCTGCGCGTCATGCGCGATGCGGCTCGTCTTGCCATGCATCGGCTCGCGCGCGCGCACCACGCGGCCGCCGAGCGCTGCGCCCATCGACTGGTGGCCCAGGCACACGCCGAGCATCGGCACGCGGCCGGCGAAGTGGCGGATTGCCGCCACGCACACGCCGGCCTCGTTCGGCGTGCACGGCCCCGGCGAGAAGACGATGCGCGCGGGCTGAAGCGCCGCCATGCCGGCCACGTCGATCCGGTCGTTGCGCACCGTGCGCACGTCCTCGCCCAGCTCACCGAAGTACTGCACCAGGTTGAAGGTGAAGCTGTCGTAGTTGTCGATCATCAACAACATGGTCAGAACCCCTCCTCGACGAGCTCGGCGGCCCGGAACAGCGCGCGCGCCTTCTGCTCGGTCTCGGCCCACTCCTTCTCGGGCACCGAGTCGGCCACCACGCCGGCCGCGGCCTGCACGTACAGGGTCTGGTCCTTGACGATGCCGGTGCGGATGGCGATGGCCACGTCCATGTCGCCGGCGAAGCTGACGTAGCCGCAGGCGCCGCCGTAGATGCCGCGCTGCACCGGCTCGAGCTCGTCGATGATCTCCATCGCCCGCACCTTGGGCGCGCCGCTGAGCGTGCCGGCCGGGAAGGTGGCGCGCAGCACGTCGAGCTGCCCCACCTCGGGGCGCAGCACGCCCTCGACGTTGCTGACGATGTGCATCACGTGCGAATAGCGCTCGATCGCGAAGGCCTCGGTGACCTTGACGCTGCCGATGCGCGCGATGCGGCCGATGTCGTTGCGCGCCAGGTCGATCAGCATCAGGTGCTCGGCGCGCTCCTTCTCGTCGGCGCGCAGTTCGGCCTCCAGCGTCGCGTCGGCCTCGGGCGTGGCCCCGCGCGGGCGCGTGCCGGCCAGCGGCCGGATCGTCACCTTGCGCCCGCCACCCTCGGACTCCGGCAGGCGCTCCTCGCGCACCAGGATTTCCGGCGAGGCGCCGACGATCTGGAACTCGCCCATGTCGTAGAAGTACATGTACGGGCTCGGGTTGAGCGAGCGCAGCGCGCGGTACAGCGACAGCGGGCTCTCGGTGTAGCGCTTGCGCAGACGCTGGCCGATCACCACCTGCATGCAGTCGCCCGCCGCGATGTACTCCTTGGCGCGCTCGAAGGCGCGCATGAGGTCTTCCTTGCGGAAGTCGCGCTCCACCGGATGGGCCGGCCCGCGCCTGACCGCCGGCGCGGTGACGCTGTAGCGCAGCTTGTCGACCAGTTCCGCCAGCCGGCGCTTGGCCTGGAAGTAGGCGTCGGGCCGCGCGGGATCGGCCCACACGATGAGGTACAGGCGCCCCGACAGGTTGTCGATGACCGCCACTTCCTCGGTCAGCAGCAGCAGGATGTCGGGCGTGCCCAGCCCGCCGGGCTTGAGCGTGTGCGTCAGCTTCGGCTCGATGCAGCGCACCGTGTCGTAGCCGAAATAGCCGGCCAGGCCGCCGCAGAAACGCGGCAGGCCGCCGGTGACGGCCGGGTTCAGGCGCTCCTGGAAGCGCTCGATGAAGGCGAGCGGGTTACCTTCGTGGCGCTCGACCACCTGGCCTTCGGTCACCACCTCGGTCACCTGCCCGGTGGCGCGCAGCAGCGTGCGCGCCGGCAGGCCGATGAAGGAGTAGCGGCCGAAGCGCTCGCCGCCCACCACCGACTCGAGCAGAAAGCCGTGGTGCTGGTGGCCCACCAGCTTGAGGTACAGCGACAGCGGGGTCTCGAGGTCGGCGAAGGCCTCGCTGATGAGCGGGATGCGGTTGAAGCCCTGGGCAGCCAGGCTCTGGAATTCGAGTTCGGTGATCACGTCACGATCCTTGCGGGGGGCTGCCAGGGCCGTTCACGGCGGCAGCCGGGGCACATGGTGCGGTCGGTGGCGTGAGCCCCGGTGGGCCCGCGCACGACCGGCGCGCTTTCAGCAGGCGGGCGTGCGACGCCAGGGCCACGCTCCCCGGCCGGCGCTGACGAGCGGCCTGGAGCTGCAGGGGTGGCAGAGTGCGATCGACATGACGCGCCCAGTGTAGCCCAGCGACGTGCTCAGCCCGCCCCCGACCGGGCCAGGTCGACGAGGTCGATCTCGTCGATGCGATCGACGAAGGCATCGGCGTCGACCGACTCGATCGGCTCGCCGTGGTTGTAGCCGTAGCGCACCAGCACGACCGGGCATCCGGCGGCCCGCGCGGCCAGCGCATCGTTCGCGGAGTCGCCGATGACGAGGGTGCACGCCGGCGTGCTGCCCAGGGCGCGGCTGGCCTCCACGAGCGGCAGCGGGTCGGGCTTGCGGCGCGCGAAGCTGTCGCCGCCGTAGACCTGGGCAAAGGCCGCGGCCAGGCCCTTCCTGTCGAGCAGCGGACGCGCGAAGGCGAGCGGCTTGTTGGTGACGCAGGCCAGCGCCAGCCCGGCCGCCGCCAGGCGCTCGAGGCCATCGGCCACGCCGGGGTAGACGGCCGAGTGCTCGCCGTTGACGTCCAGGTAGTGGCGCTGGTAGAGCGTCCAGGCGCGCCCGTACAGCGCCGGATCGCCGCCGCAGGCGGCCAGCGTGCTGCGCAGCAGGTGCTCCGAGCCCTTGCCCACCGTGCGCTCGACGAAATCGCGCCCCACCGGCGGCAGGCCGAGCTCGTCCAGCGTGCGCCCGAGCGCGACGACGAAGTCGCCCAGCGTGTCGACCATGGTGCCGTCGAGGTCGACGATGGCCGCTCGCAGCGTGCGCCGGCTCACTCCCCGAAGGCCGCGATGCCGGTGATCGCCCGCCCCAGGATCAGCGCATGGATGTCGTGCGTGCCCTCGTAGGTGTTGACCACCTCGAGGTTGACCAGGTGGCGCGCCACGCCGAACTCGTCGCTGATGCCGTTGCCGCCGAGCATGTCGCGCGCGGTGCGCGCGATCTCCAGCGCCTTGCCGCAGGAATTGCGCTTCATGATCGAGGTGATCTCCACCGCCGCCGTGCCTTCGTCCTTCATGCGGCCCAGGCGCAGGCAGCCCTGCAGGCCCAGCGTGATCTCGCTCAGCATGTCGGCGAGCTTCTTCTGCACCAGCTGGTTGGCCGCCAGCGGGCGGCCGAACTGCCTGCGGTCGAGCACGTACTGGCGCGCGCGCTGGTAGCAATCCTCCGCCGCGCCGAGCGCGCCCCAGGCGATGCCGTAGCGCGCGCTGTTCAGGCAGGTGAACGGGCCCTTCAGGCCGCGCACCTCGGGAAAGGCGTTCTCCTCGGGGCAGAACACCTCGTCCATCACGATCTCGCCGGTGATCGAGGCGCGCAGGCCGATCTTGCCGTGCACCGCCGGCGCCGACAGACCCTTGGCGCCCTTGTCGAGCACGAAGCCGCGGATCGCGCCCTCGTCGTCCTTGGCCCAGACCACGAACACGTCGGCGATCGGGCTGTTGGTGATCCACATCTTGCTGCCCGTCAGGCGGTAGCCGCCGGGCACCTTCCTGGCGCGCGTGATCATGCTGCCGGGGTCGGAGCCGTGGTTGGGCTCGGTCAGGCCGAAGCAGCCGATCCACTCGCCGCTGGCCAGCCTGGGCAGGTACTTCTGCTTGGTGGCCTCGTTGCCGAAGGCCTCGATGGGCACCATGACGAGCGAGGACTGCACGCTCATCATCGAGCGGTAGCCGGAATCGACACGCTCGACCTCGCGCGCGATCAGGCCGTAGCTCACGTAGTTCAGCCCGGCGCCGCCGTAGGCCTCGCCGATCGTCGGTCCGAGCAGCCCGAGCTCGCCCATCTCGCGAAAGATGGCGGGGTCGGTCGTCTCGTGGCGGAAGGCCTCCTGCACGCGCGGCAGCAGCCGCTCCTGGCAGTAAGCCGCCGCCGCGTCGCGCACCGCGCGTTCGTCGTCGGTAAGCTGCGACGAGAGGTGCAGCGGGTCTTGCCAGTCGAAGCTGGCGCGGGTGGCGGCCATGGGGCGCTCCTTCAGTCGGGGATGATGGCGGTGGTCTCGATCTCGATTTTCGCGCGCTCTTCCATCAGCGCGGCCACCTGCACCGCCGCCATCGCGATGTCGTAGTGGCCGATGATCTCGCGGAACGCACGTCCCACCGCCGGCAGCGCCGCCAGGTACTCGCGCTTGTCGACCACGTACCAGGTCATGCGCACGATGTGCTGCGGCCTGGCGCCGGCGGCGGCCAGCACGTCGACGATGTTGCGCAAGGTCTGCCGGGCCTGCTCGGCGAAGTCGTCGCTGTGGAACTTTTCGTCGCCATCCCAGCCGATCATGCCGGCGACGTGGACGGCGCGGCCGCGCGCGGCGAGCACGCCGTTGGCGTAACCCTTCGGGCGCTTCCACCCTTCGGGCAAGAGGGCCTGATGCAAGGTCATCGGATTTCCTTGAGTTTGAAGCGCTGCAGCTTGCCGGTCTGCGTGCGCGGCAGCTTGTCGACGAACTGGATGGCGCGCGGGTACTTGTACGGCGCCACGGTGGCCTTGACGAAATCCTGCAGCGTCCTGGCCATCGCGTCGTCGCCGTTCACGCCGGGCCGCAGCACCACGTAGGCCTTGACGATCTGCCCGCGCTCGGCGTCGGGCACGCCGATCACGCCGCACTCGGCCACCGCAGGATGCTGCATCAGCGCCTCCTCGACCTCCGGACTGGCGATGTTGTAGCCCGCGGAGATGATCATGTCGTCGGTGCGCGCGTGGTAGAAGAAGTAGCCGTCGGCGTCCACCGTGTAGGCGTCGCCGGTGTAGTTCCAGCCATCGCGCACGTAGTTCTTCTGCCGTTCGTCGGCCAGGTAGCGGCAACCGGTCGGGCCCTTGACGCGCAGCTTGCCGACGACGCCGGGCGCGCAGGGCCGGCCCTCGTCGTCGACCACCTCGGCGCGGTAGCCGGGCACCACGGTGCCGGTGGCGCCGGGGCGCGCATGGGCCTCGTCGGCCGAGATGAAGATGTGCAGCATCTCGGTGGCGCCGATGCCGTCGATGATCTCGATGCCGGTGGCTTCCTTCCACAGCTGCCGCGTGGACGCGGGCAGCGCCTCGCCGGCCGACACGCACTTGCGCAAGGGCGTGCGGCGCAGCTCGGTGCCGCGCGCGGCCAGCGTGCGGTACGAGGTGGGCGCGGTGAAGAGCACGGTGGCGCCGAAGTCGCGGATGCCGTCCAGCAGCTGCGGCGGCCCGGCTTTCTCGAGCAGCACGGTCGAGGCGCCCACGGCCATCGGGAACAGGAGCAGTCCGCCCAGGCCGAAGGTGAAGGCCAGCGGCGGACTGCCGATGAATACGTCGTCGGCCGTGGCGCGCAGCATGTGCGGCGGCCAGCACAGGCACGAGGCCATCACGTCGCGGTGGAAGTGCATCGTCGCCTTGGGGACGCCGGTGGTGCCCGAGGTGAAGCCGAAGATGCAGGTGTCGTCGGCGGCGGTGGCCACACTGGCGAAGGGCCGGCCGTGGCGCTGCATCGCACGCTCGAGGCCGTCGGGGCCGTCGTAATTGAAGTGACGGATGTGCCTGAGGCCGGGGCTGGCGAGCGTGGCCTCGTGCAGCTCGTCGGCCAGTGCGGCATCGCACAGCGCGTGCGTGACCTGCCCGATCTCGATGATGGCCTTCAGTTCCTTGGCGCGCAGCAGCGGCATCGTGGCCACCGCGATCGCCCCGGCCTTCATCACCGCGAACCAGCACGCCGCCAGCATCGGGTTGTTGGGCGCGCGCAGCAGCACGCGGTTGCCGGGCACCAGGCCCATGTCCTCGACCAGCACACGGGCGATGCGGTCGGCCTTGTCCTGCAGGTCGCGGTAGGTCCAGGTCAGGCCGGGCGCGCGGATCGCGACGCGCTCGCCGCGCCCCTCGGCGACGTGGCGGTCGAGCAGTTCGGTGGCGCAATTGAGCTGCGCCGGGAACTGCAGCGCCGGCAGCTCGAACAGGAACTCGGGCTGCTGCGACGGTGGCGGCAGGTGGTCGCGGGCAAAGGTGTCGATGTGGGCCGAGGGCATGTCAGGCTCCTCCTTTGAGCAGCTCGCGGGCGATGATCAGTTGCTGCACTTCGGTCGCGCCCTCGTAGATGCGCAGGGCGCGGATCTCGCGGTACAGGCTCTCCACCGGCACGCCGTGGGCAACGCCCAGGCCTCCGAACATCTGCACCGCCGCGTCGATGACCTGCTGCGCGCCTTCGGTGGCCACCATCTTGGCCATCGCCGCCTCGCGCGTGACGGCGTGCCCCTGGTCGCGCCGCCAGGCGGCGCGGTAGGTCAGCAGCGCGGCGCTGTCGATGGTGGTGGCCATCTGCGCCAGCTTGGCCTGCGTGAGCTGCAGATCGGCCAGCACGCCACCGAACATCTTGCGCGTCGTCGCGCGCGCGAGGCCCTCGTCGAGCGCGCGGCGCGCGAAGCCCAGTGCCGCCGCCGCCACCGAGGTGCGGAACACGTCCAGCGTGCGCATCGCCACCTTGAAACCCTCGCCGGGAGCGCCCACGCGCTGCGCCGCGCTCACGCGGCAGTTGGTGAAGCGCAGCCGCGCCAGCGGATGCGGCGCGATCACCTCGATGCGCTCGGCGATCTCGAGGCCGGGCGTGCCGGCCTCGACGATGAAGGCGCTGATGCCCTTGGCGCCCCGGACAGGGGCGAGCGCCGAGCCCTCGCCCGGCGCCTCGCCGGTGCGCGCGAAGACGACGTAGAAGTCGGCGATGCCGCCGTTGGAGATCCAGGTCTTCTCGCCGTCGAGCACGTAGTGGTCCCCTTCGGCACGGGCGGCGCAGCCCATCGCCGCCACGTCCGAACCGGCTTCGGGCTCCGAGAGCGCGAACGCCGCGATCGCCTCGCCGCGCGCCACGCGCGGCAGCCAGCGCGAGCGCTGCTCCGCGCTGCCCGCCAGACTGATCGCCCCCGAGCCCAGGCCCTGCATCGCGAAGGCGAAGTCCGCCAGGCCCGAGTGGCGCGCCAGCGTCTCGCGGATCAGGCAGATGGCGCGCGTGTCGATGGCCTCGGCCGCGCCGCCATGGGCGCAGCCGGCCACCGCGTGCGCCAGCCAGCCGCCCTGCCCCAGCGCGCGCACCAGGGCGCGGCATTCGGCGTCCACGTCGGCGCCGTGCGCGGGCGCCACATGCGCCGCGGCCCAGGCCTCGAGTGCGCGGGCCAGCTCGCCGTGGCGCGGCTCGAAGAAGGGCCAGTCGAGATAGGTCCGGTCGGCCATCTCACTGGCCCTCGAACACGGGTTTCTGCTTGGCCACGAAGGCGTGGTACGCGCGCCTGAAGTCCCCGGTCATCATGCAGATCGCCTGCGCCTGCGCCTCGGCCTCGATCGCCTGCTCGAGGGTCATCGCCCATTCCTGGTGCAGCATGGTCTTGGTGATGCCGTTGGCGAAGGTCGGACCCTCGGTGATCTGGCGCGCCAGCGCCTGCGCCTCGGCCAGCACGGCTTCCGGCGCGGCCAGGCGGTTGAAGAAGCCCCAGCGCTCGCCCTCCTCGCCGCCCATCGCACGGCCGGTGTAGAGCAGTTCGCTGGCGCGGCCCTGACCGATCAGGCGCGGCAGGATGGCGCAGGCGCCCATGTCGCAGCCCGCGAGCCCGACGCGGTTGAACAGGAAGGCCGTCTTGCTGCGCGCAGTGCCGATGCGCAGGTCGGAGGCCATGGCGACGATGGCACCGGCGCCGGCGCACACGCCGTCCACCGCGGCGACGATGGGCTGCGGGCAGGCGCGCATGGCCGCCACCACGTCGCCCGTCATGCGCGTGAACATCAGCAGCTCGGGCGCGGCCAGCCGCACCAGCGGGCCGATGATCTCGTGCACGTCGCCGCCGGAACAGAAGTTGCCGCCGGCACCGGTGACGACCACGGCGTGGACATCGCTCGCGTACTTGAGCGCCCGGAACAGGTCGCGCAGCTCGGCGTAGCTGTCGAAGGTGATCGGGTTCTTGCGCTCCGGGCGGTTGAGGGTGACGGTCGCCACGGCGCCCTCGACCTGCCAGAGGAAATGCTGCGCGGCATAGCCGGCGAGACTGCGGCGGTTGCCGGCCTCGAGCGCGGGGTCCACGCGGGGGGTGTCGGTCATGGTCAGGCTCTCCTCGTGTGCATCCGTCGTGCGGCGCCGCGCGTCACATCACCTCGCCGCCGGAGACCGACAGCGACTGGCCGGTCACCGAAGCCGCCGCGGGGCCGCACAGCCAGGCCACGGCATCGGCCACCTCCGCGGGCTGCACCAGGCGGCCCTGCGGGTTGGTCTTCACGAAGGCCGCACGCGCCTCGTCGGCGCTGCAGCCGGTCTTGGCGATCACCTTGTCCAGACTGTGCCGCAGCAGGTCGGTTTCGGTATAGCCCGGGCAAACCGCATTCACGGTGATGCCCTTGGCGGCCAGTTCCAGCGCCAGCGAGCGCGTCAGCCCGATCACGCCATGCTTGGCCGCCGCGTAGGCGCTCACGTAGGCGTAGCCGCGCTGGCCTGCGGTGCTGGCCACGTTGACGATGCGGCCCCAGCCGGCGGCCTGCATGCCCGGCAGCGCGGCGCGCGTGACGAGGAAGGTGCCGGTGAGGTTGACCGCGAGCATCTGCTGCCACACCGCGTCGCTGGTGCGCGCGAAGGGTGCGCTCGTGGCCTGCCCGGCGTTGTTGACCAGCACGTGGACCGGCCCGGCCGCAGCGGTGGCCTGCTGCAGCGCCTGCGCCACGGCCACCGCATCGGCGACGTCGCAGGCGATGGCCTGGGCGCCGCCGCCCAGTGCCGCGGCCAGCGCTGCGAGCGGCGCAGGCTGGCGCCCCACGAGCGTCAGGCGTGCGCCGTCGGCCGCCAGGCGCCGCGCGACGGCCTCGCCGATGCCGCGGCCGGCACCGGTGACGAGGGCGTGGCGCCCCGAAAGCATGGCGCTCACGGGCCTCAGGCGCCGGTGCCCGGGGCGCCCGCCTTGAGGGCGGCGGCCTGAACGGCCGTGGCCTGGGCCGCCTTCTCGCGCGCGAAGTTCGACTCCAGCTGCACCTTGGCGCTGCGGTACTGCTTGGGCCAGTGCACGTCGGTGAAGCCGATCCTGGCCGCCTCGGTCAGTGTCCAGGCCGGGTGGGCCAGGTGCGGGCGCGCGACCGCGCACAGGTCGGCGCGGCCGGCGGCAATGATCGAGTTGACGTGATCGGCCTCGCTGATCGCGCCCACCGCGATGGTCGCGATGCCGGCCTCCTGGCGGATCCGGTCGGCGAAGGGCGTCTGGTACATGCGGCCGTAGGTCGGCTTCTGGTCGACGCTGACCTGGCCCGACGAGCAATCGATCAGGTCGGCGCCGGCCGCCTTGAAGGCGCGGGCGATCTCGACCGCGTCGGCCGGCGTGATGCCGCCCTCGACCCAGTCGTGCGCCGAGATGCGCACGCTCATCGGCAGGTGCTGCGGCCACGCCGCACGGATCGCCGCGAAGACCTCGAGCGGGAAACGCAGGCGGTTGGCCAGCGCCCCGCCGTAGGCGTCGTCGCGCCGGTTGGTCAGGGGCGAGATGAAGGCCGACAGCAGGTAGCCGTGGGCGCAGTGCAGCTCGAGCCAGTCGAAGCCGGCCGTGGCGGCGCGGCGCGCCGCCGCGACGAACTCGTCGCGCACGCGCTCCATGTCGGCACGCGTCATCGCCCGCGGCACCAGCCCGCCCTCGTGCAGGTAGGGCAGCGCCGAGGGCGCCATCAGCTCCCAGTTGCCGCGCGGCAGCGGACGGTCGGCGCCGGAGCCGTCCCACGGCGCGTTGGTCGAACCCTTGGGGCCGGAGTGACCCAGCTGCATCGCGATCTTCGCGTCGGTCTCGCGGTGCACGAAGTCGACGATGCGCTTCCAGGCATGCGTCTGCGCGTCGTTCCACAGCCCCGGGCAGCCCGGCGTGATGCGGGCCTCGGGCGAGGGGCAGGTCATCTCGGCCACCACCAGGCCGGCACCGCCCAGGGCACGGGCGCCCAGGTGCACCAGGTGGAACTCGCCGGGCAGGCCGTCGACGCAGCAGTACTGCGCCATCGGCGAGACGACGACGCGGTTCTTCAGCGTCACCGAGCGTGCCGTGTAGGGCGTGAACATCGGCGGCACGTGCGCAGACCCCCGGGCTGCGGTCGCGGCACTGCCGCGGTCCTCGCCACCCCCCGAGGGGGCGGCGCCGTCCGTGGGCGGTCCGGCGGCGGCGCGGGCCGCACGCGCGGCGAACCAGCGTTCGTAGCCCTCCAGCCAGCCCTTGTCGCGCAGGCGCAGGTTCTCGTGGCTGATGCGCTGGCTGCGCGTGAGCATCGAGTACATGAACTGCTCGGGCTCGAGCTGGTCGCAGTAGCGCTCGCCGCAGACCTCGAACCACTCCATCGCGTTCCAGGCCGCGTTCTGGATGCGCAGCGTCTCGACGCGGCGCGCGGCCTGGTACTCGCGCAGCACCTCGTCGATGTCCTTGTCGCCGTGGATCTGGAACTGGCGCACGAGCTCGATCGCGTCCTCCAGCGCCAGCTTGGTGCCCGAGCCGATGGCGAAGTGCGCGGTGTGGACCGCGTCGCCCATCAGCACCACGTGGCTGCCGTGGCGGTTCCTCAGCCACCACTGCTCGCACACCACGCGCTGGAAGTTCAGCCACGCCGAGCCGCGCAGGTGGCGCGCGTTGGTCATCAGCGCGGCGCCCTGCAGGTTGTCGGCGAACAGCTTCTCGCAGAAGGCGATCGACTGCGCCTGGTCGGCGCGGTCCAGGCCGTGCGCAAGCCAGACCTTCTCCGGGCACTCGACGATGAAGGTGGTGGTCCTGTCGTCGAACTTGTAGATATGGGCCTGGAACCAGCCGTGCTCGGTGCGCTGGAAATCGAAGGTGAAGGCGTCGTAGAGCCGGTTCGTGCCGAGCCAGATGTAGCGGTTGGGGCGCGTGACGATGTCGGGCCTGAAGACCTCGGCGTACTTGCCGCGCACCCTGGAGTTGATGCCGTCGCTGGCGATGACGAGATCGGCGTCGGGGTAGTCCTCGTCCGAGTCGGCTTCGGTCTCGAACACCAGCTTCACGCCGAGCTGCTCGCAGCGCGCCTGCAGGATGTTGAGCAGCTTCTTGCGCCCGATGCCCACGAAGCCGTGCCCGCCCGACCGGATGCGCCGGCCCTTGAACAGCAGCTCGATGTCGTCCCAGTGGTTGAAGGCCTGCTGGATGGCGTCGGCCGTCTCGGCGTCCCACTGCCGCATGTTGTCCATCGTGGCGTCGGAGAACACCACGCCCCAGCCGAAGGTGTCGTAGGGCTTGTTGCGCTCCACCACGGTGATGTCGTGGGACGGGTCGAGCTTCTTCATCAGCAGCCCGAAGTACAGGCCGGCCGGCCCGCCACCGATGCAAACGATCTTCATGCCACGCCCCTTTCGCCCGGGCCATCGGGCCGGGCCCGCCGAGCCAGCCGCGGCCCGATGATTCATTCTAGGGTAAATCGTTTACTTGTAAAGTATTTAGTCGGACAAACCCCAGCCGCGCCTTCTCCCGGGCGGCGCGCGCCTGCGGCGCGGCGCGCCGGCCTCAGCGGGCGCCGCGCCGAGCCGGCGCCTTGCCCCGGGGCGGCGGCTCGGCGGGCGGCTCGCTCAAGGCGCTCGCCAGCTGCACGCGCAGCCGCCCCAGCAGAGCGTTGAGCTGTTCGCGCTCGGCGGCCTTCAGCCCGCCGAAGAGCTCGACGACCCAGCCCTCGTGCACCGAGGCGGCCTGCTCGAAGGTGCGGCGCCCGAGCGCCGTGAGGCGGACGACGAACGACCGCCGGTCGCCCGGCGCGACCTCGCGCGCCACCAGTCCCTCGCCCTCGAGGTCGTCGGTCAGCCCGGTGACGTTGCCGCCGGTCACCATCAGGTTGCGCGACAGCGCGCGCATGGTCAGGCCGTCCGGGTAACGGTGCAGTTGCGCCAGGTAGTCGAAGCGCGCCAGGCTCATGCCGAACCGGCTGCGCAGGCGGCGGCGGATCTCGGTCTCGATCTCGGTGCTGCACGACAGCAGCCGCAGCCACAGGCGCAGCGACTGGTGATCGTCCTTGGAGGCGCGCGCCTCCAGGCCGCTGGCATCCGGGCTCAGCCGGGAATCGTGGTTCGACGGGCGGGCGGTCATCGGGGGGTCGCGCGGGACGCTGCGGCCCGCAGGACCGCGCGGATTATGTGCGACGCGCACTGCCGACCGCGCGCGCCAGCACAGCCTCGAAGCCAGGCCAGTCCTTGCGCTCGAGCATGACCTTGCGCGCGTGCCGGCCCCAGGGCTCGCCGCGCAGCAGCGCCGCGCGGAAGGCGTCGGCGTCCTCGATCCAGGTGCCCGCCAGCGCATGGACGCCGCGCGCGAACAGCGGGTCGGGCAGGCAGCCCGCGCCGGGCCCGACCAGCACCATGCGTTCGGCGCCTCGGCAGGCCTCGAGCACGGCGTCGAGCGTGTCGTTGAGCAGCACCGTGCTGGTGGACAGCACCTGAAGGCAGCCCGCGAGTTCGCGCGGGTCGAGCGTCACCTGCCAGCCTTCGTGCGCCCCGGCGAGCCCGGCCTTCAGTTCGAGCACCGTCAGCGGCGCCCCGCGCGCGACGATGGCCTTCACGAGCGGCGGGAACAGGCCGATCATGCCCACGCGCCCGCCCGGCCGCAGGTCGAGCCCGCCGATCGAGTCCGCGGCGTCCCCGGGACGAAACCCTGCGCGGTCGCACAGGTGGCGCGTCAGCGCATTGACCGCCGCGAAGCCGACGGCGCGCTGCGCGCCGCGCCCGCCCGCGTAGCCGCGGGCCAGTGCCAGCGCGTCGGCGCCGGCCAGGTCGCGCCCGTCGCGCCCTCCGCGCAGCACGGGCAGCGTGTCGTCGAGCAGCACGTAGCTCAGCCCGCACGAGCCGTCGTCGAGCTCGAGCGCGCAGAATTCGCCGTCCTTGCTGCCCGCGGCCGACGGCGGCGGCAGGTGCAGCGCGCGCACCCGCGGCAGGGCCAGCGCCGCGCCTGCATGCTCCAGCAGCGCGACCAGTTCCGCCGCGACGCCCACGGCGCTCAGCGCGCCGGCCCGGCGCCGTCCGTGCGTGCGCACGCCAGCTCGGCGCGCATGGCCTCGATCACCGCCCTGTAGTCGGGCTTGCCGAAGATCGCGCTGCCGGCCACGAAGGTGTCGGCGCCCGCCTCGGCGATGCGCCGGATGTTGTCGACCTTGACGCCGCCATCCACTTCCAGGCGGATGTCGCGCCCGGACGCATCGATCACCTTGCGCAGGCGCTCGATCTTGCGCAGTGCGCTGTCGATGAAGCTCTGGCCGCCGAAGCCCGGATTGACGCTCATCACCAGCACCAGGTCGACCTTGTCGATCACCCACTCGAGCACGTCGATCGGCGCGCCCGGGTTGAACACCAGGCCCGCCTGCTTGCCTTCGGCCTTGATCAGCTGCAGCGTGCGGTCGACGTGCGCGCTGGCATCGGGGTGGAAGCTCACCAGGTCCGCCCCGGCGCGGCAGAAGGCCTGCGCGAGGGCGTCCACCGGCTGCACCATCAGGTGCACGTCGATGGGCGCCGTCGTGTGCTTGCGCAAGGCCTCGCACACCATCGGCCCGAAGGTCAGGTTCGGCACGTAATGGTTGTCCATCACGTCGAAGTGGATCCAGTCGGC
Source organism: Burkholderiaceae bacterium (assembly GCA_035716845.1). GTDB lineage: Bacteria > Pseudomonadota > Gammaproteobacteria > Burkholderiales > Burkholderiaceae_C > CADEEN01. The sequence goes on from DASTJE010000244.1 coordinate 13,581, forward strand.
GCCGGCCGCCACCACGTTGCGCACCTCCTCGCCCAGGCGCGCGAAGTCGGCAGACAGGATCGAAGGGGCAATGCGGAACGTGGTCATGGGGGGAATTCTAGAATCCGCCGTCATGCCTCGAGCCCACTTCACCTGCTCGGTCCAGGTGACCTACCTGGCCGAGCAATCGCAGCCCGACCAGCAGGTCTGGGCCTTCGCCTACACCGTCACCATCGTCAACAGCGGCGACGTCGCGGCGCAGCTGGTGGCGCGGCGCTGGACGATCACCGACGCCCAGGGCCGCATCGAGGAGGTGCGCGGCCTGGCCGTGGTCGGCCACCAGCCGCTGCTCAAGCCCGGCGAGCGCTTCGAGTACACGAGCTGGGCCCGCATCGCCACGCCGCAGGGCACGATGCGCGGCACCTACCTGTGCATGACCGAGCACGCCGAGCCGTTCGAGGCGACGGTGCCCGAGTTCGCGCTGGCGCGCGTCGAGCACCTCCACTGAGCGCCGCTCACGGCGCGTCGTCGTCGCGCTCGCCGCGGCGGCGGCCCGAGAACATGGTCCACCAGACGATGAACACCAGGATCAGCAGCGCGCCCAGCGCCTCGAGCAGCAGCACCCACATGCGGCGAGCTTACCGGGCCGCCGCCGCCGGCGCTGTGCTCGTCCTGGCGGCGTGCGGCGCGATCGACACCCAGGCGCCGGCCCCGGTGGAGGTGCGCGTGCCGCCGGCCGCGCCGGCGCCACCGGGCGACGCCGCGGCGCCGGCCCCGGCCGCCACGATGCAGCGCCCCGGCGCACGCTGGATGGCCGCCCGCTGGGACGAGCTTCCCGGCTGGGCCGCGGATCGGCCGCGCGAGGCATGGACGTCCCTGCAACGCAGCTGCGAGCGCCCGGGCGCCGAGCTGCGCACCGCCTGGGCCCGCGTGTGCGCCGACGCGCTGCGCAGCGTGCCGCCCGACGACGCGGCCGCGCGCGCCTGGCTCGAGGCGCGCCTGCAGCCCTGGCGCGTGCTGCCGCTGGAGGCGAATGCGCCGGGCGAGGGCCTGGCCACCGGCTACTTCGAGCCCCTGGTGGAGGCCAGCCGCGTGCCGCGCGGCGCGCTGCGCCACCCGCTGCACGCCGTGCCGGCAGACCTTGCCACGCGCCGGCCCTGGTTCACGCGCGGCCAGATCGACAGCCTGCCCGCGGCGCAGGCGGCGCTGCGCGGACGCGAGATCGCCTACGTGGCCGATCCGCTGGACGTGCTGCTGCTGCAGGTGCAGGGCTCGGGCCGCCTGCGCGTGACCGAGGCCGACGGCCGCGTGCAGACAGTGCGCGTGGCCTATGCGGGGCACAACGACCACCCCTACGTGTCGGTCGGCCGCTGGCTGATCGACCAGGGCGAGCTGCGCGCCGGCGAGGCCTCGTGGCCGGCGATCCGCGAATGGGCGCGCCGCAATCCGGCGCGCGTGCCGCAGCTGCTGGCCGCCAATCCGCGCGTGGTCTTCTTCCGCGAGGAGCCCTTGCCCGACCCGGCGCTCGGCCCGCGCGGCTCGCAAGGCGTGGCCCTGGTGCCGGAGCGATCGATCGCGGTCGACCCGACGAGCGTGCCGCTGGGCACGCCGGTATGGCTCGACACTACGGAGCCGCTGTCGGCCACGCCGCTGCGACGGCTCGTGCTGGCGCAGGACACCGGCAGCGCCATCACGGGCGCGGTGCGCGCCGACTACTTCTGGGGCTGGGGCGAGCGCGCCGAGGCGCAGGCCGGGCGCATGAAGCAGCCGCTCAGGATGTGGGCCCTCTGGCCGCGGCCAGACGGTTCCCCGCCACGTTGAGCGCGAGGCCGCCGATGACGAGCGCGGCCGCCACCAGCTTCCAGCCCTGCAGGGGCTCGCCCAGCAGCAGCGTCGACGCGCCCATGCCGAACACCGGCACCAGCAGCGCCATCGGCGACACGGTGGCCGCCGGATAGCGCGCCATCAGCCAGGCCCAGGCGCCATAGCCGAACAGGGTGTTGCCCAGCGACTGCCAGGCCACGGCCGCCCAGACGGTGCCATCGGCGGCACGCAGTCCCTGCCACAGCGCCGACGGCCCCTCGACCAGCACCGCCAGCGCGAGGAGCGGCGGCACGGCGAACACGCTGGACCAGACCACGAAGCCGAACATCGGCACGCGCCCGGCACGCTGCGCGATCAGGTTGCCGACGGCCCACGACAGCGCCGCCAGCAGCACGAGGGCGAGGCCCAGCGGCGTGGTGTGCGCGTCGATGTGGGCGGCGATCACCGCCAGCCCGCCGGCCGCCAGCACGAGCGCGATGGCCTGCACGCGCCGCAGTCGCTCGCCGTTGAGCAGCATCGCCAGCCCGATCGTGAAGAAGACCTGGGTCTGGATCACCAGCGACGCCAGCCCCGGCGTGATGTCGGTGCGCATCGCCACGAACAGCAGGCCGAACTGACCGGTGCCGATGGCCACGCCGTAGCCGGCCAGCACGCGCCAGGCCACCGGCGGCCGCGCCACCAGCAGGGCCGCGGGCAGGAAGGCCAGCGCAAAGCGCAGCGCCGCGAACAGCAGCGGTGGCAGCGAGCCCAGGGCGGCCTTGATGACCACGAAATTGGTGCCCCAGACCGCCACCACGGCCAGCGCGAGCAGGGCATGGCGGGGGGCGAGTGCAGGGGGCGGGCTCAAGCGACGGCGGTGCGGCAAGGCAGGCCGCGATCCTATGCGCAGCGTGCCGGGCGTGCGCGGGGGGGCCTCAGCGCCGCCGCGGCGCGCGCCGCGCCCCCGGGCGCGGCGCCGCGGGCTGCAGGTGCGTCAGCGGCAGGGCGGCGCCGGCCTTGACCTCGCCCAGCGAGAAGCTGGTGTGGATGTCCTTGACATGCGGCAGGTTGAGCAGCGTGTCGGTGGCGAAGCGGGAGAACGCGTCGAGGTCGGTGGCCATCACCTCAAGCTCGAAGGTGCCCGCCCCGCTGATGTAGTGGCACGAGGTCACTTCGGGCATGCGGCGGATCGCCTCCTCCAGCGCCTTGGTGGCCGTGCCGGTGTGGCGCTCCGCGTCCACGCGCACGAATGCCAGCACGCCCAGGCCGATGCGCCGCCGGTCGACCTCGGCGCGGTAGCCGGTGATGACGCCGTGCTCCTCCAGCCAGCGCACGCGGCGCCAGGTCGGCGCGGCCGACAGGCCGATGCGCGAGGCGAGTTCGGCGTTGGACAGCCGCGCGTCGGCCTGCAGCGCCGCGAGGATCGCCACGTCGTAGCGGTCGAGGTCGGGGCCGTGGACCTCGGTGGCCTCGTCGAGCGCCTCGTCGCGGCTACGGGTCTTCCCCAATCTGCCTGTTTTGAGCGTCATCGTTTCTTGTATCGAAATTTTCGAGAAAGATTATTGCCAAAGACGAGCCCCTGCAAGCAAACAAAGAAAACACCTGTCGCGCCAAGACTCCTACACTCGCCCGGTCTTCCTCCCGCCGGAGCGCCGCTGCATGAACGCCCCCCTGCCCGAAGCCGTCCGCAAGACGCTCGAGAGCGCCACCCTCGACGACAAGTACACGCTGGCCGAGGGGCGCGCCTTCATGAGCGGCATCCAGGCCCTGGTGCGGCTGCCGATGCTGCAGCGCGTGCGCGACGTGTCGGCCGGCCTGAACACCGCCGGCTTCATCAGCGGCTACCGCGGCAGCCCGCTGGGCGGCTACGACCAGGCGCTGTGGGCGGCCAAGAAGCATCTGGCCGCGCAGCACATCGTGTTCCAGCCCGGCGTCAACGAGGAACTCGGCGCCACCGCGGTGTGGGGCACGCAGCAGCTCGACCTCTACCCGGACCGCAAGCAGTACGACGGCGTGTTCGGCATCTGGTACGGCAAGGGCCCGGGCGTGGACCGCTGCCTGGACGTGTTCAAGCACGCCAACATGGCCGGCACCGCGCGCCACGGCGGCGTGATCGCGGTGGCCGGCGACGACCATGTCGCCAAGAGCAGCACCGCGCCGCACCAGAGCGACCACGTGTTCAAGGCCTGCGGCTTCCCGACCTTCTTCCCGAGCAGCGTGCAGGACATCCTCGACATGGGGCTGCACGCCTTCGCGATGAGCCGCTACGCCGGCGTGTGGACCGGCATGAAGACGATCCAGGAGGTGGTGGAGTCGGCCGCCTCGGTGGTGGTCGACCCGCAGCGCGTGAAGATCGTGCTGCCCGAGGACTTCGTCATGCCGCCGGGCGGCCTGCACATCCGCTGGCCCGATCCGCCGCTGGAGCAGGAGGCGCGGCTGATGGACTTCAAGTGGTACGCCGCGCTGGCCTACGTGCGCGCCAACCGGCTCAACCACAACGTCATCGAAGGGCCGCGCGACCGCTTCGGCATCATCGCCAGCGGCAAGGCCTTCAACGACACGCGCCAGGCGCTGGCCGACCTCGGCCTCGGCGACGAGGTGTGCCGCGCGCTGGGCATCCGCCTGCACAAGGTCAACGTGGTGTGGCCGCTGGAGGCCACCATCACGCGCGAGTTCGCGCAGGGCCTGCAGGAGATCCTCGTCGTCGAGGAGAAGCGCCAGATCATCGAGTACCAGCTCAAGGAGGAGCTGTACAACTGGCGCCCCGACGTGCGGCCCAACGTGCTGGGCAAGTTCGACGAGGGCGACATCGAGGGCGGCGAATGGAGCCGCTCCAACCCCAGCAGCAGCTGGCTGCTGCGCCCCAAGGCCGACCTGACGCCGGCCCTCGTCGCCAAGGCGATCGCCAAGCGCGTCAAGAAGCTGGGCCTGGCCCCGGCCGGCGGCGAGATCGCCGCACGCATGGACGCGCACCTGGCGGTGATCGAGGCGCGCGAGCGCGAGCTGGCCGCGCTCACGGCCTCCCCCGGCGAGCGCACGCCCTGGTTCTGCTCGGGCTGCCCGCACAACACGAGCACGCGCGTGCCCGAGGGCAGCCGCGCGATGGCCGGCATCGGCTGCCACTTCATGTCCGTGTGGATGGACCGCGACACCAGCACCTTCTCGCAGATGGGCGGCGAAGGCGTGGCCTGGGTCGGGCAGCAGCCGTTCTCGAAGGACCGCCACGTGTTCGCCAACCTGGGCGACGGCACCTACTTCCACAGCGGCATCCTGGCGATCCGCCAGGCCATCGCGGCGGGCGCCAACATCACCTACAAGGTGCTCTACAACGACGCGGTGGCCATGACCGGCGGCCAGCGCGTGGGTGAGCGCCCCGAGGGCCACTCGGTGCTGCAGATCATGGCCAGTCTGGTCTCCGAGGGCGTGAAGAAGCTGGTCATCGTGTCGGACCAGCCGGAGAAGTACGAGGGCGTGGCGCTGGCCGAGGGCGTGACGGTGCACCACCGCGACGAGCTCGACGCGATCCAGCGCCAGTTGCGCGAGATCGAGGGCGTGACCGCCATCGTCTACGACCAGACCTGCGCCACCGAGAAGCGCCGCCGCCGCAAGCGCGGCACGATGGCCACGCCGGCCAGGCGGGTGGTCATCAACGAACTGGTGTGCGAGGGCTGCGGCGACTGCGGCGAGCAGAGCAACTGCCTGTCGGTCGAGCCGGTCGAGACCGAATTCGGACGCAAGCGCCGCATCAACCAGAACACCTGCAACCTCGACTACTCCTGCACCAAGGGCTTCTGCCCGAGCTTCGTCACCGTCGAGGGCGGCACCCTGAGGAAGCCCCGGCCCGAGAAGAAGGGCGACCTCGCGGCGCTGAGCCCGATCCCCGAGCCGGTGGTCCCGGCCGCCGAGCGGGCCTGGGGCATCGTGGTGGCCGGCGTCGGCGGCACCGGCGTCATCACGATCGGTCAGCTGCTGGGCATGGCCGCGCACCTCGAGGGCAAGGGCGTGGTGACGCAGGACTCTGCCGGCCTGGCGCAGAAGGGCGGCGCCACCTGGAGCCACATCCAGATCGCCAACCGGCCTGAGGCCATCCACACCACCAAGGTCGACACCGCCAAGGCCGACCTGGTGATCGCCTGCGACGCCATCGTCGGCGCGGGCAAGACCACGCTGGCGACGATGCGGCAGGGACAGACCTACGTGGCCCTCAACACGCACGGCACGCCTACCGCGTCCTTCGTGCACAACGCCGACTGGGCCTTCCCCGGCGCCAGTTGCGAGGCGGCGATCGCGCAGAGCGTGGGCGCCGACCAGCTGGGTGCCTTCGACGCCGAGCAGGTCGCGGTGCAGCTGCTGGGCGACTCGATCTATGCCAACCCGCTGCTGCTGGGCTACGCCTGGCAGCGCGGCCGCGTGCCGCTGACCCACGCGGCGCTGATGCGCGCGATCGAGCTCAACGGCGTGCAGGTCGAGGCCAACCGGGCGGCCTTCGAATGGGGCCGCCGCTGCGCGCATGACCTGGCCGCGGTGCAATCGCTGTTCCGTGCCGCGCAGGTCATCGAGCTGGTGCGCAAGCCCTCGCTCGACGAGATGGTCGCCCGGCGCGCGGACTTCCTCACCGGCTACCAGGACGCGGCGTACGCCGCGGGCTACCGCGCCTTCGTCGACAAGGTGCGCGCGGCCGAGGCCCGACTCGGCGCCGGCACGCGGCTCGCGGAAGCGGTGGCGCGCTACCTCTTCAAGCTGATGGCCTACAAGGACGAGTACGAGGTGGCGCGCCTGCACACCGACCCGGCGTTCACGGCGCGCATCGCGTCGATGTTCGACGGCGAGGTCAGGCTGGTGCATCACCTCGCGCCTCCGACGCTGGCGCGGCGCGACGCCCAGGGCCACCTGGCCAAGCGCCCGTTCGGGCCGTGGGTGCGCAGCGCATTCGCGCTGCTGGCGAAGATGAAGGGCCTGCGCGGCACCGCGCTGGACCCCTTCGGCCGCACCGAGGAGCGGCGCACCGAGCGCGCGCTGATCGGCGAGTACCGCGCCTGCATCGACGAGCTGCTGGCCGGCCTCAGCCCCGAGCGGCTGACGCTGGCCGTCGAGATCGCGCGCATCCCGGAGGAGATCCGCGGCTATGGCCACGTCAAGGAGCGCCACCTGAAGGCCGCGCGCGCCAAGTGGGAACGGCTGCTGTCGCAGTGGCGCCAGCCGGTGTCCCAGGCCGCCTGAGGCTGCGCGAAGCCGCTCGCGCATGCCCCGCTGGGCCGCCCTCGACGCCGCGCGCCGCCAGGCCGCGCCGCGCGTGCCGTGGTGGATCGGCGGCCAGCGCGTCGGCTCGGTGGCGCTCGGGCACCGCGCAGCGCTCGCGCGCTGGCCACGCTGGATCGACGATCGCGGCGACGGCCTGCACCTGCGGGTGGGTGAAGACGAGCGCAACGGCGTGCTCGACGAGATCAACCGCGCGCTGCGCGAGGCCGGCCTGATCGTGGCCTGGCGCGACGAGACCTATCCGGTGCTCACCGCGCTGGGCGCGGCCCCGCTGGCGCTGATCGAGCGGGCGGCCTCGCGCTTCTGGGGCACGCTGACCTTCGGCGCGCACTGCAACGGCTGGGTCGCCGGCGCCGACGGCCGGCCGAGCCACCTCTGGATCGCGCGCCGCTCGCAGCACAAGCCCACCGACCCCGGCAAGCTCGACAACCTCGTGGGCGGCGGCGTGCCGCACGGCCAGACGCCGCGCGAGACGCTGCTGCGCGAGGGCTTCGAGGAGGCGGGGCTCGATCGCGCAACGATGGAGCGCGCGGTGGCCGGCGGCATCGTCGAACTGGCCTGCGACATCCCGGAGGGCTTCATGCACGAGCAGATCCACGGCCACGACCTGCGCCTGGAGCCCGAGGTGACGCCGGTCAACCAGGACGGCGAGGTGGCCGAGATCCTGCGCCTGCCCGTGGGCGAGGCGCTGGAGCGTGCCGCGGCCGGCGAGATGACCACCGACGCCACCCTGGTGACGCTGGACTTCGCGCTGCGCCACGCCTTGCTGGCCGCGGCCGAGGCGGCCGCGCTCGCGCAGCGCCTGCAAGCGCTGCGCCACAGCGCATGACGGCCGCGCATCGCGCGTAGCATCGGCGCGCGGCGCACGGGGCGCCGCGGAGTCGACGATGCGCCTGCGCTGGGCGGTGTTCCTGATCGCGATCGTGCCGCTGCTGCTGGCCGGCGCTGCCGTGGGCTGGATGGTCAAGCAGCGCACCCAGGTGCTGGCCGACGTGCACGCGGCCGCGGTGCAGCCCGTGCTGCTGGCCGCACGCAAGGCCGAGCTGCAGAGCTACGTCAACCTGGCGCGCAGCGCGATCCAGCACCTGGTGCGCGACGGCATGCCCGATGCGCAGGCCCAGGCGCAGGCGCTCGACATCCTGCGCCGCCTCGAGTTCGGCCACGACGGCTACTTCTTCGTCTTCGACTTCGACGGCAACACGCTGCTGTACCCGCGCCAGCGCCAGCTCGAGGGCCAGAACCTGCTCGAACTGCGCGACCGTCGCGGCGACCAGCCGGTGCGCCGCCTGGTGGCGCAGGCCCGTGCCGGCGGCGGCTACGTCGAGCACGAGTGGCGCCGTCCCAGCAGCGGGCAACCCGAGCCGCGCCTGGGCTACGTCGAGCCGATCGCCGGCTGGGGCTGGGTGCTGGGCAGCGGCACCTTCGTCGACGAGCCCGAGCGCGCCCGGGCGCGCATCCAGGAGACCACGTCCGGCGCGGTGTTCGACACGCTGTCGCGCATCGGCGCCATCACGGTGCTGTCGACGCTCGCGGTGGTGGCCTGCGCGCTCTTCGTCAACTTGAGCGAGCAGCGCAAGGCCGACGCCAAGTTGCGCGTCATGGCGCGACAGATCGTCACCAGCCAGGAGGCCGAGCGAGCGCGCGTGGCGCGCGAGCTGCACGACGGCGTGACCCAGTGGCTGGTGTCGGTGAAGTACGTGTTCGAGACCGCGCTCGACCGTGCGCGGCGCAGCCACGCCGACGCCTCCGTCGTCGACACGCTCGAAGCCGGCGTGGGGCGCCTGCGCGAGGTGCTCGGCGAAGTGCGCCGCATCTCGCACGACCTGCGTCCGGCCCTGCTCGACGACCTCGGCCTGGCGCGCGCGCTCGAGCACCTGGCGCGCGAGTGGGGCGAGCGCAGCGGCGTGACGATCGACACCGACTGCGCCGCCGAGGGCGTGCTGCCCGAGGCGGTGGCCACCGCCTTGTTCCGCGTCGCGCAGGAGGCGCTGGGCAACGTGGAGCGCCACGCCGGCGCGACCCGCGCGCGCGTCGTCCTCGCGCGCACCGACGGGACGCTGCGCCTGGACGTGATCGACGACGGCCGCGGCTTCGATGCCGAGCGCGCACTGCAGTCGCACCGCGAAGGCCTGGGGCTCACGCACATGCGCGAACGCATCGAATCGCTGGGCGGTCAGTTCGAGCTCGCCTCGGGCCGCGGCGGCACGCGGCTGTCCGCGCTGTTCCCGCCGCACGCGCTGGCGGCCTGAACGGCCCGGCGCCGAGGCATGATCGCGCCATGAACGACGCCCCCACCCCCATCCGGCTGATGCTGGTGGACGACCATCCGCTGGTGCGCGACGGCCTGCGCGCCCGCCTGGAGACGGTGCCTGGCTTCGAAGTCGTGGCCGAGGCCGACAGCGCGCCCGCCGCGCTCGACGCCCTGGCGCGTTCGGCGCCCGACCTGGTGCTGATGGACGTGGGCATGCGCGGCACCAACGGCATCGAGGCCACGCGCCGGCTGCTCGCGCGGCAGCCGGGCCTGCTGGTGCTGGTGCTGTCGATGTACGACAACCCGGTGTACGTGCGCGAGGCCCTGCAGGCCGGCGCGCGAGGCTACCTGCTCAAGGACAGTCCCGCCGACGAGATCGTGCAGGCGATCCTCGCGGTGCGCCACGGGCACACCTTCCTTTCGCCCGCAGTGGCGGCGGCGGCCGACACCGTCGAGCCCGCCGGCGCGGGCGGCGGGTCGGCGCTGACGCCGCGCGAGCGCGAGGTGCTGGCCTTGATCGCCGAGGGGCTGTCCAGCCGCGAGATCGGCGAACGCCTGGCGATGGGCGTGCGCACCGTCGAGACGCACCGCACCAGCCTGCGCCGCAAGCTCGATCTGCCCAGCGCGGCCGCGCTGGTGCGCTACGCGGTCGAGTGGCGCGCCCAGGCTGCGCGCTGAGCGCGTCGATACCCGGCGCCGCCCATGCAGCAGATCCTCGCCGTCACGATCCCCTTCTTCGCCCTCGTGCTGATGGGCTACGCCGCCGCCCACCGGCGCGTGCTGCCCGAGTCGGCGATCCCGGGCCTGAATGCCTTCGTGCTGTACTTCGCGCTGCCGGCCATGCTGTTCCGTTTCGGCATGAACACGCCGATCGGCCAGCTGCTCAACCCGGTGGTGCTGGGCGTGTCGCTGCTGGCCTCGTTGGGCATCGTCGCCTTCACGCTGGCGGTGACGCTGTCGCCGCGCGTGCCGCTGAAGGACGCGGCGTTCGGCGCGCTGGTGGCGGCCTTCCCGAACACCGGCTTCATGGGCGTGCCGCTGCTGACCGCGCTGCTCGGGCCCGGCGCGGTGGGCCCCGTGATCTGCGCGCTGCTGATCGACCTGTTCGTCACCACCTCGCTGTGCATCGCGCTGGCCCAGGCACACGACGCCGTCGGCGCCGGGGCCGGCACGCGCGCGGCGCTGCGCAAGGCCCTGCTGGGCGCGCTGTCCAACCCCCTGCCCTGGGCGATCGCGCTGGGCGCGGCCTGCTCGGTGCTCGGCTGGCGCCTGGGCGGGCCGGTGGCCGTCATCGTCGACATGCTGGCCAGCGCGTCGAGCCCGGTGGCGCTGTTCACGATCGGGGCCGTGCTGTGGCGTGCCGGCCAGCACGCCCACATGCGCACGCCGCCGGCGCTCGTGCTGCCGGTGGCCGCCATCAAGCTGCTCGTGCACCCCGCGCTCGTGCTCGCGCTGGCTGCCGGCGCTCACCGCCTGGGCGCACCCGTCGGCGTCTTCGAGATCACCGTGCTGGTGCTCGCGGCGGCGCTGCCCAGTGCGAGCAACGTGTCCCTGCTGGCCGAACGCTACGGCGCCGACAACGGGCGCGTGGCGCGCATCATCCTCAGCTCGACGGCGGCCGCGTTCGTCACCTTCTCGCTGCTGGCCTGGGCCCTGGGCGCACGCGGCCCCGGCTGAACGCGACATTCGTTGCAAATCGCAACGTGGCGGACAAAGTGCACGCGCGCGGCCGCTCGGACGGGGCCGGGCACACTCAGGGTCAACGCCAGGCGGCACACTCGCGTTCGACGCACTACGCCGAAGAGGAGATGCACATGAACACCCCGATCCGTTGGGCCCTGGCCGCCGCGCTGGCCGCTTCCGCCCTGCCCAGCCTGGCCGCCGTCGATGTCGGCGTGGGCATCACCATCCGCGAGCCCGGCATGTATGGCCGCATCGAGATCGGCAGCGCCCCGCCGCCGCCGGTGCTGTACCCGCAGCCGGTCATCATCGCGCGCCCGGCCGTGGTCGCCGCGCAGCCGCCGCTGTACCTGTACGTGCCGCCGGGCCACGCCAAGGACTGGGGCAAGCATTGCGGCAAATACAACGCCTGCGCGCGCCAGGTCTACTTCGTACGCGAGGACTGGGTGCAGGACCGCTGGGAGCGCGAACATCCGGGCAAGGGCCACGGCAAGGGCCATGGCAAGGGCAAGGGCAAGGGCAAGGACGACTGAGCCCGCGCGCGACCACCGCACTCAGATCGAGAGCGGGTCCACGTCCACGGCCCACCGCATCACGCGGTGGGCCTTTTCTCTGGCCAGGGGCGCGAGCCCCGGCACCCAGTCGGCGAGGAAGCGCTGCAACGCGGCGCGCGAGCGCGACTCCACCAGCATCTGCATCCGCTCGACGCCGGCCACGCGCGCCACCGGTGGCGGCACCGGCGCATACAGCGTGACTGCCCCGGCGCCGGGCAGCGCTTCGGCGCGGCGCGCCGCCGCCGCGAGGAAGGCCTGGGCCTGCGCCGCCTCGCGCGCTTCGGCGCGCAGCAGTGCGAGGCTGGCATAGGGCGGCAGCCCCGCGCTTTCGCGCTCGGCCAGCTGCGCGGCGGCGAACGCCGCGAAATCGTGGCGCGCGAGCGCGGCGAACAGCGCGTGCCCCGGGTTCCAGGTCTGCACCCACATCTCGCTGTGGCCACCCTGCACGGCGTCGCGCCCGGCCCGGCCGGCGGCCTGCATCAGCAGCGCGAACAGGCGCTCGGGCGCGCGGAAGTCGCTCGAGAACAGCGCCCCGTCCGGGTTGACGGCCGCCACCAGCGTCATGCGCCGGAAGTCGTGCCCCTTGGCCACCATCTGCGTGCCCACCAGCACGTCGACCTCGCCGGCGTGCACTGCGTCGAGCCGGCTCTCGAGCGCCCCCTTCAGGCGCGTCGTGTCGGCGTCGATGCGCGCGATGCGCGCACCCGGCAGCAGATCGGCGAGCTGCTCCTCCAGTTTTTCGGTGCCGCGCCCGACGGCGTGGACATCGAGGTTGCCGCACTCGGGGCAGGCACGCGGCACGCGCTCGGTGAAGCCGCAATGGTGGCAGCGCAGCGTGCGGTCGACCTTGTGGAACACGCGCCAGGCGCTGCAATGCGGACAGCCGCTCTTCCAGCCGCAGGCCGTGCACTGCAGCACCGGCGCATAGCCGCGCCGGTTGAGCAGCACGAGGCTTTGCTCGCCGCGTGCGAGGCGGTCCTGCAGCGCGGCCAGCAGCGGGGCCGACAGCACCGTCTCACCGCCGGCCGGGCGCGGCTGGGCCGCCATGTCGACGATGCGAACGCGCGGCAGCGCGCCGCCGCCGATGCGCTGCGGCAGGTCCAGCCGGCGGTAGGCCCCCTGCTCGGCGCGCTGCCAGGTCTCGAGCGACGGCGTGGCCGAACCCAGCAGCACCGGCACGCTTTCGAGCCGGCCGCGGTACACGGCGAGGTCGCGCGCCGAGTAGCGCGCGCCCTCCTGCTGCTTGAACGACGGGTCGTGCTCCTCGTCCACCACGATCAGGCCCAGGCGCGGCAGCGACGCGAAGACGCCCAGGCGCGTGCCGAGCACGAGGTCGGCGCGGCCGAGGTGCCCGGCCAGCCAGTGCTGCAGGCGCTGCGCCGGCGTCAACCCGCTGTGCTGCGCCACCAGCCGGTGGCCGGCGAAGCGCGCGCCCAGGCGCGCCTCGAACTGCGGCGTGAGGTTGATCTCCGGCACCAGGAACAGCACCTGCCGGCCGGCCGCCAGGGCGCGCGCCGCGGCCTGCAGGTAGACCTCGGTCTTGCCGCTGCCGGTCACCCCGTGCAGCAGCATCGTGCCGACCGGCTCGACGGCCATCGCGTCGAGCGCGGCCTGCTGGTCGGGCTGCAGCGCCGGGCCGGCAAGCACCGTGGCGCCGGCCGACGGTGGCAGCGCCGCCTGGCGCTTGAGCCGCCGCGCGAGTTGCGCGCCGTCCAGACGGCGCAGGTCGGGCGGCAGTACCGCCAGCGCGAGTTCGCCCAGGCTGCGTTGGTAGTAGCCGGCTGCGAACGCCACGAGCTGGCGCCACGCGGCCGACAGCGGCGGCAGCGCCTCGAAGACCTCGGCCACCGGACGCAACTCGACCGCCGCCGCGGGCGCGGCCCCGCGCTCCCACACGATGCCCGTCACCGTGCGGCGCCCCAAGGGCACGCGCACAAGGGTTCCCGGCGCCAGCGCACGCTCACATGCGTAGTCGAGCAAGGCCTGCAGCCCGGCATGCTGGGGCGCATCGAGCGCGACCGCGACACGCTCCGGGAGCTCGCGTTCAGCCATCCGCAAGTTGCGGCGATTTCCTCAAGGTCACTTCAAGGAAAGCGCCTAAGGAATTGATTTGAAAGGCGAATTCCAGCTTTCCACCGCACCTGTGGATAACTTTGTGAAAAAGCTGCCGGCAGCCGCGCCAAGTGTCTGATTCGACGAGCGAAGGCTTTCTTTGCCCAATCTCCGGGCACTGCGCGGCACTGAATGAAATCAATGACTTAGCGCCCACTAGGGCAAGACCGGATGGCGCGCGAGGCATGCCGTCAGCGCGCCGCGCCGCGCGCATTTTCGTGGGGATAAGTTGGCCTGAGTGCTCACTTACCCGGCGCTGCTCATGTTGACTGGGCAGCCACGCGCTGCCGCTTCGAATGGGCGTGCACCTCGTCGACCAGGGCGGCCACCGCCTCGGGCGGCGTGTGCTGGTTGATGCCGTGCCCGAGGTTGAAGATGTGGCCCGGACCGGGGCCGAAATCGTCGAGCACGCGGCGTGCCTCGGCGCGCACCGCGGCCTCGCCGCCGAACAGCACCATGGGGTCGAGATTGCCCTGCAAGGCCACGCGGTCGCCCGTGCGTGCGCGGGCCTGACGCAGGTTGACGGTCCAGTCCAGACCCACCACCTCCGCCCCCGTGGCGGCGATGTCCTCCAGCCAGGCGCCGCCACCCTTGGTGAAGACGATGGCCGGCACGCTGCGGTCGAGCTGCTGCAGCACGCGCTGCGTGTAGGCGAGGCTGAAGGCCTGGAAGGCGCCATCGGCCAGCACGCCGCCCCAGCTGTCGAACACCATCACGGCCTGCGCACCGGCGGCGATCTGGGCATTGAGGTAGGCGGCCACGGCGTCGGCGTTGACCGCCAGGATGCGGTGCATCAGGTCCGGTCGCGCGTACAGCATGCTCTTGACGAGCCGGTAGTCGTCGCTGCCCGCGCCCTCGACCATGTAGCACGCCAGCGTCCACGGGCTGCCCGAGAAACCGATCAGCGGTACGCGGCCGGCGAGCGCGCGCCGGATCGAGGTGACCGCGTCGAACACGTAGCGCAGCTTGTCCAGGTCGGGCACGGCCAGCGCCGCCACCGCCGCCTCGTCGCGCACCGCGGTGGCGAAGCGCGGACCCTCGCCCTGCGCGAACGACAGGCCCAGGCCCATCGCATCGGGCACCGTCAGGATGTCGGAGAACAGGATGGCCGCGTCGAGCGGATAGCGCTCCAGCGGCTGCAAGGTCACCTCGGTGGCGAAGTCGACGTGGGTGGCCAGCCCCATGAAGCTGCCGGCGCGAGCGCGCGTGGCGCAGTACTCGGGCAGGTAGCGGCCCGCCTGGCGCATCAGCCACAGCGGCGTGTAGGCGGTGGGCTCGCGCCGGCAGGCGCGCAGGAAGGTGTCGTTGGCCAGCGGGGCAAAGCTCATCGGGCGATTATCCGGGCTCGCCTGCGCGACACGCTCAGCGGTCGTATACCGCGTCGAGCGACGCGAAGCCCTTGACCTCGATCGGGTTGCCGCTCGGGTCGCGGAAGAACATCGTCCACTGCTCGCCGGCCTGACCGGCGAAGCGCAGGTGCGGCTCGATCACGAACTGCACGCCGGCCGCGCGCAGCCGCGTGGCCAGCGCCTGCCAGTCATCGGCCTGCAGGACGACGCCCAGGTGCGGCATCGGCACCCAGTGCTCCCCGACGCGCCCGGTGTCGGTGGTGGCGAAGGGCGTGCCCCGGTGCAGCGAGATCTGGTGGCCGAAGAAGTCGAAATCGACCCAGGACTCGGTGCTGCGGCCCTCGCGGCAGCCCAGCACGCCGCCGTAGAAGGCGCGCGCCGCGGCCAGGTCGTGCACGTGATAGGCGAGGTGGAACAGGCTGCGCATGGCGGCTCCGGGGCGATCCGTGGCATGGTAGCGGGGCATGCACCGGTGCAAGCGGCAGACGCCGGGCGAAGGGAGGCCCGATCCGATGAAGACACGACTCGCAGACTGCCTGGGCCGCGCCGCGCGCCGCCTGGCCTGCCTGCTGGGTGTGATCGCGGTGCAGGCCGCAGCGCAGCCCGGCGCACCGGGCGCGGACTGCCCGCCGATGCCCATCGCGCCCAGCACCGCCGACATCCAGGCCGCCGCGGTGCAGGCCCGCGACCGCGGTGCGCTCTGGCGCCTGACGCGCGATGGCCGCAGCTCCTACCTGTACGGCACGATCCACGTGGGGCGTCTGGCGTGGGCGATGCCGGGGCCGCAGCTGCGCGCGGCGCTGGGCGGCACCGACATCGTGGCCCTCGAGATCGACCCCACGGACCCGCAGCTGGCCCCGCGTCTGGCCGCGCCGGCCGCCGCCCCGGCCACGCTCGACGCCGCGCTGGGCCAACGACTGGCGCGGCGCCTCGATGCCGCCTGCCTGCCGGCGCCGGCGCGTACGGCCATCGCCGGCCAGCATCCCGCACTGCAGGCCATCACGCTGGGCGTGCTGGAGGCGCGCTGGGAAGGACTGGACGCCGGTTACGCGCAGGAGTTCATGCTGGCCGGGCTCGCCCGCGCCGCGCAGCGCCGCATCGTGTCGCTCGAGACGCCCGAGTCGCAACTGGCCGCGCTGCTGCCGCGCGACGAGGCCGAGCTGCGGCACATGCTGGAGCAGGCGCTGGAGCAGCTCGAACGCGGCCAGGCGCGCCGCGCCATCGCACGGCTGGCCGCGGCCTGGGAGCGCGGCGACCTCGAGGAACTGGCGGCCTACGAGCGCTGGTGCGAATGCGCCATCGACGAGGCCGACCGGCGGGCGCTCGCGCGCCTGCTCGACGAGCGCAACCCCGGGCTGGCCGAGGGCATCGACGCGCTGCACCGCGCCGGCGGCCGCGTGCTGGCCGCCGTGGGCGCGCTGCACATGGTCGGGCCCAAGGCGCTGCCCGAACTGCTGCGCGCGCGCGGCTATGCCGTCGAGCGGGTCGTCTACCGATAGCCTGATGTCAGGCAGCGCCGCACAATCGCCGCACCACCACGACGCGGAGCCCCCCATGTCAGACGCCAGCCCAGCGTTCAACAAGCTCGTCCCGGGTTTCGACTTCCTGCAGGGCCTGGTCAAGAACGCCGGCGCCGCCCTGCCCTCGATCGGTCAGTGGGTGGCACCGACGCTCAACCCCGAGGAGCTGGAAAAGCGCATCGAGGAGCTGCGCACGGTGCAGTTCTGGCTCGAGCAGAACGCGCGCATGCTGGCGGCCACCATCCAGGCGCTCGAGGTGCAGCGCATGACGCTGTCCACGCTCAAGACGATGAACGTGCCGCTGGCCGAGCTGCGCGATGCGCTCAAGGTCAGGCCCGCCACGCCGGCAGAGCCTGCCGCGCCGCCGGCGCGCAAGGCGGGAGCGCGCAAGGGCACCCGGGCCGCGCCGTCGGCGGCCACGGGCGCCGCGGGAGCGGTCGACCCGATGCAGTGGTGGGGCGCGCTCACCAAGCAGTTCACGCAGCTCGCGGCCACCGCCCTGAAGGACAGCGCGGGCGATGCGGCCAAGCAGCTCGCCGGCGCGATGGTCAAGCAGAGCTTCGAGGCAGCCGAGCAGACGCTCAAGACCGCCGTCGCGACGCCCGGCAAGGTGGCCGGCGTGGTCGCCAAGGCCGCATCGTCGGCCGCCAAGACCGCGGCGCGCACGGCCGGCGGCGCGGCGGCGACTCGCGCGCGCAAGCGCGCCGCGCGCCCCCAACGCTGAGGGGACGGCCGGGCCATTGCCCGGCCGCGCCACGCGCCGCGCGCCGCCGGGGCACACTCGGGCATGCGGCACTGCCTCGTCGGACACGCCACCCACGCGCGCTGGGCGGGCGCGCTCGCGCTGGCCGCCGCGCAGATCGATGCGCAACGCGAGAGGCTGGCTACGGCCGGCGAGCCTTTCGCGCCCACGCTCGGGCTGGTCTACCTCACCGACGCCTACGCACCCGAGGCCGAGGCACTGTGGCAGGCACTGCGCGAGCGCTGGCCCGGCGTCGTCTGGTCCGGCACCGTGGGCGTGGGCGTGGCCGCCAGCGGCGTCGAATACTTCGACGAGCCGGCGCTGGCCCTCATGCTGACCGACCTGCCGCGCGAGGGCTTCAGGGTGTTCTCGGGCGTGCAGCCGCTGGGCCGCTTCGCGGCCGCCACCGCCCTGGTGCACGCCGACGGCCGCACGCCCGACCTCGACGAGCTGGTCGCCGACCTGGCCGCGCGCACCAGCGGCGGTGCGCTGTTCGGCGGCCTCACCGCGTCGCGCACGCGCAGCTGCCAGATCGCCGACGGCGTGGTCGAGGGCGGCCTGTCGGGCGTGGCGTTCGCCCCGGAGGTCGGCCTGCTGTCGCGCGTGACCCAGGGTTGCCAGCCGGTGGGCGCGGCGCGCCGCATCACCGCCTGCGAGCGCAACGTGGTGCTCGAGCTCGACGCGCGCCCGGCGCTGGAATGCCTGCTCGGCGACCTCCAGATCACGCTCGACGACCCGGGTCGCGCGCTGCCGGTGTTGCGCGCCACGCTGGCCGGCCTGACGGCGCCCGGCGGCCCGCCGCCCTGGCAGCGCGGCCCGGCCCCGGCGCGCCACCGCGCCTTCGGCAGCGACGTGCGCGTGCGCCACCTGATGGGCCTGGACGCCGCGCGCCACGGCGTCGCGCTGGCCGACCTCGTCGAGCCGGGCATGACGCTGGCCTTCTGTCAGCGCGACCGCGAGGCCGCGCGCCGCGACCTCGTGCGCATCTGCGCCGAGCTGCGCGACGACGCGGTGCCGGACGCGGACGGCGCCGGCGCGCCGCTCGACCCGGCGGATCGCCTGGCCGGCGCGGTCTACGTGAGCTGCGCCGGGCGCGGCGGCCCGCATTTCGGCGCCCCCTCGGCGGAACTGCAGATCGTGCGCCAGGCGCTGGGGGACGTGCCGCTGGTGGGGTTCTTCGCCGCCGGCGAGATCGGCCACCACCATGTGTACGGCTACACCGGCGTCCTGACGGTCTTCACGCGCGGGCAGTGAGCCGCGTCAATGCGGTGCCGCGGCCGCGCACTAGCTTGAGCCTTGCCATCGTCCACCGGACACGCCGGCCCCAAGGCTCGCAGGGCGGTGGCGGCCGCGCGGTGTCCGGCCGCGCAACTGGAAACGAGGACTGTCATGCACACCACCCGACTCCCCCGCCTGTTCAGCAGCGAACCCTTCATGCTGGACGATGCATTCCGCGGCTTCATGCGGCCGTTCCGTTGGGAAGCCGAACTCGAAGCGCCGCAGATCAAGATGGACATCGCCGAGACCGATGGCGCCTACACGGTGAAGGCCGAGATCCCCGGCGTGAAGAAGGAGGACATCCACGTCGAAGTGGACGGCGCGCAGGTGATGATCACCGCCGAGGTCAAGAAGGACATGGAAGAGAAGAAGGAAGGCCGCATCGTGCGCAGCGAGCGCAGCCACGGCTTCGCCAGCCGCAGCTTCACGCTCGGCCATGAGCTCGACCGCACCAAGGCCGAGGCCAAGTACGAGAGCGGCGTGCTGACGCTGACGCTGCCCAAGCTGATGGCCACGCATGTCGAGCCGCTGAAGATCCTGTGAGCCGCGCGGGCCGCCCGCACGCGGGAGCGTGGCGGGCGGGCCCTGCCCGCAGGGGCGCCCCGCGCCGGGCGTGGCGATTGATGCGCGGGACGCAAAACCATGGGCCGCCCGGCCGGGAGAGCCGCGGCCGGGCAGGCGCGTAAAGTGTCGGTCCGCGAGGACCCGCCCTTGAACGCTTCACTGCCCCACGATGCCGCCCAGCGCGCCGAACGTGCCCAGCGCCAGCAGGCGGTGGTCGCGGCGCTGGCCCCGCTGCTGCCGCCGCACGCCCTGCTCTGGCAGCCCGAGGACACCACGCCCTACGAATGCGACGGCCTCACGGCCTACCGCGAGTCGCCGCTGGCGGTGGCGCTGCCCGAGACCGAGGCCCAGGTGGCCGCGGTGCTGCGGGCCTGCCACGCGCTTGCGGTGCCGGTGGTGGCGCGCGGCGCCGGCACCGGCCTGTCCGGCGGCGCGATGCCGCACCGCATGGGGGTGACGCTGGCGCTGGCCAAGTTCAACCGCATCCTGCGCGTCGACAAGGTGTCGCGCACCGCGGTCGTGCAATGCGGTGTGCGCAACCTCGCGATCAGCGAGGCGGCCGCGCCGCTGGGCCTGTACTACGCGCCCGACCCGTCGAGCCAGATCGCCTGCACCATCGGCGGCAACGTGGCCGAGAACGCCGGCGGCGTGCACTGCCTCAAGTACGGGCTGACGCTGCACAACGTGCTCAAGGTGCGCGGCTTCACGGTCGAGGGCGACGCGGTCGAGTTCGGCGCCGACGCGCTCGATGCCCCGGGGCTGGACCTGCTGCCGCTGGTGGTGGGCAGCGAAGGCATGCTGGCGGTGATCACCGAGGTCACGGTCAAGCTGGTTCCCAAGCCCAAGCTGGCGCGCTGCATCATGGCCAGCTTCGACGACGTGCGAAAGGCCGGCGACGCGGTGGCGGCGGTGATCGCCGCGGGCATCATCCCGGCCGGCCTGGAAATGCTCGACAAGCCGATGGCCAAGGCGGTGGAGGACTTCGTGCACGCCGGCTACGACCTCGACGCCGAGGCCATCCTGCTGTGCGAGAGCGACGGCACGCCCGAGGAGGTGGCCGAGGAGATCGAGCGCATGCTCGCGGTGCTGTCGGGCTGCGGCGCGACGCGGCTGGAAGTCAGCCGCGACGAGGCGCAGCGCCTGAAGTTCTGGAGCGGGCGCAAGAACGCCTTCCCCGCCTCGGGCCGCATCAGCCCGGACTACATGTGCATGGACTCGACCATCCCGCGCAAGCGCCTGGCCGACATCCTGCTCGCGATCCAGCAGATGGAGGTGAAGTACGGCCTCAGGTGCTGCAACGTGTTCCACGCCGGCGACGGCAACCTGCACCCGCTGATCCTGTTCGACGCCAACGACCCCGACCAGCTGCACCGCTGCGAGCGCTTCGGCGCCGACATCCTCGAGACCAGCGTCGCGATGGGCGGCACGGTCACCGGCGAGCACGGCGTGGGCATCGAGAAGGTCAACTCGATGTGCGTGCAGTTCAGCCCCGAGGAGCGTGCGCAGATGGAGGCCGTCAAGCACGCCTTCGACCCCGCCGGCACGCTCAACCCCGGCAAGGTGATCCCCACGCTGCAGCGCTGCGCCGAGTACGGGAAGATGCATGTCAGGAAGGGCCTGCTGCCCTTCCCCGAGCTGGAGCGCTTCTGATGGATGCCGCACTGGCCCGGTTGATCGACCAGGTGCAGGCCGCGCGCGCCGCGAAGGGCCGGCTGCGCGTCGTCGGCGGCGCCACCAAGGACTGGCTCGGGCGCCCCGCGCAGGGCGAGCCGCTCGACATGGCGCCGCTGGCCGGCATCTCGAGCTACGAGCCCAGCGAGCTCGTCGTCACGGTGCGCGCCGGCACGCGCCTGGCCGACCTGGAGACCGCGCTGGCCGAGCAGGGGCAGGTGCTGGCCTTCGAGCCGCCGCGCTGCGGTGCCGCGGGCACCGTGGGCGGCATGGTCGCCGCGGGCCTGGCCGGGCCGGCGCGCGCCACGTCCGGCACGGTGCGCGACCACGTGCTGGGCGCGACGCTGCTCAACGGCCGCGGCGAGGTGCTCAGCTTCGGCGGCCAGGTGATGAAGAACGTGGCCGGCTACGACCTCTCGCGCGCGCTCGCCGGCTCGATGGGCGCGCTGGGCGCGATCTGCGAGGTGTCGCTCAAGGTGCTGCCGCGGCCGGTGGCCACCGCGACGCTGCGCTTCGAGTGCGATCAGGGCGAGGCGCTGCGGCGCCTCAACGCCTGGGGCGGCGAGCCGCTGCCGCTCAGCGGCAGCGCATGGTGGAACGGCATGCTCGTCGTGCGCCTGTCAGGCGCGGCTGCGGCCGTGGCCTCGGCCACGCAGCAGCTCGGCGGCGAAACGGTCGAGCCCGCGCTGGCCACCGCGTTCTGGGACGGCCTGCGCGACCAGCGCGACGAGTTCTTCGCCAACGCCGCGCAGGCGCTGGAGCGCGGCGCCGCGCTGAGCGCCGAGCACCGCCCCGCGCTGTGGCGCCTGGGCCTGCCGCAGACGGCCGCACCGCTGGCGCTGCCCGGTGACCAGCTCGTCGAATGGGGGGGCGCGCAGCGCTGGGTCTGCACCGATGCCGGCGCCGAGGCGGTGCGTGCCGCAGCGCAGGCCGCCGGCGGCCACGCCACGCTGTGGCGCGGCGGCGACCGGACCGGGCCGGTGTTCCACCCGCTCGCCGGCGCCCAGGCGCGCATCCAGCGCGCGCTGATGGATGCCTTCGACCCCGACCGCGTGTTCGACCGCGCGCGCCTCTATCCGGATTTCTGATGCAGCGACCCCCGAGCCCACTTCGTTCGCGCCCCCCCGCGGGGGTGCAGGTCTCCCTTGGGGCGGCCCGGCAGGAGACCTGATGCAAACCAGCCTCGCTCCCGAATTCAAGGACACGCCCGACGGCGCGGCCGCCGAAGCCATCCTGCGCAAGTGCGTGCACTGCGGCTTCTGCACCGCCACCTGCCCCACCTACCAGCTGCTGGGCGACGAGCTCGACGGCCCGCGCGGGCGCATCTACCTGATCAAGAAGGTGCTCGAGGGCGAGACGCCGACGCGCGCGACGCAGCTGCACCTCGACCGCTGCCTGACCTGCCGCAACTGCGAGACCACCTGCCCCTCGGGCGTGCAGTACGGCCACCTGGTGGACATCGGCCGCAAGGTGGTCGAGGCCAAGGTCGAGCGCCCCGCGGGCGAGCGCGCCATGCGCTGGCTGCTCAAGGAGGGGCTCACCTCGCCGTTGTTCGCACCGGCGATGAAGCTCGGGCAGGTGGTGCGGCCGCTGCTGCCCGCCTCGCTCAAGGCCAAGGTGCCGGCCTCCGGCGGGTCGCGGGCGCACCGCTGGCCGCAGCGCACGCACGCCCGCAAGGTGCTGATGCTGCTGGGCTGCGTGCAGCCGGCGATGATGCCCAACATCAATGCCGCCACCGCGCGCGTGCTCGACGCCGCAGGCATCCAGACCCTGGTGGCCGACGGCGAAGGCTGCTGCGGAGCGATCCGCACGCACCTCAACGACGTCGAGGGCGGCCTGGCGGACATGCGCCGAAACATCGACGCCTGGTGGCCGCTGGTCGAGGGCCTCACTTCCGAGGGCAAGGTCGAGGCGCTGGTGATGAACGCCTCGGGCTGCGGCGCGGCGATCAAGGACTACGGCCACGCGCTGGCACACGACCCGGCCTACGCCGACAAGGCGGCGCGCATCGCGGCGCTGACGAAGGACGTGTCCGAACTGCTGCCCGGCCTGGTGCCCCTGCTCAAGCCCAAGCTGCGCGCGGCCGGGCCGCGCAAGCTCGCCTACCACCCACCGTGCACGCTGCAGCACGCACAGCAGTTGCGCGGCGGCGTCGAGTCGGGCCTGCGCGAACTCGGCTTCGACGTCAAGCTGGCTGGCGCCGAGAGCCACCTGTGCTGCGGCTCGGCAGGCACTTTCAGCGTGCTGCAGCCGGGCATGGCCACCGAGCTGCGCGACCGCAAGCTCTCGCACCTCGCGCCGCTGCAGGCACAGGCCATCGTGTCGGCCAACATCGGTTGCATCCAGCACCTGCAAAGCGGCACCACGACGCCGGTGCGGCACTGGATCGAGGTGCTCGACGAAGCGCTCGGCATCGCCTGATGCGGGCGCCCCCCTTTGGGCTCAGGCCGGCACGCTGCTGACGATCAGCCAGACGGCGAAGCCGCCGCCCAGCAGCGACGCGGCCAGGATCTCGGCGTGGGTGACGAGTTCTTCGATCATGGTGTGCTCTCCCTGGCGCTCGCGCCGTGAAGCCATGATCTGCCGCGGCGGCGCGCGCGGCCCGTGACGGATGCACGGGCGTCCTCGCGGTTACGCCTGCGGATGTGTCACGCCGTCCTCGACTGCGGCGCGAATGCAAGCCGTGTTGCCGGGCGTGTCCGGTGCGCCGCGCGCAGGGCGGCTCACGCCGCGTGCGCCGTGCCCGGCGGCTCCGGCCGCGCCCGCAGCGCCCACGCCACGCCGGCCACCAGCAGCACGACGCCGGCCAGCGTGAGCAGGCCCGGCATCTCGCCGCGCAGCACGAAGGCATAGGCCAAGGCGGACAGCGTCTCGAACACGATCAGCTGGCCCGCCAGCGTGGTGGGCAGGCGCTGGCTGGCCGCGTTCCAGCACAGCGTGCCCAGCCACGATGCGAGCAGGCCCACCGCAGCCATCAGCGCGACGAAGCGCTCGGGCGCAGGGCCGAGCGGCATCGGGAACGGATCGCCGCGCAAGGCCCCCACGCCCCACACCAGGGCGAAGCCCAGCGCGGCGGGCAGCAAGGTCGCCACGCCCTGCGCCGTGGCCCAGGCGCTGGCCGAGCGGTCGGGGTGGGCGCGCATCCAGTCGGCGTTGCGCAAGGGGTACCAGGTCCAGCAGACGACCGCTCCCACCGCGAGCAGGGCACCGGTGGCGTAGCGCCCGAGGTCGGCGGCCGGGTCGGCGCGCAGCCGCTCGAGCTCGACCTGGTTGACGCAGCCGATGCCTGCCGCGATGAGCAGCAGCGAGGGCACGAGGCGGCCCCAGGGCAGGCGGCCGTCACGCACGTGGTCGCGCAGGTTGGAGGCGATGGCGATCACCACGGGCAAGGTGCCGATGATCATCGTCGGCAGCGGCCCGCCCGCGCGCTGGATCGCCGCGGCCAGGCACAGGTAGTACAGCAGGTTGCCCACCAGCGAGAGCTTCAGCGCCTCGACCCAGTCGGCGCGCGTCAGCTCGGCCAGCCGCGCGCGATCCCACCATGCCAGCGGCAGCGCGATGAGCCCGAAAGCCAGGTAGCGCGACACCGACAGCAGCGCCGCCGGGTAGTCGGGCAGCAGCAGCGGCACCACGAACACCAGGCCCCACAGCAGGCCGGCGCCGAGCGCGAAGGCCGTGCCGGCGGCGAGGGCGCGAGGATGCGGACTCATCAGCCGCGCAGTATCGCCGCGGCACCGCCACAACCGATGTGGCCAATCCTGTGCCGGCGCGAGATCCTGAACAGCGTCGGACGACCCTAGACGAAGCGGAAGACCAGGAGGGCCAGCAAAAGCGACAACGCGCTCGCGCCCCATAACGGCGCACCGAACACTGCCAACCACAGGAGGTGGATGAATCCAGCGCTCAGCAGTGAGATGAACAGACGGTCACCGCGTGTGGTCACGAGACCGAGCATGCCGCGCCGCTCGGCACCGCCCGGGCGGCGGATCTCGAGCACCGTCATCAACACCAGCAGCGCGACGACAACACCGAAGAACAGCGCGGTCTGCCATGTCCAGGCCATCCAGGACAGGCCGCTGCCAAGGTTGGGTTGCATGGGTGCTGCCTTCCGTCAAACGCGGCCGAGGGCGAAGCCCTTGGCGATGTAGTTGCGCACGAAGGCGATGACCACCGCACCGGGCACGATGGTCAGTGCGCCGGCGGCGGCCAGAAGCCCGAGCTCGTAGCCCGAAGTGGACGCGGTGCGCGTCATCGTCGCCGCGATCGGCTTGGCCTCCACCGAGGTCAGCGTCTTCGCCAGCAGCAGCTCGACCCAGCTGAACATGAAGCAGAAGAAGGCCGCCACGCCAATGCCCGCGGCGATGGTGGGCACGAAGATCTTGACGAAGAAGGCCCAGAACGGGTAGCCGTCGACGAAGGCCGTCTCGTCGAGTTCCTGCGGCACGCCGCTCATGAAACCCTCGAGGATCCACACCGCCAGCGGGATGTTGAACAGGCAGTGCGCCAGCGCCACCGCGTAGTGGGTGTCGAACAGGCCGATGGCCGAGTAGAGCTGGAAGAAGGGCAACGCGAACACTGCCGGCGGCGCCATTCGGTTGGTGAGCAGCCAGAAGAACAGGTGCTTGTCGCCCAGGAAGCGGTAGCGCGAGAAGGCGTATGCCGCCGGCAGCGCAACCGCCACCGACAGCACGGTGTTCATCGCCACGTAGGCCAGCGAGTTGACGTAGCCCATGTACCAGGTACTGTCGGTGAGGATGGTGCGGTAGTTGGCAAGCGTGAAGTTCTCGGGCCACAGCGTGAAGCCGCCGAGGATCTCGTTCGTGGTCTTGAACGACATGTTCAAGAGCCAGTAGATCGGCAGCAGCAGGAAGATGAAGTACAGCGTCGGCGCGAGGAACTTCAGGCGTCGCATCAGCGGGCCTCGTCTTTCGTCATCACGGTGTAGAACAGCCACGACAGCAGCAAGATGATGAGGAAGTAGATCAGGCTCATCGCCGCCGCAGGGCCGAGGTCGAACTGGCCGAGCGCGATCTTGACCAGGTCGATCGAAAGCAGCGTGGTCGCGTTGCCGGGGCCGCCGCCGGTGAGCACCACCGCCTCGGTGTAGATCATGAAACTGTCCATGAAACGCAGCAGCACGGCGATCAGTAGCACGTGCTTGAGCTTGGGCAACTGTATGTGGCGCAGAATGGCCCAGCGCGAGGCACCGTCGATGCGCGCGGCCTGGTAGTAGGCGTCGGGGATCGCCGACAGCCCGGCGTAGGCGAGCAGCACGACCAGCGAGGTCCAGTGCCAGACGTCCATCGCCACCAGCGTGACCCAGGCGGCGAAGGGCTGGCGCGTGTAGTTGAAGTCCCAGCCCAGCGCGTTCAGGCCGCGGCCCATGAGGCCGATGTCGGGCAGGGCGAAGATGTTCCACATCGCGCCCACGACGTTGTAGGGGATGAGCAGCGGCATCGCCATCAGCACCAGGCACACCGAGGCGGCGAAGCCCTTGCGCGGCATGGCCAGCGCGATCGCCACGCCCAGCGGCAGCTCGATGGCCAGCACGATGGCGGTGAACAGCAGCTGGCGCTGCAGCGCCTCGCGGAAACGCGCCGACTGCATCACCTGCTGGAACCAGCGCACGCCCTCGAAGAAGAACTGGTTGTTGCCAAAGGTCTCCTGCACCGAGTAGTTAACCACCGCCATCAGCGGGATGACGGCGTTGAAGGCCACCAGCAG
This sequence comes from Burkholderiaceae bacterium, assembly GCA_035716845.1. Lineage (GTDB taxonomy): Bacteria > Pseudomonadota > Gammaproteobacteria > Burkholderiales > Burkholderiaceae_C > CADEEN01. The sequence goes on from DASTJE010000244.1 coordinate 40,067, forward strand.
CACCACCGGCAGCACGAGCCACCAGGCCTTCTGGTTGGGGGTGCGCGTGCTCATTCGACGAGCCACCCGTCGGCGTAGATCTGCGTGTGGCGTTCGTCGAAGCGCAGGTGCGATGCCCCCGACGGCAGCGGCTCTCCCTCGCCGACCAGGACCTTGATCGCGTGCTCGCCCAAGCGCGCATCGACGATGCGGTAGCGCCCGGCGTCAGCGACGCGCTCGACCGTCACCGGCAGGCCCTGCTCGGCGAAGCACACGAACTCCGGCCGCACGCCGAGCTGCGCGGTCTTGCCTCGCGCCGCGCTGGCATCGGCCACCGCGGCGGGCACGGCGTGGCCGGCCACGCGCGCCACGCCCGCGGGGTCGATCTCGCAGGGCAGGAGGTTCATGCCCGGCGAGCCGATGAAATGGCCGACGAAGGTATGCCGCGGGCGCTCGAAGAGTTCGACCGGCGTGCCTGCCTGCACGACCTGCCCATCCATCATCACCACCACCTGGTCGGCGAAGGTCAGCGCCTCGGTCTGGTCGTGGGTGACGTAGATCATCGTCGCGCCCACGCGCTGGTGAAGCTCCTTCAGCTTGCTGCGCAACGTCCACTTCAGGTGCGGGTCGATCACCGTCAGCGGCTCATCGAACAGGATCGCCGCCACGTCCTGGCGCACGAGGCCGCGACCGAGCGAGATCTTCTGCTTGCCGTCGGCGGTGAGGCCGGCGGCGCGACGGTCCAGCGTGGCCGTCAGCTCGAGTATCGCCGCGATGTCCTCGACGCGCCGCCTGACCTCGACCTCGGCGACGCCACGGTTGCGCAGCGGGAAGGCGAGGTTGTCGAACACGCTCATCGTGTCGTAGACGACCGGGAACTGGAACACCTGCGCGATGTTGCGCTCGCCGGGCTCTGCTGCCGTCACGTCGCGCTCGCCGAACAGGATGCGTCCTTCGGTGGGCACGAGCAGGCCGCTGATGAGGTTGAGCAGCGTCGTCTTGCCGCAGCCCGAAGGTCCGAGCAAAGCGTAGGCACCGCCGTCGCGCCACTCGAGGTTGATGTCGCGCAGCGCCCAGTCGGCGGGCACCTGCGCCCGCGGCGCGGCACGGTAGCTGTGCTGCAGGGCGTCAAGGCGGATGCGTGCCATCGCCGTCAGGCCCCCAGGCGGCGACCGTCGGCGCCAAAGTACAGGCAACGCGAGACGTCGAGTGCGAAGCCTGCCGTCTCGCCCACCGCGTGGCTGGCCACGCCGTGGCGCTGCGACACCCAGGTGCGGCCGCCGAGCGCGAAGTGGACGACGCTCTCGCTGCCGTTGATCTCGCTGATCAGCACGCGGCCCTGCACTGCCACGCCCGCGCCGCCCTGCGGGCGCACATGGTTGGGCCGCAGTCCGACGGTAAGTTCGCCGTCGGGCAAGTCCGCCGGCGCGCTCCAGCGCGCCGCTTCGCCGAGCACGATCTCCCCACCCGTCTTGCGCACCGGCGCGAGGTTTATCGGCGGGTCGGAGAACACGCTCGCGCTCGCCAGGTCCGCCGGCTCGCGGTAGACGGCGGCTGCAGGGCCGAACTGCGTCACGCGGCCCTCGTGCAGCGTGGCCACGTGGCCGCCGAGCAGCAGCGCTTCGGTCGGCTCGGTGGTGGCGTAGACCACCGTGCAGCCGCGGTCGGCGAACAGGCGCGGCAGCTCGTCGCGCAGCGACTCGCGCAGCTTGTAGTCGAGATTGGCCAGCGGCTCGTCGAGCAGCACCAGCTCGGCATCCTTGACCAGCGCGCGCGCCAGCGCGCAGCGCTGCTGCTGGCCGCCGGACAGCTCGGCCGGCTTGCGATCGAGCATGGGCGACAGGCGCAGCAGCTCGGCGATGCGCCCGACGCGCGACTCGATCTCCCCGCGCGAGCAGCGCGCCACGCGCAGCGGCGAGGCGATGTTGTCGAACACCGAGAAGTTGGGGTAGTTGATGAACTGCTGGTAGACCATCGACACGCGGCGCTTCTGCACCGGCACGCCGGTCACGTCTCGCCCGCCGAAGTACACGCGGCCACCGCTAGGCCGCACGAGGCCGGCCATCAGCCGCATCAGCGTCGTCTTGCCCGCCAGCGTGGCGCCGAGCAGGGTGTTGAAGCCCTGCGGCGCGAGCGCCAGCGTGGTCGGGTGGATGTGGACCTCGGCGCCGTCGCGCAGCGAGACCTCGCGCAGTTCGAGCGTCATGCAGGCCAGGCGCCGGCAGGGGCGCTCGCACGCCCCTGCCCGGCAATCGGTGATGCCACTACTTGGCCGCCGCCCAGCGCTTGACGATCTCCTCGTAGGGCATGGTCACGCCCTTGGGCTTCTCGTTGGCGAGCTTGGCCTTCGGACCGTCGGGCTTGCCCAGCCACTCCTTGGGGTCGACCGGCTTGTTCAGGCGCGGGCCGCAGCCGCCGTAGGTCTTGGCCTTCTCGTCGGTCTCCTGCATGCGCGCCATCACCTGGTCCATCTCCTCGGCCAGGCGGTCCATCGCCTTCTGGGGCGTGAAGGCGCCGGAGTTGACGTCGCCGATCTGCTGCCACCACAGTTGCGCCAGCTTCGGGTAGTCCGGAACGTTGACGCCGGTGGGGGTCCACATCACGCGGTCGGGCGAGCGGTAGAACTCGACCAGGCCGCCGAGCTTGGGCGCGCGCTCGGTGAAGGAGGCGTGGCGCACCGTGCTGTCACGGATGAAGGTCAGGCCGGTGTGGCTCTTCTTCGTGTCCACCGTCTTGCTGACGACGAACTGTGCGTACAGCCAGGCAGCCTTGCGGCGCTCCAGCGGCGTGCTCTTGAACAGCGTCCACGAGCCGGCGTCCTGGTAGCCCAGCTTCATGCCGTCCTGCCAGTAGCTGCCCTTGGGGCTGGGCGCCATGCGCCACAGCGGGGCGCCCTGGTCGTCGACCGTGTTGTTGCCGTCCTTCTTCGGCGCCACCATCGAGGCGGTGAAGGCCGTGTACCAGAAGATCTGCTGCGCCACGTTGCCCTGCGCCAGCGCCGGCAGCGACTGGTAGAAGTCGTAGTCGGCCGCGCCCGGCGGCGCGTACTTGCGCAGCCACTCGTCCCACTTGGCGATCGCGTAGACCGAGGCCGGGCCGTTGGTCTCGCCGCCGCGGCTGACGCTGGCGCCCTGCGGGTTGCAGGAGCCCTCGGGCATGCGGATGCCCCACTCGTCGATCGGCCGTCCGTTGGGCAGGCCCTTGCTCGACGCACCAGCCATCGACAGCCAGGCGTCGGTCATGCGCCAGCCGAGGTCGGGGGCGCGCTTGCCGTAGTCCATGTGGCCGTAGATGCGCTTGCCGTCGATCTCCTTGACGTCGACGCTGAAGAACTGCGCGATGTCCTCGTACGCGCTCCAGTTCACCGGCACGCCCAGCTCGTAGCCGTACTTGGCCTTGAACTTGGCCTTCAGCTCGGGCTTGTCGAACCAGTCCTTGCGGAACCAGTACAGGTTGGCGAACTGCTGGTCGGGCAGCTGGTAGAGCTTGCCGTCGGGGCCGGT
>DASTJE010000245.1:0-7983 GCA_035716845.1 Burkholderiaceae bacterium
GTGGGCGCCCGAGGCGAGGCGGGTGCGGCCGCCGTGCGCGCCGTAGCACGCCGACGCCGCCTGTTCGGGCATCAGCACGTCGATCGCGCGGTCCAGTGCCGCGGTGGCGCGCGCCAGGCTTTCGCGCTGGGCGGCGACGAGGCCACCGGCGCGCGCCAGGCGCTGGCGCAGCGCAAAGGGAACGCCGCCGGGCACGCGGGCGGCCTGCGTGAAGCGGGTCACGGCCGCGGCCAGGGCGCGGTGCAGCTCCTGGGCGTGCGCTTCGATGGCGCGGGCGTCGCCGTCGCGCACGGCCGCGCCGAGGGCGTCCAGGCGCTCCTCGATGCGGGTCACCAGGCCGTCGAGCCCGGCCGTGTCGACGGCCGGGGGCATCGCGCGGTCCAGCAAGGCGTCGGCCATGGCGCCGCTCAGTGCTGCGAACGCGGCGCGAGCAGCTCGCGCGTGTTGGCGATCAGCTTGTCGGCGATGGCCTCGGCGTTGACCTCGAACTGGCCGTCGCGGATCGCCTGCGCGATGCGCGCGACCTTGGCGGCGTCGAACTCGCCGCTGTCGGCCGCGGCCAGCGCGGTGGCCGCCTTGGACAGCTCGACCTTGGCGCTCGACTCGGGCGCCGTGCCGGCGTTCGCCTTGGCCTCACGAGTGCCGCCCGTTGCGTTGGAGGCCGGTTGTGCCGGCTTGTGGGGATCGAACGAACCGATCTTCATGGGGTGGCTCCCGACTCCGGATGGGCCGGAGGAATCATGCAGTTGCGTGGGGTATCGGCCGCGTGGTGCGCGACTTTAGGGAAATTTGCGGGGTCGTGGCCGTCCAGTTCCGGGCTTGCACCGACCGCCGGGCGGCAGGAATTCACGCGGGCCATCGGCTTTCCTTCGCGCCGCGCGCCTCGGTGCGAGCCCCTTCGGGCGGCCGTGCGGGGCTCACAGCGGGACCTCGACTTCGCGCTCGCCCACCGCGACGCCGGCGACGATGCGGCCGGACTCGGTGCGCACGCGCACGCTCTGGCCTTCCAGGCCGGGCGCCAGCGCCTGGCCCTCGCCGGCGATGCGCCAGCCCGATCCCACCGCGACGACGCGCACCGTGTCGCCGGCGGCGAACCACTGGCGGGCGCGCAGGTCGGCGCCGTGCAGCGCGGCGCCGGCGGCCAGCGGGCGTGCCAGCGTGCGCCCGAGCGCCGTGTCGGCGCGCTGCAGCGCCGGCGCGGGCGTGGCCGACAGCAGCACCTCGGCGGTGCGCAGGTCGTCGGCGGCCAGCGTGTGGCCCGCCGGCAGCGGCGCATGGGCCACCAGCGCGGGGCCGTAGACATCCACCGTGATGGGCAGGAACACGTTCCAGCGCACCGCGCTGTCGTGGCAGCGCAGGCCGATGCGCGCCGCCCCCCACAGCCGCATGCCGGCCGGCAGGTAGGGGCGCACGTCGGCGCACGGTGCGAGCTTCAGGCGCGCATCGAGCCGTCCGACGCGCACCTCCACGCGCAGCCCCGGGGCCGCGGCGGCGCGCGACGCCTCCTGCGCCAGCGCGTGCACACGCTCGAAGAGTGCCGGCTCGAACGCGCCCTGCGCCTGCGCGGTGGGCGGCGCGCCCAGGGCGCCCGCCAGCACGCCGGCCGGGACGGCCGCGCGCGCCAGGCGAACGGAAAGGGGGCGGGCAGGTGACCTCATCACGCCTGGCACTGTAGGCAGTGCGCTGCCGGGCCGTTGGCGCGAATTGAACCGCCATGGCCGCGCTTATCTCGCTAATGTTCGCCCGGGTGGCTGCCCACAATGCCCGCAACGTCCCCACGGTCCCTGCGCGGCAGGGGCAGCCATGATCCAGCGACTGACCGACACCCTGAACTTCCAGACCGAGGCCCTGGTGCTGAGGTCGGAGCGTCAGCGCCTGATCGCCAGCAACATCGCCAACGCCGACACCCCGGGCTACGTGGCGCGCGACATGGATTTCGCCACCGCGCTGCGCGAGGCCACGGGCCAGGCGCCGCTGGCCGGCCGCATGGTGGCCACCGCCACGGGGCACCTGCAGCCGGCGGCGGGCGCGCGCGCCGAAGCGCAACTGCGCTACGCGACGCCGGCGCAGACCAACCTCGACCGCAACACCGTCGACATGGACCGCGAACGCGCGAGCTTTGCCGACAACGCGGTCAAGTACGAGGCGACGCTGCGCTTCATCAACGGCAGCGTGCGCACGATGCTCGATGCGATCAGAGGCCACCAAGGCTGAGGAGTGAGCGATGTCCCTGTTCCAGGTCTTCAACATCTCGGGCAGCGCGGTCTCCGCGCAGAGCCAGCGCCTGAACGTGGTGGCGAGCAACCTTGCCAACGCCGACACGGTGGCCGGGCCCGACGGCAGCGCCTACAAGGCGCGCCAGGTCGTGTTCCAGACCGAGCTGATGGATGCGGGCGGCGCCGCGGGCGTGCGCGTGTCCACCATCAACGAGAACGCGACGCCCGGGCGCCGCGTGCACGACCCCAAGCACCCGGCGGCCGATGCCGAGGGCTACGTCACCTTCAGCAACGTCAACACGGTCGAGGAGATGGTCAACATGATCTCGGCCTCGCGCTCGTACCAGAACAACGTCGAGGTGATGAACACCGCCAAGACGCTGCTGCAGAAGACGCTGCAGCTGGGCCAGTCGTGACGGGGCGCTGACCGATGGCCACCGTCAACCCCCTGTCCGCGCTCGCCGGCGCCGCCGCACCGGGCGCGGCCGTGCAGACGCAGAACGACGCCGGCGCGGCCGACCGCTTCCTCAAGCTCCTGGTGGCGCAGATGCAGAACCAGGACCCGCTCAACCCGATGGACAACGCCCAGGTGACGAGCCAGATGGCGCAGATCCAGTCGGTGAGCGGCATCGAGAAGCTCAACCGCAGCGTCGAGGGCCTGGGCGCGCAGTTCGCCCAGATGGCCGCGCTGCAGGGCGCCTCGCTGGTGGGGCGCGACGTGATCGTGCCGGGCAACCGCCTGGCCGCCAACGACGCCGGCCTGGTGCAGGGCGGCTTCGACCTCGCGTCGGCGGCCGACAGCGTCAAGGTCGAGGTGCTCAACGCCGGCGGCCGCGTCATCGACACCGTCGACCTCGGCGCGCAGGCGGCCGGCCTCAACGGCTTCGCCTGGACGCCGCCCGCCGGCGTCGACCCCTCGCTGGGCGCGAGCTTCCGCGTCACCGCCAGGAGCGGCGCGGCGGCCGTGCCGGCCACGCCGCTGATGCGCGACCGCGTCGACGCGGTCGTCGCCGGCGGCGACAGCCTCACCCTCGAGCTGCGCGCGAGCGGCAGCGTGGCCTATTCGCAGATCCGGGCCTTCAACTGAACCAGGAGACACCATGAGCTTCCAGCAGGGCCTGTCGGGCCTCAACGCCACCAGCAAGAACCTCGAGGTCATCGGCAACAACGTCGCCAATGCCAACACCTTCGGCGCCAAGGCCTCGCGTGCCGAGTTCGCCGATGCCTACGCCAACGCGCTCAACGGCGCGGGCACGAACCCCATCGGCATCGGCACCACGCTGCAGGCCGTGGCGCAGCAGTTCACCCAGGGCAACATCACGGCCACCGGCAACCCGATGGACCTGGCGATCAACGGCTCGGGCTTCTTCCAGGTCACCGACGGGCGCAACCCGACGCTGTACGCGCGCAACGGCCAGTTCAAGGTCGATCGCGACGGCTACATCGTCAACAACGACGCGCTGCGCCTGATGGGCTATCCGGCCGACGGCACCGGCGTGATCCAGCCCGGCAACGCCACCGCGCTGCGCCTGCCCACCGCCGGCATCAACCCGCAGGCCAGCAGCGAGATCGAACTCGAGATGAACCTCGACTCGCGCGCCGCGGTGACCGCGCCGGCCGCCGCGCCGGCGATCGACTTCACCGACCCGACCACCTACAACAACGCCACCTCGCTGACGGTGTACGACGCCAAGGGCCAGGACGTGGCGCTGACCTACTACTTCCAGAAGGCCGGCACCGACAGCTGGAACGTGTTCATCACCGCCAACGGCGTGCCGCTGGCCGGCACCGCGGCCGCGCCGCAGCCCAGCGCCACCGTCGACTTCCCGGCCAACGGCGGCAACCCGGTCTCGCCCACCGCCCCGGTGTCGATCGACGTGCCGGCGACGACCTCGCCCAGCGGGGCGCAGACACTGGCCATCACCGGCGTGCAGCTCGACCTCACCGGCGCCACGCAGTTCGGCGCCGCCTTCGGCGTGACCAACCTGTCCCAGAACGGCTATGCGCCCGGGCAGATCACCGGCATCACGATCGAATCCAACGGTGTCGTGATGGCCCGCTACAGCAACGGCCAGAACAAGCCGGCCGGCCAGATCGAGCTGGCCACCTTCCGCAATCCGCAGGGCCTGCAGCCGATGGGCGGCAACGTCTGGTCGCGCAGCTACGCCTCGGGCGACCCGATCGCCGGCGTGCCCGGCGAGGGCAACCTGGGCGTGCTGCAGGCCGGCGCGCTCGAGGAGAGCAACGTCGACCTGACCGCCGAGCTGGTGAACATGATGACCGCGCAGCGCGTCTACCAGGCCAACGCACAGACCATCCGCACCCAGGACCAGGTGCTGCAGACGCTGGTGCAGCTCCGATAGCGTTGACAGGCCCTAGGACGCCACCATGGACCACCTGATCTACCTGACGATGTCGGGCGCCAAGGCGGCAATGGAGCGCCAGGAGGTGCTCGCCAACAACCTGGCGAACGTCTCCACCAACGGCTTCCGTGCCGAGCTGGCGGCGTTCCGCGCCGTGCCGGTGCAAGGCAGCGGCGCCTCCACGCGCGTGTACACGCTGGAGTCGACGGTGGGCGCGAGCTTCGAGCCGGGCCCCGTGGCGACGACCGGGCGCAGCCTGGACGTGGCGATGAAGGGCAATGCCTGGCTCGCGGTGCAGGCGCTCGACGGCACCGAAGCCTACACGCGCGCCGGCGCGCTCGACGTCGATGCGCAGGGCCAGCTCGTCACCAAGACCGGCCTGCCGGTGATGGGCGACGGCGGCCCGATCACCGTGCCGCCGGCCAGCGAGGTCTCGATCGCCGGCGACGGCAGCGTCAGCGCGCGCGGCGTCAACGGCCGCTCCACCACCGTGGGGCGCCTCAAGCTGGTCACGCCCGAGGAAGGCAGCCCGCTCGCGCGCGGCAGCGACGGCCTGTTCCGCGCCGCCGCCGGCGACCTGGCCGCCGACCCGCTCGCGCGGCTGCAGGACGGCGCGCTCGAAGGCTCCAACGTCAGTGCCGTGGAGACCATGGTGGCCATGATCACCGCGGCGCGCCAGTTCGAGCACCAGATGAAGCTGCTGCAGACCGCCGAGCGCGACGAGCAGCTCGCGGCCAAGCTGCTGTCCAGCAGCGCATGAGCCGGGCGGACCGTCGGTTGACGCACCGCCCGCGCTAGGACGGAAGTCACGCCCCGCGCACCGGTGCGCCCTCAAGTGTCGACGCGACGCTCCGATCAAGTTCAACGGATTCCTGGCCAACGACCTTGACCACACCACCGCAGAAAGCACTCCCGCTGCGCCACGCCGCCCTCGGCATGGCGCTGATGCTCGCCTGCCTGGTGCTGGCCGCGCTCGCGCTGCGCGTCATCGGCGAGCGCACGCTGCGCGGCGGGGCCGAGCAGTTCGCGCAGAGCTACGTGCGTTTCCTGCGCGACACCACGCCCGGGCTGCCGCGCCTCATCGAGGCAGGCGAGCTCGACGAGGCCACGCGCGACCAGCTTGCGCGCGCGCGCCGCGTCGGCGAGGTCTACCGCTTCAAGGTCTTCGACCGCGAGGGCCGGCTGCTGCTGGCCTCCGACGACCTCGACGCCAACGACCCGCTCACGGCCACGCGCGACCACGCACCGCGGCGCGGCGGGTCCGCGCGGGCGCACGGCGCGCCCGCCGAGGCTCTGGCCGGCGACATCGTGTCGGTGCTGCGCAGCGGCAGCGGCGAGGCCGACCGGCCGCTCACCTACGTCGAGGTCTACGTGCCCTGGCGCGCGGACGGCCGCGTGGCCGGCCTGGTCGAGGTCTACCTCGACCAGAGTGCGCGCCAGGCGCGCCTGCGCGAGGCCTTCGGCCTGGCCACCCTGGTGATGCTGGCGCTGGCGCTCGTGCTGGGCGGCATGGGCCTGGCCTACCTGGCAAACCAGCGCGATGCGCGCCGGCGCAGCGACGCGCGCGCGCGCTGGCTGGTCGAGCACGACGCGCTGACCGGGGCGCTCAACCGCGCCGGCTTCGCCGCGGCGCTGGGCGCGTCGCTGGGCGCCCGCGAGGACGCCAGCGGCAGCGGCCCCGCGCGCGAGGCGCTGGCGGTGCTGTGCATCGACCTCGACCGCTTCCGCCCGATCAACGAGGCGCACGGCGCAGCGGCCGGCGACGCCGTGCTGCGCGAATGCACGCGGCGCCTGCGCGGCCTGCTCGAGCGCGGCGACGCGCTGGCGCGCGTGGGCGCCGACGAGTACGCACTGCTGCACCATGGCGCGACCGACGAGGTGGGCCTGGCGCGGCTGGCGCAGCGCGTCGTCGACGCGCTGGGCGAGCCGTTCGAGATCGCGGGGCGCGCCGTGCACTGCGGTGCCAGCGTCGGCGCGGTGCCGGTGGCCGCCGACGCGGTCGACCTGGGCGTCGAGGCCGTGCTGCGGCAGGCCGACGCCGCGATGGCGCGCGCCAAGCGCGCGGGCGGCGGCCGCTTCGCCTTCTACGATGCCGACGCCGAACACCGCGTCGAGGAACGGCGCCTGCTGGCCGAGGACCTGCGCAGCGCGCTGCACCGCGGCGAGCTGCTGCTGCACTACCAGCCGCTGTTCGACCGCGAGGGCCGGGTGCTGCTCGGTTACGAGGCGCTGATGCGCTGGCGGCACCCCGTGCGCGGCATGGTGCCGCCCTCGGAGTTCATCCCCCTGGCCGAGGAGACCGGGCTGATCGAGGCCCTGGGCGCCTGGGCCCTGCGCGAGGCCTGCGTCGAGGCGGCGCGCTGGCCCGGCGCGATCTCGGTGGCGGTCAACCTCTCGGCGGCGCAGTTCCACGGCCGCATCGAGCTGCCGGCCCTGGTGGCCGAATGCCTGGCCGACAGCGGCCTGCCGCCGACACGCCTGGTGCTCGAGATCACCGAGTCGCTGCTGATGAGCGACACCGACTCGGTGGTGCGCACCCTGCAGGCCTTGTCGCGCACCGGCGTGAGCGTGGCGATGGACGACTTCGGCACCGGCTATTCGAGCCTGGGCTCGCTGTGGCGCTTCCCGTTCAGCAAGGTCAAGATCGACCGCGCCTTCGTCAAGGACCTGGTCGGCGACGAGCGCGTGGCGCTGATCGTGCGCTCCATCGTCTCGCTGGCGCACTCGCTCGCGATGCGCGTCACCGCCGAAGGCGTGGAGACCGCCGCGCAGGCCGCGCTGCTGGCACGCCTGGGCTGCGACGAGCTGCAGGGCTACCTGCTCGGCCGGCCCGCGCCGGCGCCGGCGCTGGACCACGCGGAGGCGGTGGAGGCCGTTCCCGAGCAGCCCACCGCGCCCCACTGGGACGAACTGGCGACGCGGCCCGCGCCGCTCTGAGCCACCTGGGATTGGGCCGGAACTCCGGCCCTTTTTCTCGTTACGGGCGTGCGGCGCGGCGCGGAAACTGCCGATACACCCACTCACAACCAAGAAGCGACAAGGACACTCGCATGCAATCGATCGACAGTTCTCCGGCCGAAGCACAGGCCGTTGCCGCGGCGGTGCGCGCGGCCGAGGCGGCCGCGCCGCGCGAGGTGCTGACGCTGCGCCTGGGCGCCGAGGAATACGCCATCGACATCCTGCGCGTGCAGGAGATCCGCAGCTACGAGGCGCCCACGCGAATCGCCGGCGCGCCGGCCCATGTGCTGGGCGTGACCAACCTGCGCGGGGTGATCGTGCCCATCGTCGACCTGCGCCGGCGCCTGGGGCTGGAGGCGGCCTTCGACAGCGGCACCGTCACCGTGGTGCTCAACGTGGGCGGCCGCACCGTGGGTGCGGTGGTCGACGCGGTGAGCGACGTGGTG
>DASTJE010000246.1:0-13525 GCA_035716845.1 Burkholderiaceae bacterium
GTGCGGCGCGTGACGCGGGCCAAGCTCGACGCTGCGCGCGCGCGCCATGCGCGGCGCGGGCTCGCGAAGGCGCCGATCCTGTGTGCCGACACCACGGTTGCGCTCGGTCGCCGCATCCTCGGCAAGCCGGCCGACGCCGGGCACGCGCGGGCGATGCTGGCGTCCCTGTCCGGTCGAACCCACCGCGTGCTGTCGGCCGTGGCGCTGTGGACCGGCACGCGGCGGATCGAGGCGCTGAACCTGTCGCACGTGCGCTTCGCGGCGCTGCCTGCCAAGGTGATCGACGCCTATGTCGCGAGCGGCGAGCCCTTCGGCAAGGCCGGGGCCTACGCCATCCAGTCGGCGCTGGCGGGCTGGATCGAGCACATCGACGGCAGCCACAGCGGCATCATGGGCCTGCCGCTGGCCGAGACCGCGGCGCTGCTGCGCCGCGCCGGCGTGGCGCACCACCTTGCGGCATAGACTGCACGCATGCCGACACAAGACATCCTCGTCAACTGGACGCCGCACGAGACCCGCGTGGCGGTGATCGAGGGCGGCGCGGTGCAGGAGCTGCACCTGGAGCGCGCGCTCGAACGCGGCCTGGTGGGCAACATCTACCAGGGCAAGGTGGCCCGCGTGCTGCCGGGCATGCAGAGCGCCTTCGTCGACATCGGCCTCGAGCGCGCCGCCTTCCTGCACGTGGCCGACCTGCACGGCGCCAACGGCAAGGAGCGCGTCGACGGGGCGCCGCCCGTGGCGCCGCTGCCCATCGAGCGCCAGGTCTTCGAGGGCCAGACCCTGACGGTGCAGGTGGTCAAGGACCCGATCGGCACCAAGGGCGCGCGCCTGTCGACGCAGGTCAGCATCGCCGGACGGCTGCTGGTGCACCTGCCGCAGGACAACCACCTCGGCATCAGCCAGAAGATCGGCTCGCCCGAACTGCGCGAGCAGTTGCGGCAGCGCCTGACGGCATTGGCCGCCCGGCCCGAGGACGGCACGGCCTACGGCGGCGGGGGCTTCATCCTGCGCACCAACGCCGAGGAGGCGAGCGACCAGGAGCTGGCCGACGACATCGCCTACCTGCGCAAGACCTGGGCCGCGATCCGCGAGCGCGCCTACGCCTCGCCGCCCGGCACCCTGCTGCACCAGGACCTCACGCTGGCCGAGCGGGTGCTGCGCGACCTGACCGGCGACGAGACCACGTCCATCCGCATCGACTCGAAGATGCAGTTCGAGCACCTGCTCGCCTTCGGCGCGACCTACACGCCCGGTGCGGTGGGCAAGCTGCAGCACTACACCGGCGAGCGGCCGATCTTCGACCTCTACAACATCGACGACGAGATCCGGCGCGCGCTGGCGCGCCGCGTGGACCTCAAGAGCGGCGGCTACCTGATCATCGACCAGACCGAGGCGCTGACGACGGTGGACGTGAACACCGGCGGCTTCGTCGGGGCGCGCAACTTCGACGACACCATCTTCAAGACCAACCTCGAGGCGGCCGGCGCCATCGCGCGCCAGCTGCGACTGCGCAACCTGGGCGGCATCGTCATCGCCGACTTCATCGACATGACGCGCGAGGACCACCAGGCCGCCGTGCTGGCCGAGTTCCGCAAGCACCTGGCGCGCGACCGGGTGCGCACCACCGTCAGCGGATTCACGCAGCTCGGGCTGGTGGAGATGACGCGCAAGCGCACCCGCGAGAGCCTGGCGCACATGCTGTGCGAGCCCTGCCCGACCTGCGAGGGCCGCGGCATCCTCAAGACCGCGCGCAGCGTGTGCTACGACATCCTGCGCGAGGTGCTGCGCGAGGCGCGCCAGTTCGACCCCAAGGAGTTCCGCGTCGTGGCCAGCGCGTCGGTGGTCGAGATGCTGCTCGACGAGGAAAGCCAGCACCTGGCGGGGCTGTCGGAGTTCATCGGCAAGCCGATCTCGCTCAGCGTGGAGCCGAGCCTGACACCCGAGCAGTACGACATCGTGCTGCTGTAGTGTTTGCGCGCTCTGGCACACTGTTCGCCGGCGCGCCCACCGGGCGCCGCCAGGCTTACAGGAGACGATGATGCAAGGGCTGTGGAAGCGGCTGGTGGCCGCGGTGGTGATGTCCGTCTGTGGCTGGAGCGGCGCAATGGCGCAGACGGTGGAGCGTGAGGGCGCCAAGTTCGAGCCTGCGGCGCAGGTCGGAGGGGCAGCGCTGCAACTCAACGGCGTGGGCGTGCGCACGCGCGCCATCTTCAAGGTCTACGTGGCCGGGCTGTACGTGCCCGCCAAGAGCAGCAGCGCCGCGACCCTGCTGGGCCAGAAGGGGCCGCGCCGGGTGCAGATCGCGATGCTGCGCGATGTCGGCGCCGACACGTTCGCCGAGTCGCTCAACGAGGGCCTGAAGAACAACCACAGCGAGGCGCAGTACGCCGCGCTCAAGCCGCAGGTCGACGCCTTCAACGCGGCCTTCAAGACCGTGGGCGAGGCCAAGAAGGGCGACGTCATCCAGCTCGACTTCACGCCGGAGTCGGGCACGCGCCTGCTCGTCAACGGCCAGCCGCGCGGCAATCCGATCGCGGGCGAGGAGTTCTACACCGCGCTGCTGCGCGTGTGGCTGGGCGACAAGCCGGCCGACGGCGACCTCAAGAAGGGCATGCTGGGCGGCTGAGGCTGCAGAAAGGCCGATGGGGCCCGCGGGCCCCATCGAAAGGCGACATTCAACGGCCTCAGCTGCGCGGCGCGCTGTGCACCGGCGCGGGCAGCGGCTGCACCGGCTGCGTGCCGGGCGGCGCCTTGGTCACGCGCGTCTTGCCACCGGTGGTGACGAGGACCACCGCGTCGCCCGGGTTGAAGCTTTCCCCGGCCTTGGCCTGCACGATGGCGCGGCGTTCGCCGTTCCGCATCTGCAGCAGGATCTCGACCGCGTCCTCGCGCGTGGCACTGCGCTCGACGGCGTTGCCGATCACTGCGCCGGCGACCGCGCCGAGCACGCCGATCGCCGCCGACTCGCCGCCGCGCGAGCGCGACGACCCGGCGATGCCGCCGACCACCGCGCCGGTGGCCGCACCGGCGCCGCTCTGATTGCCCTCGACGGTGACGCTGCGCACCGAAAGCACGACGGCGTCCTGGACCGACGACAGGCGCTGCGCATCGCCGCGCTGGACGACGTCGGGGCTGGTGGTGGTGCACGCGGCCAGCACGGCGAGGGCGGCGGCTGCGGCGAGCGGCTTCAACATGATCGTCTCCGTTCAAAGGTCGATACCCTGCAAACGCAAGGCCAGGCACAAGGATGACGCAGGCGCAGGCCCGTGGTTCCCGCGCAATGCGTAAAGATTGATTGCTAACCGTGCAGGCGTGAATTGCGCGGCACGCTGGCGAGCAGGAATTCCATCTGGTCGGCCAGGATGCGGCGGCCGCGCAGGATCATGTCCTCGTGCAGGCTGGGCACGTAGGGCAGGTAGAGCAGGGTCATGCGCGCCTCCTCGGGCATGCGGTTGCCCTTGCGCCCGTTGCACGACTTGCAGGCGGTGATGCAGTTCATCCACACGTCCTCGCCGCCGCGCGAGACCGGAACGATGTGCTCGCGCGTGAGGTCCTCGAAGGAGAAGCGGTGGCCGCAGTAGGCGCACAGGTGGCGGTCGCGCACGAACAGCTTGGCGTTGGTGATGCTGGGCACCGTGCGCCAGGCCCGGCTCGGGACGGCGCCGCGCACCGCGATGATCGGATGCACCTCGATGCGCGACTGGCGGCCCGTACTGCGCTGGATGCCGCCGCGCAGCACCTTGCAGGCCGCTCCCAAGGTCCAGGCGACGCCGTCGCTGGCGTAGATCACCGCCGCTTCCCTGGGGCTGATCCAGGCTTGCGGGCGACCCGATACATCCAGTTGCAAGACGTCCACGCGGCGCGCTCCTGCGCGTAGGGTAGCCGAATCCGCGCAACCGCCCGTTGCGCGCCTGCGGGCTGCGACCGCGGCCATCGGGCACGCGGGCTGGGGTTTACCCCCGAACGACATAGGCGTACGCGTCTAGAAATGGACGCTTCGGCGCCGCACGACACCCATGCGGACGTGCAGAATAGAACGATCGTTCGTTTTATTCGACACGTGAGCTCGCCACCCCCCCCCACCGCGCGCAACGGCCGCAGCGCCGGCGCCCTGCACAAGGGCCAGCAGACGCGCGCGGCCATCCTCGACGCCGCCCTCGGCCTGGCCTCGCACATGGGTCTGGAGGGTCTGTCGATCGGCGCCCTGGCCGAGGTGACGCAGATGAGCAAGTCGGGCGTCTTCGCCCACTTCGGTTCGCGCGAAGAACTGCAGATCTCCGTGATCCGCGAGTACCACGCCAAGTTCGAGGAAGAGGTCTTCTACCCCGCGCTCATGGCGCCGCGGGGCCTGCCGCGCCTGCGCGAGCTGTTCGAGCGCTGGGTCAAGCGGGTGTCGGTCGAGATCGACTCGGGCTGCATCTACATCAGCGGTGCGGTCGAGTTCGACGACCGCCCGGGGCCGGTTCGCGACGCGCTGGCGTCGATGGTGCGTTCGTGGCACCAGGCGCTGGAACGCGCGATCCGCCTGGCGGTCGAAGAAGGCCACCTGAAGCCCGAGACCGACCCGATGCAGATGCTGTTCGAACTCCACGGCCTGATCCTGGCGCTGCACCACGATGCGCGCTTCCTGCAGCGCCCCGGTGCGCTCGATCGCGCCCGCCAGGCCTTCGAGCACCTGCTGGCGCACTACACGACCGCTGCCGCGCAGCCGCCCGCCGCGCCGGTCGCCGCGGGCCGGGCGCGTCGCCGCTGATTCCATTACGACGACCTCAGGGAGCTCCCCCCATGCCGATCTACACCCCTCCGCTGCGAGACCTCCGTTTCGTGCTGCACGAACTGCTCGACGCCGTGCCGACCCTGCAGTCGCACTGCGCAACCTTCTCCGACCTCGACGTCGACACCGTCAATGCCGTGCTCGAGGAGGGCGGCAAGTTCGCGGCCGAAGTGCTCCAGCCGCTCAATCTGCCGGGCGACCAGCAGGGCTGCACGCTCGACCGGGCGAGCCACGCGGTGACGACGCCGGCCGGCTTCAAGGACGCCTACGCGCGCTACGTCGAAGGCGGCTGGCCCGCCCTGTCGACCGACCCGGCCTACGGCGGCCAGGGCCTGCCGCACCTGGTGAACCAGTGCCTGTACGAGATGATGAACTCGGCCAACCAGGCCTGGACGATGTACCCCGGCCTGTCGCACGGCGCCTACGAGTGCCTGCACGCGCACGGCACGCCCGAGCAGAAGGCGCTCTACCTGCCCCGACTGTCGAGCGGCCAGTGGACCGGCACGATGTGCCTGACCGAGCCGCACTGCGGCACCGACCTCGGCCTGCTGCGCACCAAGGCCGAGCCTCGAGTCGACGGCAGCTACAGCATCACGGGCGGCAAGATCTTCATCTCCTCGGGTGAGCACGACCTGGCCGAGAACATCGTGCACCTGGTGCTGGCGCGTCTTCCGGAGGCGCCCGCGGGCAGCAAGGGCATCTCGCTGTTCATCGTGCCCAAGTTCCTGCCGCGTGCCGACGGCACGCCAGGCGAGCGCAACGCGATCTTCTGCTCGGGCCTCGAGCACAAGATGGGCATCCACGCCAATGCCACCTGCCAGATGACGCTCGACGGCGCCACCGGCTGGCTGGTGGGCGAGCCCCACAAGGGCCTGTCGGCGATGTTCGTGATGATGAACGCCGCGCGCATCGGTGTGGCCTGCCAGTCGGTGGGCCTGACCGAGGTGGCCTACCAGAACGCGGTGGCCTACGCGAAGGATCGCCTGCAGATGCGTGCGCTGTCGGGGCCCCAGGCGCCGGACAAGGCGGCCGACCCGATCCTCGTCCATCCCGACGTGCGCAAGATGCTGCTCACCGCGCGCGCCTACGCCGAGGGCGCGCGCGCGCTGATCCTGCACACCGTGCTGCTGCTCGACCAGGAACTCAACGCCGACGACCACGAGACGCGCAAGGCCTGCGCCGACGAGGTGGCGCTGCTGACGCCGGTGCTCAAGGCCTTCTTCACCGACAACGCCTGGATCGCCACCTCGCACTGCCTGCAGGTGTTCGGCGGTCACGGCTACATCGCCGAGTGGGGCATGGAGCAGTTCGTGCGCGACGCGCGGATCAACATGATCTACGAGGGCACCAACACCATCCAGTCGCTCGATCTGCTGGGGCGCAAGGTGCTGGCCGACAACGGCCGGAAGATCAAGGCCTTCGGCCGGCGCATCGCCGACTTCGTCGAGGCCGAGGGCATCAAGCCCGAGATGCAGGAGTTCGTCGATCCGCTGGCCGACCTGGGCGACAAGGTCACCAAGCTGACGACCGAGCTCGGCATGAAGGCGATGGGCAACGCAGACGAGGTGGGCGGCGCCGCGGTGGACTACCTGCGCGTGGTCGGCCACCTGTGCTTCGCCTACTTCTGGGCCCGCATGGCGCGCATCGCGCTGGACAAGCAGGGCTCGGGCGATCCCTTCTACGCCGCCAAGCTCGCCACCGCACGCTTCTACTTCGCCAAGCTGCTGCCCGAGACGGCCGGCCTGATGCGCAGCTGCCGCGCCGGCGTCGCCCCGCTGATGGCGATGGACGAAGCCCTGTTCTGATTCACTGGAGAGGACGATGAACCGATTCAATGTCCGCAAGGTCGCCGTGCTCGGCGCCGGCGTGATGGGCGCGCAGATCGCCGCCCACCTGGTCAACACGAGGGTGCCGGTCGTGCTGTTCGACCTGCCGGCCAAGCAGGGCGCGAAGAACGGCATCGTCGTCAAGGCGATCGACGGGCTGAAGAAGCTCAAGCCCGCGCCGCTCGGCCTCGCCGAGGAGGCGGCGCGCATCGAGGCGGCCAACTACGAGGAGCACCTGGAGCGTCTGGCCGAGTGCGACCTCGTGATCGAGGCCATCGCCGAGCGCATGGACTGGAAGCTCGACCTTTACAAGAAGATCGCGCCCCACGTCGCGCCGCACGCGATCGTCGCGTCCAACACCTCGGGCCTGTCGATCGGCAAGCTGTCCGAGGCGCTGCCGGCGGAGATCACGCCGCGCTTCTGCGGCATCCACTTCTTCAATCCGCCGCGCTACATGGCACTGGTGGAGCTGATCCCGACGCCGGCCACGCGGCCCGAGATCCTGGACCAGCTCGAGGCCTTCGTGACGACGACGCTGGGCAAGGGCGTGGTGCGCGCCAGGGACACGCCCAACTTCATCGCCAACCGCGTGGGCATTGCCGGGATGCTGGCCACGATGATCGAGGCCGAGAAGTTCGGCCTGTCCTACGACGTCGTCGACGACCTCACCGGCAAGAAGCTCGGCCGCGCCTCCAGCGGCACCTTCCGCACCGCCGACGTGGTGGGCCTGGACACGATGGCGCACGTCATCCGGACGATGCAGGACACGCTGGCGTCCGACCCCTTCTTCCCGATCTACAGGACGCCGGCCGTGCTGGGGCGCCTGATCGAGCAGGGCGCGCTGGGCCAGAAGACGGGTGCGGGCTTCTACAAGAAGGCCGGCAAGGACATCCTGCGCCTCGACCCGGCGAGCGGGCAGTACGTGAGCGGCGGTGCCAAGGCCGAGCCCATCATCGACCGCATGCTCAAGAAGGCGCCGGCCGAGCGGCTGAAGCTGCTGCGCGAGTCGGAGCACCCGCAGGCACAGTTCGTCTGGTCGCTGCTGCGCGACAGCTTCCACTACTGCGCGGTGCACCTGGCCGAGATCGCCGAGTGCGCGCGCGACGTCGACTTCGCGATGCGCTGGGGCTTCGGCAGCCAGCAGGGGCCGTTCGAGCTCTGGCAGGCCGCGGGCTGGACGCAGGTGGCGCAGTGGATCGCCGAGGACATCGCCGCCGGCAAGACCCTGTCGAGCGCGCCGCTGCCGGCCTGGGTGAACGACGGCCCGGTCGCTGCGGGCCAGGGCGTGCACACGGCCGAGGGCTCGTGGAGCGCCGCGCAGGGCCGCTTCGTGCCGCTGCCGGACCTGCCGGTCTACCGCCGCCAGGCCTTCCGCGAGAACGTGCTGGGCGGCGGCGCTGCCAAGCCGCTCGAGACCGGCACCGAGGAATTCCGCAACGACGAGATCCGCGTCTGGTCGCTCGACGGCGAGGTGCTGATCGCCTCGATCACGGCCAAGCTGCACCTGATCTCGCCGGCCGTCACCGAAGGCCTGCTCAAGGCGGTGGAGATCGCCGAGAGCAGGTACCAGGGCCTGGTGGTCTGGTCGCCCGACGACGTGTTCTCGGCCGGCGCCAACCTCGAGGCGTTGCTGCCGGTGTTCATGAAGCTCGGCGCCAAGGGCATCAAGCCCGAGGAGAAGAAGCTGCAGGACGCCATGCTGCGCATCCGCTACGCGCAGGTGCCGGTGGTGGCGGCCATCCGTGGCCTGGCGCTCGGTGGCGGCTGCGAGCTGGCGATGCACTGCGCACGCCGCGTCGCGCACATGGAGAGCTACATCGGCCTCGTCGAGGTGGGCGTGGGCCTGATTCCGGGCGGTGGCGGCCTGGCGACCATCGCGCGCCGTGCCGCCGAGATGGCCTCGGCCGCCGGCGCCAGCGCCGACCTGTTCGCCTTCCTCAAGGAGCCGTTCACCGCCGCCGCGATGGCCAAGGTGGGCACCAGCGCGCTGGAGGGCCGCAAGCTCGGCTACCTGATCGACGGCGACGTGATCGTGCCGCACAAGGACGAGCTGCTGCACGTGGCCACGGCGCAGGCCAAGGCGTTGGCGGCGGCCGGTTACCGACCGCCGCCCAGGGCGCTGTTCCCGGTGGCCGGGCGCAGCGCGATCGCCACCATCAAGGGCCAGCTCACCAACCTGCGCGACGGCGGCTTCGCCAGCGAGCATGACTTCCACATCGCCTCGCTGATCGCCGAGGTGGTGTGCGGCGGTGACGTCGACGCCGGCTCGATGGTGACGGAGGAGTACCTGATGACGCTCGAGCGCGACCGCTTCTGCGCGCTGCTCGAACACCCCAAGACCCAGGAACGCATCATGGGCATGCTGCAGACCGGCAAGCCGGTGAGGAACTGATCATGAGCAAGCAAGTGCAAGAGGCCTACATCGTCGCCGCCACCCGCACGCCGATCGGCAAGTCCGGCCGCGGCGTGTTCCGCAACACGCGCCCCGACGACCTGCTGGTGGCCGCGGTGCGCAGTGCGCTGTCACAGGTGCCGGGGCTGGACCCGGCCGCCATCGAGGACGCCATCGTCGGCTGCTCCTTCCCCGAGGCCGAGCAGGGCATCAACATGGCGCGTGCCGCGATGGTGATCGCCGGCCTGCCGCACTCGGTGGGCGGGGTCACGATCAACCGCTTCTGCGCCAGCGGCATCACCGCGATCCAGATGGCCGCCGACCGCATCCGCGTCGGCGAGGCCGACGTGATGATCGCCGGCGGCGCCGAGAGCATGAGCATGGTGCCGATGGGCGGCAACAAACCGAGCTTCAACCCCGAGGTGTTCGCGCGCGACGAGAACGTGGGCATCGCCTACGGCATGGGCCTCACGGCCGAGAAGGTGGCCGAGCAGTGGAAGGTCAGCCGCGAGCGCCAGGACGCCTTCGCGCTGGCCTCGCACCAGAAGGCGCTGGCGGCCATCGCGGCCGGCCAGTTCAGCGACGAGATGACGCCGGTGGACGTGATCGACCGCGCGCCCGACCTGGCCACCGGCGAGGTCCGCGTGAAGACGCGCCGCGTCGAGGTCGACGAGGGCCCGCGCGCCGACACCACGCTCGAGGCGCTGGGCAAGTTGAAGCCGGTGTTCGCGGCCAAGGGCAGCGTCACCGCCGGCAACAGCTCGCAGACCAGCGACGGCGCGGGCGCGCTGATCCTGGCCTCCGAGAAGGCCGTCAGGCAGTTCGGCCTCAAGCCGCTGGCGCGCTTCGTTTCGTTCGCGGTGCGCGGCGTGCCGCCCAAGATCATGGGCATCGGCCCGATCGAGGCCATCCCCGCGGCGCTCAAGGCCGGAGGGCTCACGCTGGCCGATCTCGGTTGGATCGAGCTCAACGAGGCTTTCGCAGCGCAGGCACTGGCGGTCATCGACAGCTGCGGCCTCGACCCGGCCAGGGTCAACCCGATGGGCGGCGCGATCGCGCTGGGCCACCCGCTGGGCGCCACCGGCGCCATCCGTGCGGCCACCACCATCCACGCCCTGCACCGCCACCAGCTCCGCTACGGCATGGTGACGATGTGCGTGGGCATGGGCCAGGGTGCCGCAGGCATCTTCGAGCGCGTCTGATCGACACCCGACGAGGCCCGGCATGACCATCAAGACCGCCACCCTGGACGGCGTGGCCACGATCGAGATCGCGCGCCCCGAGAAGAAGAACGCCCTGACGGTGGAGATGTACCAGGCGATGGCCGACGCGTTGCGTGCCGCGCAGGCCGACGTGGCGGTGCGCGCGGTGCTGATCACCGGCCAGCCGGGCATCTTCACCAGCGGCAACGACCTCGAGGACTTCATGAGCCGGCCGCGCCAGGGCATGGACTCGCCGGTGTTCCGCTTCATGCAGGCGCTCGTCGACTGCGACAAGCCCGTGGTGGCGGCCGTCACCGGCGCGGCCATCGGCATCGGCACGACGATGCTGCTGCACTGCGACTTCGTCTACGTGGCCGACGACGCACGCCTGGCGATGCCCTTCGTCAGCCTGGGCCTGGTGCCCGAGTTCGCCTCCAGCCTGCTGGTGCCGGCGCTGATGGGGCAGCGCCGCGCGGCCGAGAAGCTGCTGCTGGGCGACCCGTTCACCGCCGAGGCGGCGGTCGAGTGCGGCATCGCCAATGCGGTACTGCCGGCCGCGGAGGTGGCGGCGCACGCGCGGCGGGTGGCCGAGCGCTTCAATGCCCTGCCGCCCGGTGCGGTGCGCGAGGCCAAGCAGCTGATGCGCGCGCCGGGCCGAGCGGCGGTGCTGAATACGATCGAGACCGAGGCGGTGGCCTTCGGGGCACGCCTCACGAGCCCGGAGGCGCGCGAGGCCTTCCAGGCCTTCTTCGAGAAGCGGCGCCCCGATTTCTCGAAGTTCTGAGATCGCCATGAGCCTCACCGCCAAGCTGCTGCTGTCGCCACTGCTGGTGGCCCAGGCCGTGGTGGCGCGCGCGCGCCTGCCGCGCCTGCCCGAGCCGGACGGCGAGCGCCACGGCGAGGTGGGCGAGGGCGCGCCGCTGCGCCTGCTGATCGTCGGCGACTCGTCGGCGGCGGGCGTGGGCGTGCGCGACCAGCGCCACGCACTGGCCGGGCACCTCAGCCGCGCGCTGGCGCGGCACGCCCAGGCCCGCGTGTGCTGGACCCTGCTGGCGCGTTCGGGCCTGACGAGCGCCGAGTGCCTGCAGCTGCTGCAGGGGCACGCCCCGGTGCCGGCCGACGTGGCGGTGGTCGTGCTCGGCGTCAACGACGTCGTCGAGCAGGTGCCGTCGGCGCATGCCGTGGCCGCGCGCGAGGCCATCGCCAACCACCTGCGCAACGCCTGGGGCGTGCTGCACGTGGTGTTCGCGCCGCTGCCGCCGGTGCACCGCTTCCCGGGGCTGCCGCAGCCGCTGCGCTGGGTGGCCGGGCAGGACGCGCGCCGCCACGACCGCGCGGTGGCCGACTGGGCGCGCACGCGCGGCGACGTGTCGCACGTGCCGATCGACCTGCCGCTGCACGGCGGCGTGATGGCGGCCGACGGCTTCCACCCGGGCGAGCCGGTCTACCGCGTGTGCGGCGCGGCGCTCGCCGAACACATCGCCGAGCACGTCTGGCCGGCGATCCGTTCCTAGGGCCTGTCGACGCTATCGGAGGGCACGGGGCCGGCCGCCGCGGCGGTGCCGCAGCTCGGGCAGTAGTGGAAGAAGGCGTTCTTGCGCGTCCGGCACGCGCTGCACTCGTCGAACAGCTTCAGGCCGCAGTGCACGCAGAAGTTGGCGGGCGCCTTGTCGGTGGTCAGCACCGGCCGCTCGCAACCCGGGCAGACGTTGGCGGCGAGTTTCTTGAGCGCGGCGTCCGGGCTGAGCGCGCTGCGCCGCTCGGCCTCCGTCTGGCGCTCCACGGCCTGGCGCCTGGCCAGGTAACGCCGCATGGCGCGGATCACGTAGTGCCCTGCCACGGCGGTGAGGATCACCCCCACCCCATAGCGCACGTAGCCGCCGTAGCTCGGCAGGTAAGGCACCAGCTCGACGAAGAACGTGAACACCGCGAACAGCACGAAGCCGCGGTACAGGGGCCAGTAGTCGCTGCCGCGCCTGCGCGCCCACATCCATGCCCCGGCCACCAGCAGTGGCAGCGTCAGGGCCAGGCGGGCACCGAACACGCGCAGCTCCTGCCAGAACAGCGCGCGCTGGTAATCGCCCTGCGCAGCCTGCAACAGCTCTGCCTCGCGGCGGCGCAATTCGCCGGCACGTTGCGTGGCGTCGAGCTGCTGGCGGTCGAGCGTCTCGACGGCCTGCTGCGCCTCGCGCTCCCTGGCCTTGAGGCCGTCGAGCTCGCGCGTGCGCCGGACCACCTCCGGGTCCTGCGCCGGGTCGGTGGTGGCGGTGCGCGTGGCCAGCCAGTTCTGGTGCGTGGTGCGGGCCGCGGCATAGGCGTTGCCCGCGCTGGTCAGCGCCAGGCGCGCCTGCTGGGTGCGCGCCGCGACCTCGCGCTGCTCCCGCTCACGCGCATTCAGCTCGTCGCGCAGGGCCTTGAGCGCGCCCGGCGGCTGTGCGAAATCGTCCGCGGACAGCCGGGTCTCCAGCCTGGGCAGGTCGGCCACCAGCTTGCCGCCCAGGCCGATCAGGAAGGCGGCGAAGGCCAGCGACACCAGCCACATCACAAGGACGAACAGCTTCTCGGGGACGCGGACGAACTTGAACACGGAGCGCTCCGGAAAACTCAGGAGGACCCATCATGGGCATCGGCGCCGCTCTTGGCAAACGTCCGATCGCCGGCCTCGCGGGCCTGCACCGCCGGGCGCATCGGGGGATACCGCGCTCAGTCGCGCGGCACCTGCCGCGGCTTGCCCTGGGCGTCGATCGCCACGTAGGTGAGGTTGGCCTCGGTGACCTTGACCACCTGCGGATTGGCCGGATTGCGCTCGGCGTACACCTCCACGTGCACCGTCACCGAGGTGTTGCCGACGCGCTCGACGCGCGCGTAGAACGACAGCAGGTCGCCCACCGACACCGGCTGCTTGAACAGGAACTGGTTGACCGCCACCGTCGCGATGCGCCCGCGAGCCACGCGCAGCGGCAGCACCGCGCCGGCCAGGTCGACCTGCGCCATCAGCCAGCCGCCGAAGATGTCGCCGTTGGCGTTGACGTCGGCGGGCATCGGCATCACGCGCAGCACCAGTTCGCTCCCATCGGGCAAACTCGCGGGGCCGGTCCAGGCCGGACGGCTGGCCGAAGGTGTCAGGTCGTCCATCGATGCGTGGCCTCGGCGCGATTGTTCCACGCCTGCTCCGATGCGACGCTTCGCCACCGCCACGCTGCCCGAACCCGCCACCGGCGCGCCACGCCGATCCGACTGGCAGACGCTCGGCAAGGTGCTGCCCTACGTGTGGAGCTACCGCTGGCGGGTCGCGCTCGCACTCGGATTCCTGCTCGCCGCCAAGGGTGCG
>DASTJE010000247.1:0-11176 GCA_035716845.1 Burkholderiaceae bacterium
AGCAGGCCCTTGGTCTCGATGAAGCGCACGACGTCCGCGAGGCCGGTGCGCTCGGGCGTGCGCAGGTTGGTCATCACGTAGGGCTTGCCGCGCCGCATGCGCTGCGTGTCCTGCTCCATCACCGCGAGGTCGGCGCCGACGTGAGGCGCCAGATCGGTCTTGTTGATCACCAGCAGGTCGCTCTTCGTGATGCCCGGCCCGCCCTTGCGCGGGATCTTCTCGCCGCCGGCCACGTCGATGACGTACAGCGTCAGGTCGCTGAGCTCGGGACTGAAGGTGGCGGCCAGGTTGTCGCCGCCGCTCTCGATGAAGACGATGTCAGCGTCGGGGAAGCGCGCCAGCATGCGATCGATGGCTTCCAGGTTGATCGACGCGTCCTCGCGGATCGCGGTGTGCGGGCAACCGCCCGTCTCGACGCCCATGATGCGCTCGGGCGCGCGCAGGTTGGTCATCACGTAGGGCTTGCCGCGGCGCATGCGCTGCGTGTCGGCCTCCATCACCGCGAGATCGGCGCCGACGTGCGGCGCGAGGTCGGTCTTGTTGATGACGAAGAGGTCGCTCTTCGTGATGCCGGGGCCGCCCTTGCGCGGGATCTTCTCGCCGCCGGCCACGTCGATGACGTAGAGCGTGAGGTCCGACAGCTCGGGGCTGAAGGTGGCCGCGAGGTTGTCGCCGCCGGACTCGATGAACACGATGTCCGCGTCGGGGAACTTCTCCAGCATGCGGTCCACCGCCTCGAGGTTGATCGAGGCGTCCTCGCGGATCGCGGTGTGCGGGCAGCCGCCGGTCTCCACGCCGACGATGCGCTCGGGCGCCAGCGCGCCGGCCACGGTGAGCAGGCGCTGGTCCTCCTTGGTGTAGATGTCGTTGGTGACGACGACCAGGTCCCAGCGCTCGCGCATCGTCTTGCACAGCTTCTCGACCAGGGTGGTCTTGCCCGAGCCCACCGGCCCGCCGACGCCCACGCGCAGCGGGGGCAGGGGCTTGGTGCGGCCGGCGATGGCGTGCAGGTGTTGTCGTGGGTTCATGAGCGGAACAGTCGCGAATACTGGGTTTCGTGGTGGCTGGACCGCAGCGCCAGCATCGGCGTGAACGCCTGCCATTTCGCCTGCGGCCGCGCCAGGGCGGTGTCCACCACCGCAGGCAATTCCCGGACCAGGGCGGCGAGGATGCGCTGCCCGGCGTTCTGCCCCAGCGGCACGGCCTTCAGCGCGGCCTGCACCATGTTCTCGGCCCAGGCGAAGCCGTAGGCCAGCGTCGCCTCGCGCGCCGCCGCCCCGGTGCGCCAGGCGGCGAGCGCGAAGGCCAGCGGCCAGGCCGGCGCCGGTGCCAGGGCGGCCAGCCGCTCGACCTGGCGTGTGCCGGCCGGCGTGGCCGCCATGGCCTCCTGCACCCGCAGCCATTCCAGCATCGATCGGCCCATCTGCTCGGTCTGCGCGCGCAGTTCCTGCGTCTCGCGCGTCGTCAGGGCCCAGCCGTTGAGTTCCTCCAGACGCGCGGCGTCGTCGGCCGCCCAGGCGGCATGCGCGGCGGCCACCAGCGGCAGGTCGGCGCGGCCGAGCGCGAGGTGCAACTGGTCGGCGAGCCACGCCGCGGCGCCCGCCTCGTCGTGCACCTGGCCGCACTCGACGGCGGCCTCCAGGCCCTCGGAGTAGCTGAAACCGCCCACCGGCAGCGCTGGCGAGGCCAGCCACATCAGGCGCAGCAGCGCGTCGGCTCCCGGGTTCATCGGTGCGGGCCGTGGCCGTGCGACGGGCCGTCGCCGTGGTCGTGCGCGTGATCGCGACCGTGATCGTGGTCGTGGTCGTGCGCGTGTTCGTGGCCGTGGCCGTGGTGCGTGTGCCCATGCGCGTGCGCAGGCGTGCCGCCTTCGTAGGCGCCGCCCTCGGGCTCGAACGGGGCCTGCAGCGCGCTGACGATCAGGTGACGCGTGCGCAGCAGGTCGGCCAGCACCGGGTCGGGCTCGAGCTGCAGGTGGTCCGGCGTCACCTCCAGCGGCACGTGGCGGTTGCCCAGGTGGTAGGCCGCGCGCAGCAGGTCGAGCGGCGAGCCGTGCTCGGGGCAGGCCGTGATGCGCAGCACCGGCTGCGCGGCGGCGTGCACGCGCACCAGCGAGCCGTCCTCGGCCACCAGCACGTCGCCGCCGCGCACCAGGGTGCCGCGCGGCAGGAACACGGCGAGCGCGCGGCCGCCGGAGTCGGTGGCATCGAAACGGCTCTTCTGGCGCACGTCCCAGTCGAGTTCGACGGTGGCAGCGCGCTTGAGCAGCACCGCGGCGAGGCCGCGGCCCTGGGGAATGAGCTTGTTGCAGGTGAGCATGGCAGAGTCCGGCGTGTCGTCGGGTTATACCAAGCCGCCCCGCCTGGGGCTGTCACCATGCGCTCCTCACGACGCGAGGTCCCCATGCTCGTCTTCCGCCAGCTCTTCGATCCCACCTCGTCGACCTACACCTACCTGCTGGGCGACGCGGCGCGCGGCGAGGCGGTGCTGATCGACCCGGTGTTCGAGCAGGCGCGGCGCGATGCCGCGCTGCTGCGCGAGCTCGGCCTGCGCCTGCTGGCCACGCTCGACACGCACGTGCACGCCGACCATGTCACCGGCGCCTGGCTGCTGCAACAGCTCACGGGCAGCCGCATCCTGCTGGGCGCGCACGGCGGGGCACAGGGCGCGGACCGCGTGCTCGCGCACGGCGAGCGCGTCGCGTTCGGCGCGCGCCATCTGGGCGTGCGCGCCACGCCGGGCCACACCGACGGCTGCCTCACCTACGTGCTGGACGACGAGTCGATGGCCTTCACCGGCGACGCGCTGCTGATCCGCGGCTGCGGTCGCACCGACTTCCAGCAGGGCAGCCCGGCGCGGCTGTACCGCTCGGTGCACGGGCAGATCCTGTCGCTGCCGGCGCACTGCCTGCTCTACCCGGGCCACGACTACAAGGGCCTCACCGTGACCAGCGTCGACGAGGAGCGGCGCTTCAATCCGCGCTTCGGGGGCGACAGCAACGAGTCCGACTTCACCGGGTACATGAACCACCTCGGGCTGCCGCACCCCAGGCTGATCGACGTCGCGGTGCCGGCCAACCTGCGCTGCGGCCGCCCCGAGGGCGAGGCTGCGCTGCCGGGCGAGCCGGGGTGGGCCCACCTCGACTGGACCTTCGCCGGGCTGTGGGAGATCCAGCCGCCCGCGCTCGAGGAGGTGGCCGCACGCGTGCAACTGGTCGACGTGCGCGACGCCGCCGAGTTCGCCGGCCCGCTCGGCCACATCCGCGGCGCGCGCCACATCACGCTCGACGAGTTGCCGACCCGCGCGGCCGAGCTCGATCGCGGGCGGCCGGTGGTCACCGTGTGCCGCTCGGGCGCGCGCTCGGCCCAGGCGGCGGTGCTGCTGGGCAAGGCCGGCTTCACGCAGGTGGCCAATCTCGCCGGCGGCATGCTGCGCTGGCGTGCCGCCGGCGGCGCGGTGGAGGGTGGGGCGGCCTGATCGAGCCGCGGCCTGCTCCGTCGCCACCGCGTGCCGCGACACCGCGCTGGCGGCAGGGTCGCGCATTGACGCGCTCATCGTGCGGGCGTACACCCACGGCCTCAGCCACTGGCAGGAGACCGGCATGAACGCGTTCAACGTGGTCCGCTTCAGGGTCAAGCCCGGCCGCGAGGAGGCCTTCGTCGAGGCCCATCGCCGTGCCGACGCGTCGTTCAGTGGCCTGCAGCGTGCCGCGCTGGTGAAGACCGGCGAGCGCGCCTACTGCCTGGTCGGCGAGTGGGACGCCTTCGACAGCATCGCCGCCGCGCGGCCGCAGATGGTCGCGCTGCTCGACACCTTCCGTGCCGACCTCGAGGACGTCGGCGGCGGCCTGGGGGTGACGGACCCCGTTTCCGGGCCCGTGGTCGTCGAGCTCAGACGCTGAGCGCGCTGGGCCGCAAGGCCGGCGGCGTGCGGGCGCGCGTGGCCTGCTCGAAGTGCAGCGCCAGCGCCAGCAGCTGCGCGTCGCGCCAGGCGGTGCCGAAGAAGCTCAACCCCACCGGCAGGCCGGCCACCTGGCCCATCGGCACCGTCACGTGCGGGTAGCCGGCCACGGCCGCGGGCGTGGTGGCCGAGGGCCCGTTGCCGCTGTCGCCGTTGACCGGGTCGATCAGCCACGCCGGGCCGCCGGTGGGGGCGACGATGGCGTCGAGGCGGTGCTTGCGCAGCATCGCGTCGATGCCGTGGGTGCGCGCGAAACGGCGGCCCTGCGCCAGCGCCGTGCGGTAGGCCGGCGTGGCGAGTGCGCCCTTGGCCGCGGACAGCTCGAACCACTCCTGGCCGAACAGCGCCAGCGTCTCGGGGTGCGCCCGGTTGTAGGCCACCAGGTCGGCGAGCGAACGGTGGGGGCCGGCGGCGGCGAACTCGGCGAGGTAGGCCGCCATCGCGTGGCGCATCTCGAACTGCAGCACGTCGAGCTCGCCCGCCCCCATCTTGTCGAGGTTCGGCAGCGGCGCGCGCACCAGCGTGGCGCCCGCGCCCTCGAGCGCGTCGAGCGCGGCCTCGAAGGCGGCCACCGTGCCGCGTCCGTGCCCCTCCACCAGGTTCATCGCCACGCCCAGCCGCGCGCCGCGCAGCGCGTTCGGTGTCAGGTGCAGCAGGGCTGCCGGGTCGAAGGCGCCGCGCTGCGTGCGCGTCGCGGGGTCGCGCGGGTCGACGCCGGCCAGCGCGTGCAGCAGCAGCGCGGCGTCGGCGACGCGGCGGCACATCGGGCCGGCGGTGTCCTGCGAGAAGGCGATCGGCACGATGCCGTCGCGGCTCACCAACCCCACCGTGGGCTTGACGCCCACCAGCGCCTGCACCGAGGCCGGCGAGGTGATCGAGCCGTCGGTCTCGGTGCCGACGCCCAGCGCCGCCAGGTTGGCGGCGACGGCCGCGCCAGTGCCCGAGGACGAGCCGCTGGGCGAGCGGTCGAGTGCGTAGGGGTTGCGCGTCTGCCCGCCGCGCGTGCTCCATCCGCTCACCGAGTTCTTGCCGCGGAAGTTGGCCCACTCCGACAGGTTGGTCTTGCCCAGGATCACCGCGCCCGCCGCGCGCAGCCGCGCCACCACTGCGGCGTCGCGCGGCGGCGCGATGCCCAGCAGCGCGGGCGAGCCCGCGCTGGTGGCCATGCGGTCGGCGGTGGCGATGTTGTCCTTGACCAGCACCGGGATGCCGTGCAGCGGCCCGCGCAGCCGGCCGGCGCGGCGCTCGGCGTCGAGCTGCGCGGCGGTTGCCTCGGCCTCGGGGTTGAGCTCGATCACGCTGCGCAGGCGCGGCCCGGCCGTGTCGAGCGCGGCGATGCGCGCCGCGTAGGCCTGCACCAGGCCGAGCGCGCTGGTGCGGCCCTCGGCCATCGCCTGCGCCAGGTCGGCCGCGCCGGCCTCGGCCCACTCGAAGCCGGCACCGGGCACACCGGACGCCTGGCGGGCCACCGTCTGCGCGGCGGCGGCCGCAGCGGCGGCCGAGACGGTGGCGGGGGCGGAGGCCTGCAGGAAACGGCGGCGGTTCATGGCGGTGCGGGTCCGGTCGGGTCGAGGGCGCGAGTATCGCCAGCGCGAAGCGCAGGCATCATCGGCGCTGCAACGACCCCGAGGAACGACGATGGAATTCGAGACCCTGGCCGTCGCGCTCGACGGCCCCGTGGCCACCGTGCGCCTGAACCGGCCCGACAAGGCCAACGCGATGAACCTGGCGATGTGGCACGAGATCCGGCGCGCCTTCGAGTGGGTGGATGCCACGCGCGAGGCGCGCGTGGCGGTGATCGAGGGCGAGGGCCGCCACTTCACCGCCGGCATCGACCTGCATATGATGGCCGGCCTCGCGCCCTCGATCCACGACGACTGCGACGGCCGCGCGCGCGAGAAGCTGCGCCGCCTCATCCTCGACCTGCAGGACACGCTGACCAGCCTCGAGCGCTGCCGCAAGCCGGTGCTGGCGGCGATCCACGGCAGCTGCATCGGCGGCGGCGTCGACCTCGTCTGCTGTGCCGACATGCGCTATGCCAGCGTGGACGCCCGGTTCAGCATCCGCGAGATCGACCTCGGCATGGTGGCCGACGTCGGCACGCTGCAGCGCCTGCCCAGGCTGGTGGGCTCGCAGGGCCTGGTGCGCGAGCTGGCCTACACCGGGCGCACGGTCGACGCCGCCGAGGCGCGCGCCATCGGCCTGGTGGACCGCGTGTACGACTCGCGCGAGGCGCTCGTCGCGGGCGTGCGCGAGATCGCGGCCGCCATCGCCGCCAAGTCGCCGCTGGCCATCCGCGGCATCAAGGAGATGCTCAACTACGCGCGCGACCACTCGGTGGCCGACGGCCTGAACCACGTGGCGACCTGGAACGCGGCGATGCTGCTGAGCGAGGACCTGATGGCGGCGATGACCGCGGCGCCGCAGAAGAAGGCGCCGCGGTTCAGGGATTGACGGCGGCCGGTCGCGGCCGGCCGCCGCATGTGCTCACGGCTGGCCCGCGGCCACGCGCTGGGCCACGTCGTAGAAGGCCTGCGCCGCCGGCGACAGGCTCGTGTGGCGGCGCGTGAACAGCATCACGCGCCGGTGCACCTTGGGCCCGACCAGCTCGATGCGGCGGATCGGCGCGCGGCTGCCCGCGCCCAGCACCGACCAGGGCAGCACGGCGCAGCCCACGCCCGCCTCGACGAGGTTGACGGCGGTGGCGTAGTACTGCACCTCGTAGCCCTTGGTGGCTCGCACGCCGTGCTTGAGCAGCTGGTACTCGATGAGCAGACGCGTCGCCGTGAAGCCGCGCACCAGGATCAGGTCCGAGCCCTGGATCTCGCGCCACGTCAGGCGCGGCCGCGAGGCGTGCGGGTGCGACTCGTGGCAGTAGTACACGAGCGGATCGTCGAACAGGAAGCGCTCCGCCAGCTCGGGATGCACGTCGCTGTGCACGGCGATGCCCACCTCGGCGCGGCGGCCGAGCACCGCGTCGCGCACGTCGTTGGACGACAGGTCGAGCAGGCGGATGCGGTTGCCCGGGTACCGATCGGCATAGGTGCGGATCAGCGCCGGCAGCAGCCGCGTGGCCATCGTCGACATGCATGCCAGCGTGAAGCTGCCGCTGGACGTGCGCGCCATCTCCCTGAGCCCGCCCACCG
The DNA here is from genome assembly GCA_035716845.1 of Burkholderiaceae bacterium. Classification (GTDB taxonomy): domain Bacteria; phylum Pseudomonadota; class Gammaproteobacteria; order Burkholderiales; family Burkholderiaceae_C; genus CADEEN01. Next base: position 7,107 of record DASTJE010000247.1, read on the forward strand.
CCGAGGTCATCTCGGCCACGATCGCGCGCGCCTTGGGCAGGAAGTCGGCGCCGACGGCCGTCAGCGCCACGCTGCGCGTGGTCCGGTCCAGCAGGCGCAGCCCGAGGTAGTGCTCGAGCTTCTGCACGCGCCGGGTCAGGGCGGTCTGCGTGAGGTGCAGCTGCTCGGCCGCCTTGCCGAAGCCGCCCAGCTCGGCCACGCTGACGAAGGCCTGCAGACCAGCGAAATCGACTTTCAATCGCGCCTCCCCCATCGCCGGGGCGCCCCCGCGCCGCCTCGGGGGATTATTGCCTTTGTCGCATGAATGGAGCCAAAGAATTCATTTCCCGTCGAGAACGGGAGCGGCCACACTGTGCGCAACGTCAGCCGTATCCCTCAATCGATTCTCTGGAGAGCCCATCATGTCCGCCTTGCTCCTTCTCGCCGGTGTCGTGGCCTTCGCCCATGTCGCGTTGCTCCTGGGGGGCGCGGTCATCGGCCTGAGCGGCTGCGCCGTCGGCGCGGCGCGCGCCGTGCGGCGATGGAGCCTGCGCACGAGCGTGGCGTCGATCGTGCCGATGCGGCTCGTCGCGCGCGGCGTACGGGCCCTGCGCGAGCCCCGCGTGGCTGTCGCGGCTGCATCCGTCGCGCGTTGACACGCCGGGTGCGTCCCGGGACACCGGGGCGCGGCCGGCCCCGCTGCACGCGGAGGCCCGGCTCGTCGCGTCAGAACAGGCAGTGGCGCTGCGCCGTCGGCAACGTGCCGGCCCTCGGCGACCCGGTGGCGTGGTCAGGTGCACGCCTGCGCCGCCGGTCGTCATGCGGTGGAGCGACTTCGCAAGCGGCAGCCTCCGCAGAGTTACGACTTGTTGCAGATCAAGGCGCTGCCCCGGCCGCGGACTAGATTGGCTGGGCTCGCGCATTCGGCCTCGTGGATGTCGGCGTGCAGGCTGGCAGGGGCGCCGAACGGGCGCGCGATCGTTCCGGAGGACGACATGACCACGCGACGCCGCTTCCTTGCGTACGGTGGTGGCACCACCCTCACCCTGTATGCCTACGACCGCTTCGGCATGAAGCAGGCGCTGGCCGCGATTCCCGGCGGCACCCTCCAGCCGGGGTCGATTCCCAAGTACGTCACGCCGCTGCTGATTCCACCGGTGATGCCCAAGGCCGGCACGGTGATCCAGCGGGGCGGTCGCGTGATCGACACCTACGAGATCTCGATGCGCCAGTTCCAGCAGCAGATCCTGCCGGCCGGGCATCCCAGGACGACGGTTTGGGGCTATGGGGCCGTTGCGTCGCAGAGCAGGAGCGGGCTGCTCGTGCACAACGCGCCGTCGCTGACGATCGAGGCGCGCGTCAACACGCCCGTGCGCATCACGTGGATCAACGATCTCAAGGACGAGCAGGGCGCTTACCTGCCGCACCTCCTGCCCGTCGACCCGACCTTGCATTGGGCCAACCCGCCCGGCGGCGTGGCGGGGCGCGACGCCCGACCGGCGTTCCAGGCCACGCCGTCTCGCTACACCGGCCCGGTGCCGATCGTGACCCATGTGCACGGCGCCGTCGGCGTCGGCGACGAGAGCGACGGCTATGCCGAGGCGTGGTACCTGCCGGCGGCCAACAACATCCCGGCCGGCCATGCCAGCGTGGGCACGTGGTACGAGTTCTTCAAGGGCAAGGCGGCCGCTGCGTTCGGGGTCACCTGGAACCCGGGCAGCGCGGTCTTCCAGTACCCGAACCTGGGCCGCGCGGTGCAGGATTGGTATCACGACCACGCGCTGGGGATGACGCGGCTGAACGTCTATGCCGGGCCGGCAGGGTTCTACATCCTGCGCGGTGGTCCGGACGGAGACGACGCGGTGAAGGACGTGCGCAACGGCCGTGTCGCCGTCCTGCCCGGTCCGGCGCCCAAGGAGGGCGACAAGTTTCCGCCCAACAAGAGCTACTACGAGATACCGATCGCGGTGCAGGATCGCTCGTTCAATGCCGACGGCTCGCTGTTCTATCCGGACAGTCGCGCCTTCTTCGACGGTGTGGCCGGACCCTACCTGCCCAGCACGGACATCTCGCCGATCTGGAACCCCGAGTTCTTCGGCAACACGATCATGGTCAACGGCAACACCTGGCCGTTCCTGGGCGTGGAGGCGCGTCGCTACCGCCTGCGTTTTCTCAACGGGTGCCAGGCGCGCTTCCTGATCCTCGACTTCGGACGGATTCCGAACGTGGAGGTCTGGCAGATCGGCAACGATGGCGGCTTCCTCAAGGCTCCCGTGAGCCTGACGGCTGCTCATGGCAACCGGCTGCTGATGGCGCCCGCCGAACGCGCCGACCTGATCGTCGATTTCACCCGCGTGCCGCTGGGCAGCCACGTGCTGGCCAACGTCGGGCCGGACGAACCCTTCGGCGGCGGCGTGCCCGACGAGGACTTCGACGTCGCCGACTCCGACACGACGGGGCAGATCCTGCAGTTTCGGGTGATGCCCGCACTGGCGGCCGACCCGACGACGCCGCCGCAGTTCCTCGCCTTGCCGCCGATATCGCCGTTGCCGTCCGCGTCCGTGACCCGCAAGCTCGCGCTGATCGAGGAGATGTCGATGAGCGCCGATGACGCACCGGCGGCGGCCCTGCTGGGCACGGTCGATGCCGATGTCGTCAGCCCACGGATGTGGAAGGACCCGGTGAGCGAGAACCCCGCCGTTGGCGCGGTCGAGGTCTGGGAGCTCTACAACACCACGGCCGATGCGCACCCGATGCACGTGCACGAGGTCAAGTTCGAACTGCTGGGCCGACAGGCCATCGCCATCGACGAGGCGGCGAAGACGGTCGCGCCAGTGGGTGTCGCGCGCGGCCCCGAACCCTGGGAGCAGGGTTTCAAGGACACCGTGATTGCCTATCCCGGCGAAGTCACCCGGATCCGGGCGCGATTCGCCAATCCCGGCCAGTACGTGTGGCACTGCCACATCGTCGAGCACGAGGACAACGAGATGATGCGGCCGTTCCGCATCGGCCCGGTGCAGCCGGGCCAGCCCGACGCCCGGTCCGCAATGCCGGCGCTGCGTCCCTTCCGGTTGATGCGCCGGCGCCGGCGGCCCAAGTGAACGGTCGCGCCGCTCGCGCGGCCGTGCCGATCAGAACAGGAAGTAGCGCTGCGCCATCGGCAGCACGCGGGCCGGCTCGCAGGTGAGCAGCTGGCCGTCGGCGCGCACCTCGTAGGTCTGCGCGTCGATCTCCATCTTCGGCGTGTAGGCGTTGTGCACCATGTGCGCCTTCTTCACCGTGCGGCAGGCCTGCACCGCCGACAGGTGCTTGTGCAGGGCAAGGCTCTCGGCCGTGCCGTTGCCCAGCGACGCCTGGCTGACGAAGGTGATCGAGGTGCGCGCCAGCGCGCCGCCGAAGCTGCCGAACATCGGCCGGTAGTGCACCGGCTGCGGCGTGGGGATGCTGGCGTTGGCGTCGCCCATCGCGGCGGCGGCGATGAAGCCGCCCTTCATCACCAGGCTCGGCTTGACGCCGAAGAACGCCGGGCGCCAGAACACCAGGTCGGCCCACTTGCCGACTTCGATGCTGCCCACCTCGTGCGCCAGGCCCTGCGCCAGCGCCGGATTGATGGCCAGCTTGGCGACGTAGCGCTTGACGCGCGCGTTGTCGTGGCGCTCGGTGTCGCCGGGCAGCGCGCCGCGCTGCAGCTTCATCTTGTGCGCGGTCTGCCAGCAGCGGATCGTCACCTCGCCCACGCGCCCCATGGCCTGGCTGTCGCTGCTGAACATGCTGATCGCGCCCAGGTCGTGCAGGATGTCCTCGGCGGCGATGGTCTCGCGCCGGATGCGGCTTTCGGCGAAGGCCAGGTCCTCGGCGATGGCGGCGTCGAGGTGGTGGCACACCATCAGCATGTCGAGGTGTTCGTCGAGCGTGTTGACGGTATAGGGCCGCGTCGGGTTGGTGGAGGAAGGCAGCACGTTGGCCTCGCCCACCACCTTCAGGATGTCCGGCGCGTGGCCGCCGCCCGCGCCCTCGGTGTGGAAGCTGTGGATCGTGCGGCCCTTGAAGGCGGCGATGGTGTCCTCGACGAAGCCGCTCTCGTTGAGCGT
>DASTJE010000248.1:0-15971 GCA_035716845.1 Burkholderiaceae bacterium
CCAACGCGTGTCGAACGACGCCGTGGGGCCGATGGCCGTCAGGCCGAGCGCGATCTTGCCGCGCACGTCGAACACCGGTGCGGCCATCGCGCTCACCCCTTCGACGACGCGGTTGAGCGCGCGCGCCACGCCGTGCTCGCGCACCGCGGCCACCTCGGCGTCCCATTCGGCGCGCGGCAGGTTGCGCGGCCGCAGCGGCTTGACCCTGTCCTCGGGCAGGTGGGCGGCGAACAGCCAGCCGCTGGCGGTGCCGGTGAGCGACAGCACGGTGCCGTGGCGCATCACCACGTGGATCGGCGCCGGCGATTCGGCCACGTGCACGATCACCGGCCCGTGCTCGCCCCACACGGCCACGGCCACCGTGTGCCCGAGAGCCTGCGCGAGCCGCTCGACCACCGGCAGCGCCAGCCGCACCGCGTCCTGCTGCGCCAGGCCGATCAGGCCGAGCTGCAGCGCGAAGGGGCCGAGGCCGTAGCGCCCGCCGTCGGCCGCCTGCTCGACCAGGCCCAGCTTGGCGAAGCTCACCAGGTAGGGGTGCGCCTTGGCCGGCGTCATGGCCGCGGCGGCGGCCAGGTCCTTCAGCGCCATCGGCGTGCCCTGCGCGGCCAGCGCCTGCAGCAGGCGGCCGCCGACCTCGACGCTCTGGATGCCGCGCGGGCCGCGCGATCGTGACGTGGGCATTCGGTTTAGTTGAACGGTTTTGGCAATGTTAAACTGCAACGGATGAGCACCAAAGCCTTCGCCTCCCAGGCCGACCTCGCCGAAAAGAAGGTCACCTTCGAGCAGATCTCCGAGCACGCCTGGGCCTACACGGCCGAGGGCGATCCCAACACCGGCATAGTCATCGGCGACGACGCGGTGCTGGTGGCCGACACGCAGGCCACGCCGGCGATGGCCGCCGACGTGATCCGCCGCATCCGCGAGGTCACCGACAAGCCGATCAGGTACGTGGTGCTCACGCACTACCACGCCGTGCGCGTGCTGGGTGCGTCGGCCTACCAGCCGCAGCAGATCCTGGCCAGCCAGGACACCTACGACCTGATCGTCGAACGCGGCGAGGCCGACAAGGCCAGCGAGATCGGCCGCTTCCCGCGCCTGTTCCGCAACGTCGAGACGGTGCCGCCCGGGCTCACCTGGCCCACGATGACCTTCAGCGGCAGGATGACGCTGTGGCTCGGCAAGCTCGAGGTGCAGCTGCTGCAGCTCGGCCGCGGCCACACCAAGGGCGACACCGTGGTCTGGCTGCCCGGCGAACGCGCGATGCTCTCGGGCGACCTGGTCGAGTTCGACGCCACGCCGTACGCCGGCGACGCCTACTTCCAGGACTGGCCCCGCACGCTGGAGAACATCGCCGCGCTCAAGCCGCTGGCGCTGGTGCCCGGGCGCGGCCCGGCGCTCAAGGGCGAGGCGCAGGTGCAGCAGGGGCTGGCGGTCACGGGCCAGTTCATCCGCGACGTGTGGACGCAGGTCAAGGCCGGGGCCGATGCCGGGCGCGACCTCAACAGCGTCTACAAGGCCACCTATGCGGCGCTCAAGCCCAAGTACGGCCACTGGGTGATCTTCGACCACTGCATGCCCTTCGACGTGACGCGCTGCTACGACGAGGCCACCGCGCACCCGCATCCGCGCATCTGGACCGCCGAGCGCGACGTCGAGATGTGGAAGACCCTGGAAGGAGCCTGAGCACCATGGCCTTGCTGCAACGCATCCATCACGTCGCCTACCGCTGCCGCGACGCCAAGCAGACCGTCGAGTGGTACCGCCAGCACCTGGGCATGGACTTCGTGCTCGCGATCGCCGAGAACAACGTGCCCTCCACCGGCGCGCCCGACCCCTACATGCACGTCTTCCTCGACGCGGGCCAGGGCAACGTGCTGGCCTTCTTCGAGCTGCCGAATTCGCCCGCCATGGGGCGCGACACGAACACGCCGGAATGGGTGCAGCACATCGCCTTCAAGGTGGGCAGCCTCGACGAGCTGCTGGCCACCAAGGCGCGCCTCGAGGCGGCGGGCATCGAGGTCGTGGGCCCCACCGAGCACACCATCTTCAAGTCGATCTACTTCTTCGACCCCAACGGCCACCGGCTGGAGCTGGCCTGCGACACCGCCACGCCCGAGATGAACGCCAAGCTCGACGCGGTGAAGTGGGACATGCTGGAGGAGTGGAGCCGCACCCGGAAGGCGCCTCAGCACGCCGCCTGGATGCACCCGCAGAACCAGAAACACTGAGCGCGCGCCAAGCGCCGGTTTCGCATGCTCAAGACCTACACCTGGCCGCGCTATGCCACCCGGCGCGCACCCGAACTCGGCGCCCGCGAGACGCGTCGTGTGCCGCTGGTGGTGATCGGCGCCGGGCCGGTGGGGCTCGCGGCGGCCATCGACGCGGCGCTGCGCGGACTGCCGGTGATCGTGCTCGACGACGACAACACCGTGTCGGTCGGCTCGCGCGGCGTGTGCTACGCCAAGCGCACGCTCGAGATCTTCGACCGCCTGGGCGTGGGCCAGCGCGTGGTCGACAAGGGCGTCACCTGGAACGTCGGGCGCACCTTCCACGGCGAGCGCGAGGTCTTCAGCTTCGACCTGCTGCCCGAGTCGGGCCACCACCGGCCGGGCATGGTGAACCTGCAGCAGTACTACCTGGAGCAGTACCTGGTCGAACGCGCGCAGGGCCTCGACTTGATCGACCTGCGGTGGCAGCACAAGCTGACGAAGATCACGCCGGCAGCCGACGGCGCGGCGCTCGAGGTCGAGACGGCCGACGGCCCCTACACCCTGCACGCCGACTGGCTGATCGCGGCCGACGGCACGCGCAGCACGGTGCGGCGCCAGATGGGGCTGGACATCGAGGGCAAGGTGTTCCAGGACCGCTTCCTGATCGCCGACATCGTGCTCGACGGCGAGCCGTTCCCGCTCGAGCGCACCGAGCGCCGCTTCTGGTTCGCGCCGAGGTTCCACCCGGGCGAGAGCGCGCTGCTGCACCGCCAGGCCGACAACGTGTGGCGTCTGGATTTCCAGCTCGGCTGGGACGCCGACCCGGAGGCCGAGAAGGACCCCGAGCGCGTCAAGGCCCGCGTGCGCGCCGCGCTCGACCAGCAGGGCTTCGGCCACATCGGCTTCGAGCTCGAGTGGGTCAGCGTCTACACCTTCCAGTGCCGCCGCATGGGCCGCTTCCGCCACGGCCGCGTGCTGTTCGTCGGCGACAGCGCGCACCAGGTCTCGCCCTTCGGCGCGCGCGGCGCCAACTCGGGCGTGCAGGACACCGACAACCTGCTGTGGAAGCTCAAGTGGGTGATCGACGGCCGCGCCCCGGAGTCGCTGCTCGACACCTACAGCGCCGAGCGCGTCGCGGCGGCCGACGAGAACCTGCTCAACAGCACGCGCAGCACCGACTTCATGACGCCCAAGAGCCGTGCCGCGCGCGTGCTGCGCGACGCCGTGCTGTCGTTGGCTGCCGAGGTGCCGGCCGGGCGCGCGCTGGTCAACAGCGGGCGCCTGTCGGTGCCCACCTGGCTCACCGATTCGCCGCTCAACTCGCCCGACCGCGAGCCCTTCGAGGGCTGGATGGTGCCGGGCGCGCCGCTGGACGACGCGCCGCTGCGCGGGCCGCACGGCGCGGGCTGGCTGCTCGACGCGGTGGCCGAGGCCGGTGCGCCCTGCGCCTTCGTGCTGCTGCACTTCGGGCGCCCGGATGCCGCCACGCGCGGCGCCGCCGCCGCGGCCGGCGTCGCGCTGCTGGTTCTGCTCGATGCTGCGGAGCCTGCCCTCGACGCCTGGCACGACGCCCAGGGCCTCGCGGCACGCCGCTACGACGCGCGGCCGGGCACCGTGTACCTGATCCGCCCCGACCAGCACGTGGCCGCGCGCTGGCGGCGCTTCGATGCCGGCGCGCTGTCGGCGGCCCTGGCGCGTGCCACGGGCGGTGCCCACTGAATGGAGGCGCGCACGATGTCCCTCATCACCCAGCCGCACTTCCACGAGCCCGGCGTGCACCAGCGTTGGGCCTACGCTGCCGGCGACGGCTTCTACCAGGCCCTGGTGGCCGCGCACGAAGGCCTCACCGACGCGCAGAGCGAACTGCTCAATGCGCGCCTGGTGCTGCTGCTGGCCAACCACATCGGCGACCTCGCGGTGCTGCGCGAGGCGCTCGACCTGGCGCGTCGCGGTGTCGCGGCGGGCGGCACTGCCGACCCGCCGGCCTGAGCGACGGTTCCTAGACGCGGCTCCCCAGACCGGCGTTTTGTCAGTTTCGGTTCAGGTAGCCGGCTCATGCTGCGCTGCAACATGAGCAACGTGCTCTCGCCCGACCTGCAGGACGACCTCGAGGACATCCTCGGCAATCTGCGCCACGCCCGCCGCAACGAAGACCTCGGGCGCCTCGCGCTGCTGACCTACTGGGAGGTGCGGCGCTGGGCCCGCGTGGCGCGGCAGGAGGCGCTGGCCGCCCACGCGGCGCGTTCGATCACCGAACGCCCGGCGGCTTCGCGCGACGAGTTCCTGGCCGTCGTCGACGGCGTGATCGCCGAGCTCGAGACCCTGCGTCAGCGCCTGCACTGAGGGCGCGTGCGGGGCGCGGCGGTTGCCGCGGCCGGCCGGCTGCGGCACAGTCGATGCTGCCGGCGCCGCGTGTGCGAGCGCCGCTGCGACGGACAGCCGCATGACCCTGCGCATCGTTCGACTCGGTTCACCGCGCACCCCCGGCGAGGGCCTGCGCATCGGCACCGTGCGGCGCCCGCCACGCGGCGTGCCCAGGGAGCGCTTTGCCGCAGACGACTGGTACGACGTCTGGTTCCCCAACCTCGCGCCCTCGGTCGAGACGATGAAGCTCGGGCAGGGCGCCACCACGGACGCCCAGTGGGCGGCTTTCGCGCGCCGCTACCGCGCCGAGATGGCCGAGCCCGCCGCGGCGCACGACCTGCGCCTGCTGGCCGCGCTGTCGCACACGGCCGACTTTGCCGTCGGCTGCTACTGCGCGGACGCGCGACGCTGCCACCGCTCGGTGTTGCGCGATCTGCTGTCCGCCGCGGGGGCCTCGCTGGCGCCGTGAGCATGACGCCGTGAACCACTGGCGCCGGCGCTTCTGGGCACGCTGGGTCGTGGCCAACGCGATCGGTGAGTGCTTGGGCCTGGGGGCGATCGCGGTGTGTGGCGTCGTCGCGTGGCGGTCCATCGGCGAAGCACCCCGGGGCGCGACCGGCACGCTGCTCGTGGCGCTGGCGGCCGTGGGGCTGGGCGCCGTCGAAGGCGCGCTGGTCGGCTGGGCGCAACGTGCGGTGCTGCGCACACGGCTGCCGGCCCTGAGGGGGTGGGTGCGGGCCACCGTGATGGGGGCGATGGCGGCCTGGGCGCTCGGCATGCTGCCCAGCACCGCGATCCACCTGGCCGGCGTCGATGCCGCGGCGCCGGCGGCCGAACCCGCGTTGCCGGTCGTCCTGGCGGCGGCGGCGGGGCTGGGCGTCGTGACCGGGCCGGTGCTGGCGTACTTCCAATGGCGCTGCCTGCGCCATGCCCTTCCCGGTGGGGCGATCTGGTGGTTGCCCGCCAATGCCGCGGCCTGGGCCCTGGGCATGCCGCTGGTGTTCGTCGGGGCGCAGGTGCACGAGCTGGCGTTGCCGCCGGCCCTGGCGGCCGCCGCCGTGGCGAGCGCGCTGCTGGCGGCCGGCGCGGTGGTGGGGGCGGTCCATGGGCGCGTGCTGGCAGCGCGGCTGCCGCCGGCGCCGCCGTAGCGCGTGCCCGTCAGCGCCTGCCTGCCGGGCGCACTCGAACGCCGGGGCGATTGACGGCCCCGCGCCTGCGCACCACCCCCCGCGACATCCGGCGTGCCTTGGCCTACGATGCGCCGCTGGCAAAGGGGGGAGCATGTTCGCTGGCCACGTCGGTGTCGGTCTCGCGCTCGGCAGTGCGGCGCCGCGCGCCAACGTGGCCCTGTTCGTCACCGCGGCGCTGTGGCTCGACCTCGTGCTGTGGGTGCTGATCCTGCTGGGTTGGGAGTCGGCGCGCGTGGGCGCCGAGTTCCACACCATCCACCAGCCGGTGTTCGAGTTCCCGTTCTCGCACGGCCTGCTGGCGGCGCTGGCCTGGAGTGCGCTGCTGGCCGGCGCCGCAGCGCTCGGCGCCCCGGCCGCGCGAGCGCGCATCGCGCTGCTGATGTTTGCCGCCGCCCTGTCGCACTGGGGCCTGGACGCGCTGGTGCACACGCCGGGGCTGCCCGTGGCCGGTGCCGCGTCGCGCGCGGTCGGGCTGGGCCTGTGGCGGCAGCTGCCGCTGGCCCTGGCGCTGGAATGCGCACTGGCCGTCGCAGGGGCCGTGCTCTTCGTGCGGCGCGCTGCGCTGCCGCGTGCACGCCGGCTCGCGCTGCTGGGGCTCACCGGCGCACTGTGCGCGTTCACCGTGGCGGGCATGACGCTGGCGCCGCCGCCGCCGTCGGCCACCGCGATGGCGGCCGCTTCGCTCGCCACGCTGCTGGTCGTGTGCGGACTCTTCGCCTGGCTGGGGCGTGGCGCGCCATGACGGCACCGCGCACGGCCGAAACCCGATCGTTCACGATGCCCCAGTACCTCTATCGCCTCACCCCCACCCGGCTGGACATGCTGCGCAGCGGACCGACCGCGGCCGAGGCCGACGCGGTGGCGCGGCACTTCGCCTACCTGCAGGGCCAGCTCGCCGCGGGCACGCTGCTGATGGCCGGACGCACGCTCACCGACGACGAGCGCACGTTCGGCATCGCGGTGCTGCAGGCCGGCTCGGAGGCCGCCGCGCGCCGCCTCATGGACGACGACCCGGCCGTGCGCGAAGGCGTGATGCGCGCCGAGCTGTTCCCGTACCGCGTGGCGCTGTGGTCGCCGCAGGGGCCCGCGGAGGACGTGCGATGAGGCGCGGTGCCGCGGGACGCGTCAGGCGGCGCATCGTGCTGGCGGCGCTGTGTGCCGCGATGAGCGCCACCGCCGGCGCGCAGCCGCGGCCGCGGGTGCGCGTGCGCGTCGAGACGGCGCTGGGGCCGTTCACGGTCGAGGTCGATGCGGGCGTCGCGCCACGCACGGTGGCCAACTTCCTCGCCTACGTCGACGGCGGGCACCTCGATGGCGGGGCCGTCTACCGCCTGGTGACGCTGGCCAACCAGCCGCCCGAGACGCGGCACCCGATCGAGGTCGTGCAGTGGGGCTTCCACGCCAGCGACAGCCGGCCCCCGCCATTCGCGCCGATCCCGCACGAAACCACGCGCGACAGCGGCCTGCGCCACCGCGACGGGACGCTGTCGATGGCGCGCGCCGCGCCCGGCACGGCCTCGGGTGAGTTCTTCATCTGCATCGGCGACCAGCCCTCGCTCGATTTCGGCGGCGGCCGCAACCCCGACGGCCAGGGTTTCGCGGCCTTCGGCCAGGTGGTCGAAGGCATGGACGTGGTGCGGGCGCTGCACGCGCGCGCCGGGGCCGAGCAGTTCCTGCGCGAGCCGATCCCGCTGCGCCGCGCGCGCCGGCTGCCGTGAGCGCCACGCTGTCCGCGGGCGACGCCGGCGCCGGTGCACCCTTGCGCCTGGTGCGGCCGCAGGCCGAGCACCTGGCCAGCTTCGTCGCCGCACTCGAGCGCGGCTGGTCGCCCGACAGCATGCGCGGCGCCGACGCGGCGCGCGAGGAACTCGAACGCGTGCAGCGCGACCCTGCGCTCTATCTCGAGCGCATGGTCGATCGCGCCGCCCGCGGCGACGTCGTGAGGCTGCCCGACGGCAGCCAGGTGCCGCGCCTGCCCGGCCTGCGCTGCTGGTTGTGGGATGGCGAGTTCTGCGGCGTGATCGGCCTGCGCTGGCAGCCCGGCAGCGCCGATCTGCCGTCGTACGTGCTGGGCCACGTCGGCTACCACGTGGTGCCCTGGAAGCGCCGTCGCGGCTACGCCACCGAGGCGCTGCGCCAGATGCTGCCGATCGCGCGCGCCGAGGGGCTGCCGTGGATCGACCTCACCACCGACCCCGACAACCTCGCCTCGCAGAAGGTGATCGCGGCCAACGGCGGCGTGCTGGTCGAACGCTTCACCAAGGACGCCGCCTACGGCGGCACGCCCGGACTGCGCTTTCGCATCCGGCTCTAGGGCCTGTTCACGCTACGGGAGGGCACGCGCCGGGCCAGCGTAAGCGGCGGCGCCCCCGCCCGGGGACGCGAGCCCGAGCAGCGCGGCCAGCGGCAGCGCCGAGCGCGGCAGGTAGCCCATGCGCCACAGGCCGCCGTGGTGGGCCTGCACCGTGAGCACCTCGAGCGGGTGCGCGCCAGGGCCCAGCACGGGCCCGTGGCGCAGGTCGTGCACCCACAGCGCGGCCATCAGGGCGTTGGTGGTGGCCGGCTCGCATACCTCGATGCCGAAGCGGTGCGCGCCGTCGAGCGCGGCGCGGAAGGCGGGGTTCTTCCTCACCGACTGCGTGCGCGTCGAGGGCGCGACGTTGAAGCTCATGCGCTCGCCATCGGCGTGCGCGACGGTGGCGCGCCACTGCTGCAGGCGCTTGGCCAGCGCGTAGTTCGGCCCCTGCTCGACCACCAGCGCGTCGCACACGCCCAGCGACGGCCCCGGGCGGTCGCGCGGGGCCACGAGGGCGTCGATGTGCGGGCGCAGCCAGCGTCCGCCGCTGAGCACGCGCAGCGGCGCGCCCGCCGCGCGCGCCCACCCGTCGCGTTCGTTCCACTGGCGCATGGCGTCCAGCGCCACCGCCTCGGGCACCGCGAAGGCATCGGTCGGCGTGGCCATCGCCATGCGCGAGGAGCCGGGGCGCGCGGCGACCACCGCGCCGGCGATGGCGTCCATCGCCACCGACACGCGCACATGGCGCTCGCCATCGGCATAGGCGATGGCGCCGACGTCGAGCGCGCCGGCGCCGGGCAGGTCCGTCAGCCAGGCCGCGATCTCCGGCGTGTCGGTGAGCAGGTCCGCCCCGGCGGCCAGCCACGGGTCGCGCGTCATGCGCGCGGACGCATCCGGGCGCAGCGGCGCCCAGGCCACCGCATTGCCGGCGTCGATCACCCCGGCCAGGCGCTGCCAGAGGTCGGCGCGCGGCAGGTCCACCAGCACCAGGTTGGCGCGCCACTGCGCGAGCCAGCGCAGCGGACCGGCCTCGGACGCGGCGCCCAGCAGCGCCAGCGTGCGGTCCGACAGGTCGAACCACTCCGGGTGGTCGAGCACGCGCCACAGCGCGTCCGCGTGGCCCGGCTCGCACAGGCCGCGTTCGCGCCAGCGGCCGATCAGGTCGCGCGCCTCGTTGCCCTGCAGCAGGCGGCCACCGTGCGGCAGGCCCCAGGGTGCCGGTGCCGGGCTGCCGCCGCCGCGGCGCTCGAGCGTGGCCAGCCCCGCGCCGGCGATCGCGGTGGCCGAGCGCATCGCCTCGGCCAGCGGCAGCGTGCGGTTGGCGCGCACGAACTCGAAGCGCCGCGTCACCTCGTCGAGCGCGGTGCGCGCCATCGCCACCGCGAGAGCCCCGTCCTGCGCGCCGGCGCGCGTCAGCGCCACCAGGTGGCGCGGGTAGCGGCGCCGCCAGTCGCCTTCGGTGCGCAGGGCCTCGGCCGCCGACGGGTCCGCGTGTTCGAGGGCGGCCCCGAGGATGGCCTGCGCAGTACGAGTGCTGCCGTGGTGGCCGCGCTCGTCGCGCGGGAACTGCACACCGGGTTGCAGGGGGCTGGCCATCCGGCCCAGTCTCCTACAGCTGGCGGTTGCGGGCCAATGGGGGATTGCGCGCGAAGTAGCGCCGGATGCCGGCGTGCAGCGCGTCCACCAGCCTGGCACGGTAGTCCGGGTCGGCCAGTTGCGCCTCTTCCTGCGGATTGGAGATGAAGGCCGTCTCGACCAGGATGCTCGGGATGTCGGGCGCCTTGAGCACCGCGAAGCCCGCCTGCTCGACGCGCGGCTTGTGCAGCTGCCCGACGCGGTCGAGCTGGGTCAGCACCTCGCCGCCCACGCGCAGGCTGTCCTTGATCTGTGCCGCGGTGCTCATGTCGAGCAGCGTGCGCAGCACGTGCACGTCCTGGCCGGCCCTGGCATTGACGCCGCCCACCACGTCGGCGGCGTTTTCCTTGTCGGCCAGCCAGCGCGCCGCAGTGCTGGTGGCGCCGCGGTCCGACAGCGCGAACACGCTGGCGCCGCGCGCCTCGCGGCGCATGAACGCATCGGCATGGATCGAGACGAACAGGTCGGCCTGCACGCGGCGTGCCTTGCGCACGCGGTCGGCCAGCGGCACGAAGTAGTCACCGTCGCGCGTCAGGAAGGCGCGCATCTGCCGGTGTTCGTTGAGCCGGTCGCGCAGTGCCAGCGCGATGGCCAGCACCACGTCCTTCTCCTTCAGTCCGCTGGGGCCCACGGCACCCGGGTCCTCGCCGCCGTGGCCCGGATCGAGCGCGACGATGACGAGGCGCTCGACCTTGCGCACGATCTCCGGCGAGGGCGGCCGTGGTGCGGTCGTCTGTCCGGGCGCCGATGCCGCCGCGCGCGGGAGGCGCGCATCGCCGCTCTCGACCTTGCCGATGAACTCGCCCAGCGCGTCGCGCACACTGCCGGCGGCGGCCGCCTCGGCGCGCTCCTTGTCGCGGATCAGCTCGAGCAGCGGATCGCGCGCCTCGGTGGGGTAGAGGTCGAACACCAGGCGGTGCCGGTAGGCGGCCACCGGCGCGAGGGTGAACACCTGCGGCGCACTTTGCTGCTTGAGGTCGAGCACCAGGCGCACCACGCGCGGCTGGTACTGGCCCACGCGCACGCCGCCGATGAACGGGTCGTCGGCGCGCACCTTGCCCACGAGCTCGCGCAGCTGGGGGCTGAGCTCGAGGCCGTCGATGTCGATCACCAGGCGGTCGGGCGCGCCGAGCAGGCTGTGCGTGGCGGTCAGAGGGGTGTCGGACTCGATCGTCACGCGCGTGTAGTCGGCGGCCGGCCACACGCGCACGGCGAGGATCTCCGCGCCCGCCGCCAGCACGGGCGCCTGCAGCAGCAGGACGAGGCCGCCGGCCTTCAGGGCGGCGCGGCGGGTGGGGCGGCGGTCGGGGCGGTTCACAGTGCGTCGAGCAGCTCAACGCCGTGCGGCGTCAGCGCGTGCACCGTCACGTGCCGCGCGTCGCCGTCGGTCGTGTCGATGGCGACGCGCCAGTCGGGCGTCGGCAGCACGGGGGCGGCCTTGTCCGGCCACTCGGCGAGCTTCAGGCCGGGCGAGGCGAACACGTCGCGAAAGCCGGCGTCGGCCCACTCGCGTGGATCGTCGAAGCGGTAGAAGTCGAAGTGCGCCACCGCGCGGCCGGCGACTTCGTACGGTTCCATCACGGCGTAGGTCGGGCTCTTGATGCGGCCGCCCACGCCGAGCGCGCGCAGCAGGTGCCGCACGAAGGTCGTCTTGCCCGCCCCCAGCGGGCCGTCGAGGGCGATGAAGGTGCTGGGCCACAGCGCCGGCAGGGCGGCGAGGCGGGCGGCACATGCGGCACAGGCGGCCTCGTCGGGCCAGTGCAGCGAGCGGGTTCCTAGAATCTCGGGATGTTGCGCCAGGGTCATGCGGCGGTCGACGGGGCACAGGTGCTCGAGCGCCTGCGCACCTGGGCCAAAGCGCTCGGATTCTCCCAGATCGGGGTCGCCGACGTGGACCTCGCCACGTCCGAGCCGGGGTTGCTCGCCTGGCTCGAGTCCGGTTTCCACGGCTCGATGGACTACATGGCGCGCCACGGCCTCAAACGCGCGCGTCCCGCCGAACTCGTGCCCGGCACCGTGCGCGTGATCACCGCGCGCATGGACTACCTGCCGCGCACGCTGGGCGAGGGCTGGCAGGCCGTCGAGTGGCAGCGCCTGGGTGACGCGCACGCGGCGGCCGTGTCGCTCTATGCGCGTGGCCGCGACTACCACAAGGTGCTGCGCGGCCGGCTGCAGGACCTGGCCGATCGGCTGGCCGCCGAGGTCGGGCCGTTCGGCCACCGCGTGTTCACCGACTCCGCGCCGGTGCTCGAGGTCGAACTCGCGGTGCGCAGCGGCCTGGGCTGGCGCGGCAAGCACCCGCTGGCGCTGTCGCGCGAGGGCGGCTCGATGGTGTTCCTGGGCGAGATCTTCGCCGACCTGGCGCTGCCGACGACGCCATCCGTCCAGGCGCATTGCGGCAGCTGCAGCGCCTGCCTCGACGCCTGCCCCACCGGGGCCATCGTCGCGCCGTACCGGCTGGACGCGCGGCGCTGCATCTCCTACCTGACGATCGAGCACGACGGCCCGATCCCGCCCGAATGGCGCGCGGCGCTGGGCAACCGGATCTACGGCTGCGACGACTGCCAGCTCGCCTGCCCGTGGAACAAGTACGCGCAGCGCAGCGCGTTGCCCGACTTCGACCCGCGCCACGGCCTCGACGCTGCCACGCTGGCCGCGCTGTGGGCCTGGGACGAGGCCGAGTTCCTGCAGCGCACCGAGGGCAGCGCGATCCGGCGCATCGGCTGGGCGCGCTGGCGCCGCAACCTCGCGGTGGCCTTGGGCAACGCGCTGTGCGCCACCGGCGACCCGGCACTGCGCGACGCGTTGCAACGGGCCCGTTCTGCGGCCACGCCCCTGGTGGCCGAACACATCGATTGGGCACTTGCCGCGCCGGCGTCGGCGCCGATGCACCCTCGCGCGTTGTGAGGGGCCACCACCGCGATGCGAACCATGGCCCCACTCGTTTCCTCGCGCCGCCGCCTGCTGTTCGGCGGCCTGGCGGCCGTCGCCCTGCCGGCCTGGGCCGACCGCGAGGTGGAGGGATTCCAGTTCGCCGAGCGCATCGAACTGGCCGGCAGCACGCTCGAGCTCAACGGCGTGGGCTTGCGCGCGGTGGCGTGGCTCAAGGGCTACGCCATGGCGCTGTACATGACCCAGCGCACGCGCGACGCGGCCCAGGCGGTGGCGCTCGCGGGGCCGAAGCGGCTGCAGATGCGCATGCTGGTGGACGTCGACGCGGACGAATTCGTCAAGGCTTTCGTCAAGGGCGTGTCGCGCAACACGCCGCCGGGCGAGCAGCTGCGGCTCGAGGAGCGGCGCAAGCGATTCGCGGCCCAGATCCAGGCGCTGCGGCGCCTGCGCAAGCGCGACACCATCGACCTCGACTTCGTCCCCGCGCAGGGCCTGCTCATGACGGTCAACGGGGTGCCGCGCGGCGAGCCCATCGCCGGCGCCGACCTCTATGCCGCGCTGATGCGCGTGTTCCTCGGCGATCACCCGGCCGACCCCGAGCTGAAGGCGGGCTTGCTGGGCGGCCCTGCAATTTGAGGCAGGATTGCGGGTGGTGCAGGCGTCCGACCCATTTCCGTCCCCAAGGAGACATTCGATGAAGCGCAGAACCCTCGCCGCGGCCGCGGCAGCCATCGGCTTGACCGTGGCCGCCCCCTGGGCCGCCGCCCAGGCCTATCCCAACAAGCCGGTGCGCCTGGTGGTGCCCTTCGCCCCGGGCGGCACCACCGACATCGTGGCCCGCGTGGTGGCCGAGAAGGCCAATGCGGCGCTCGGGCAGACCCTCGTCGTCGAGAACAAGGCCGGTGGGGGTGGCTCGATCGGCGCGCTGGAAGTGATCCGCTCTGCGGCCGATGGCTACACCTTGGGCATGGCCACCGTGAGCACCACGGCGGCCAACCCGGCGATCAACACCAAGATCGGCTACGACCCGACGAAGGACTTCACGCCGATCATCAACATCGCGGCCACGCCCAACGTGATCGCGGTGCACCCGAGCTTCCCGGCGCGCGACTACAAGACCTTCCTCGAGGTGGTCAAGAAGAACCCGGGCAAGTTCAGCTTCGCCAGCTCGGGCACCGGCGGCATCGGCCACCTGCAGATGGAGCTCTACAAGAGCCTGTCGGGCACCTTCATCACGCACATCCCCTACCGAGGCGCCGGCCCGGCGCTCAACGACACGGTGGCCGGCCAGGTGCCGATCATCTTCGACAACATGCCCTCGGCGCTGCCCTTCATCAAGGACGGCCGCCTGATCGCCATCGTGGTGGCCGCGCCGCAGCGCCTGGCCGTGCTGCCCAACGTGCCGACCTTCAAGGAGGTGGGGCTGGAGCCCGTCAACCGGATGGCCTATTACGGCGTGCTCGGCCCCAAGGGCCTGCCCAAGGAAGTGGTCGACAAGGTGGCGGCCGCGGTCAAGAAGACGGCCGAGCTGCCCGACGTGAGGAAGCGCATCGAGGACACCGGCTCGCTGATGGTGCTCAACACGCCCGAGCAGTTCGCCCAGCAGATCCAGGCCGAGTTCGACGTCTACAAGAAGGTCGTGGCGCAGCAGAAGCTGACGCTGGACTGAGTCCAGCGGCCTCGGCGCGGATACCTTGGGGGTACCGTGCCGGGGCTCGGACGGTGAGTACACCATTCGCCCTCGCCACCCGCCCCAAGCCCGACCCGCGACCGACGTCGGCATGCCATCGGATGAGCACCGCCCTCGTTGACCGCTTCATCGACGCGCTGTGGATCGAGGACGGTCTCTCGGCCAACACCCTCGCGGCCTACCGGCGCGACCTGACGCTGCTGGCCGACTGGCTGCAGCGCGAGCAGGGGCGCGAACTGGAGGCCGCGCGCGAGAGCGACCTGCTGGCCTACATCGCGCACCGCCACGCCGGCTCGCGCGCGAGCAGCGCCAACCGGCGCCTCACCGTGTTCAAGCGCTTCTACCGCTGGGCGCTGCGCGAGCGGCTGGCCAGTGCCGATCCGACGCTGCGGCTGCGCAATGCCCGGCAGCCGATGCGCCTGCCCAAGAGCCTGAGCGAGGCGCAGGTCGAGGCGCTGCTGGCCGCACCCGACGCGGCGCAGCCGCTCGGCCTGCGCGACCGCGCGATGCTGGAACTGCTCTATGCCTGCGGCCTGCGCGTGTCCGAGCTGGTGACGCTCAAGACGGTGCAGGTGGGCCTGGCCGAGGGCTGCCTGCGCGTCACCGGCAAGGGCGGCAAGGAGCGCCTGGTGCCCTTCGGCGAGGAGGCGCACCGCTGGCTCACGCGCTACCTCGGCGAGGCGCGCGCGGCGATCCTGGGCCGCCAGGCGAGCGACGCGCTGTTCGTCACCGCGCGCGGCGGGCCGATGACGCGCCAGATGTTCTGGAAGCTGATCAAGGCACACGCACTGAAGGCCGGCATCGACGTGCCGCTGTCGCCGCACACCCTGCGTCACGCCTTCGCCACCCACCTGCTCAACCACGGCGCCGATCTGCGGGCGGTGCAGATGCTGCTCGGCCACGCCGACATCTCCACCACCACGATCTACACCCACGTGGCGCGCGAGCGGTTGCGCAGCCTGCACGCGCAGCACCACCCGCGCGGCTGAGCGGGCAAAGAAAAAGCCCGCCCGGCGGACCGGGCGGGCTTTCGCAGCAGGACTCTTCGGTGCTTAGAAGACGAAGATCAGGCCCAGGGCGTAGCCGCTGAACTTGGTGCTGCCCGACTTCCAGTTGCCGCCTTCGACGTAGCCGTAGGTGTTCTTGAACAGTTCCTTGTTCAGGAACAGCTCGTACGACTTGATCTCGGCCAGGCTGTCGGTGTTGTTGGCGTAGATCGCGCCGACCGTGAAGCCTGCCACCGGGGCCTGCACGCCCAGGGTGTAGCCCTTGCCGGAGCCGCCCGCGGCGATCGAACCGGCATCGGTGTAGCCGGCCATGACCTTGGCGGCACCGAAGTCGTAGCTGCCGGCCACGGACACGAAGTCCTTCTCGCCGTTGGCGTGCTTCGACTCGTAGGCCGCGCCCAGCGCGATCGGGCCGCTGGCGTACCGCACGCCGGCCGAAAGGACGTCCTTGGCGCCGACGCCGCGGTTGCCCTTCGGCTGGTAGCCGAACTGGGCGGTCACGCCACCCATCGACGGGGCGATGTAGTTCAGCACGCCGGACTGGCGACCGCGGGCGAACACGCCGATGCCGCTGTACGCACCGGCCGACACGCCGTTGGAGGCGCCGTTGAAGTCGAAGTCGGCCATGGTCTGGAAGACCACCGAATCCTGGCGGCCGACGCGGAACTCACCCCAGCTGCCCGACAG
>DASTJE010000249.1:0-6926 GCA_035716845.1 Burkholderiaceae bacterium
GGCATCGCGTCCGAGATCGAGAAGTTCTACAAGGACAAGTACCCCGAGGTCTCGTCCAGCAAGGCCGGCGCGGTGGTGGCGGCCGGCAAGGCGCTGGGCGACATCTACAGCTGGAACGTGTTCCCGAAGATGAAGGTCACCTGGGGCACCTACCTCAACAACCTGGGCCACAGCGACACCGAGCCCGGCTGCTTCCGCTGCCACGACAAGAAGCACTCGACGGCCGACGGCGCCAAGATCGGCCGCAACTGCAAGACCTGCCACGCGGTGCTGGCCGAGGACGAAGCCGACCCCGAGATCCTCAAGCAGCTCAAGCCCTGATTCTTCCCCGGCCCGCGAGGGCGGGCCGTTTTCCAGCCGTACCAGGAGCCACCATGAAAGCTTTGATCGTTTCCGCGTTCGTCGCCTGCGGCCTGCTGGCCGCCGGGGCCGCGCAGGCGAGCGCCGACCTCGCCGACAAGCAGTGCGGCAAGTGCCACTCGATGGACAAGAAGGGCAAGGGCCCGTCCTTCAAGTCGATCTCGGCCAAGTACAAGGGCAACGAGGCCGGCGCCATCAAGGCGGCCACGGACCCCAAGGGCGACCACCCCGAACTCAAGGCCAAGACCGAGGACGTGCAGACGGTCGTGAAGTGGATCCTGGCCCAGTGACGGCGTCACCGGCCTGAGGCCCGAGAAAGCCGGCGCGAGCCGGCTTTCGCGCTTTCAGGCGGCACGCGTGTGCGCTCGTGCGCTTGCGGTCGGTCAAGCGTCCCCGTGCGGCGCGTCCCTACAGTGGGGCATCGTCGTTGCGCGGCGCTCGTTCGCCGCGCGCACCTCACACCCGGCGCCCCGAAGACCAAGGAGCCGCCCCGCGATGGGCCCGATCGGGATCACCGTGCTGATGCTGCTGGGCTTTGCCGGCTTCGGCTGGCTGGCCTGGCGCAAGCTCGCGCTGCTGCCGCACCTGCAGCCCGAAGTCCGGTGGGACCGGCCCGCCGCGCGCCTGAAGGCCGTGCTCGTCAACGGCTTCCTGCAGCAGCGCATGATCGCGCGCGAGCCCAGGGCCGGCGTGATGCACGCGGTGATCTTCCTCGGCTTCATGACGCTGCTGGCGCGCAAGCTGCAGCTCATCGCCATCGGCTACCACGAGCCCTTCGTCTACCCGGGGCTGGCCGGCGGGCTGTTCGCCGCCGCCAAGGATGCGGTCGAGATCGCGGTGCTGGCGGCGCTGGCCTACGCCTTCTGGCGCCGTTACGTGCTCAAGCCGCGCCGCCTGGAGCCCAACCGCGAGGCGCTGCTGGTGCTGTCGCTGATCACGGTGATCATGCTGACGGACCTCGCCTACGACGGCTTGCGCTTCGCGCTGTTCGCCGCCGGCGATGCCGGCATCGCGCACGAGCGCGCCTTCGCGTTCGCCGGCCGGGCGCTGTCGGAAGCCTTCACCGGCTGGTCGCCCGACGTGCTGCGCGCCGGCTACCACCTCGCGTACTGGACGCAGCTCGTCACGGTGTTCGCGTTCCTGGTGATCCTGCCCACCGGCGAGCACTTCCACATCGCCACCGCGCTGCCGGCGCTGTTCCTGCACCGCGGCCGCCCGGCGCACCAGGTGCCGGCGGTCGACCTCGAGGCCATGATGGCCGACGACGCCGACCCGGCCACGCTCAAGGTGGGCGCGCGCACGGCGCGCGACCTGTCGTGGAAGGACGCCTTCGACGCCTTCACCTGCACCGAGTGCGGCCGCTGCAAGGACGCCTGCCCGACCTTCCTCACCGGCAAGCCGCTGGCGCTGAAGTGGGTGCACGACGGCGTCAAGCACCATCTGATGGCCCAGCGCGAGACCCTCCTCGCCGGTGCGCCGAAGGACGGCGAGGACCCGCTGCCGCCGCTGGTGGGCACGGTCATCGCCGAGGACGCGCTGTGGGCCTGCACCACCTGCGGCTACTGCGAGGCCGCCTGCCCGATCGAGCTCGAGCACCTGCCCAAGTTCTTCAAGCTGCGCCAGCACCGGGTGATGATGGACGGCGAGTTCCCGCACGAGCTCAAGCCCGTGTTCGAGGCCTACGAGTCGCAGAGCAACCCCTGGGGTCTGCCGGCACAGAGCCGCGCCGACTGGGCGAACGGCCTCGACGTGCCGCGCTGGACCGACGCCGCGCAGGCTGCGGAGTTCGACGTGCTCTTCTACGTCGGTTCGGCGCAGTCGTTCGACCCGCGCGGCCAGAAGATCGCGCGTGCCGTCGTGCAGGTGCTGCGCGCCGCGGGCGTGCGCCTGGCCATCCTCGGCGAGGCCGAGAGCTCGACCGGCGAGTGCGTGCGCCGTGTCGGCAACGAGATGCTGTTCCAGCAGCTCGCCGCGAGCCTGGTGGCCACGCTCAACGGCCTGGGCGTGCGCCACATCGTCACCGCCGACCCGCACGCCTTCAACACCCTGAAGAACGAGTACCCGGCCTTCGGCGGGCAGTGGGCCGTCGAGCACCACAGCCAGTGCATCGCGCGCCTGCTGCGCGAGGGCCGGCTCGCGGTGGCGCCACGCTTCGAGCGCGTGCTGCTGCACGACCCGTGCTACCTGGGCCGCCACAACGGCGAGTACGGCGCCCCGCGCGAGGTGCTGGCGCAGGTGGTGCGCGACACGCCGCGCGAGTTCGCGCTGCACGGGCCGAAGTCGATGTGCTGCGGCGCCGGCGGCGGGCGCATGTGGATGGAGGAGTCGATCGGCACGCGCATCAACGTGCTGCGCGCCGAGCAGGCGCTGGCCGAGCAGCCGCAGGTCGTCGCCACCGCCTGCCCGTACTGCGCACTGATGCTCGACGACGGCTTCAAGGCGCTCGACCGCGCCGATGCCGTGGCCACGCGCGACATCGCCGAGCTGGTGGCCGAGGCGCTGGTGCCGCGCACCCCCTGACGCGAACCCTGCGAGGACGACGATGGCCCGCACCCTGATCGCCTACTCCACCACCGACGGCCACACCGGGCGCATCTGCGAACGCCTGGCCCAGGTGCTTGGCGCGCACGGCCATGCGGCCACCGTCAAGCGACTGGCGGACTGCGGCGCGTCCGATGTCGAGGGCGCCGATGCGGTGGTGATCGGCGCCTCGATCCGCTACGGCAAGCACCAGCCCCAGGTGGCCGAGTTCATCGCCCGCCACCAGCGGGCGCTCGAGGCGCGGCCCAACGCCTTCTTCTCGGTCAACGTGGTCGCGCGCAAGCCCGGCAAGGACGTGCCCGAGGGCAACCCCTACCTGCGCAAGTTCCTCAAGGGCATCGCCTGGAAGCCGCAGCGCCTGGCGGTGTTCGCCGGCCGCATCGAGTACCCGAGCCTGGGCTTGCTGGACCGCACGATGATCCGCTTCATCATGTGGATCACCAAGGGCCCGACCGACCCGACCGGCACCTTCGAATTCACCGACTGGTCGCGCGTGCAGGCCTTCGGCGAGGCCTTCGCCGCCGCGCTGGACGCGCCACGGCAGCGTTGAGTGGCGCGGCGCGCGCCCGGGCGCACCCCCGGGCGCTGCCCGGGGCCGCTCAGAACTGGTAGCGCAGCGCCACGCGGATCACGTTGACGCGGTAGCTGGGCGCCTGCTGCCCGAAGGTCAGCAGATTGGGCAGCGTGTCCGCCGCGACCCCGTCGAGTCGCCAATCCTGTGCGCCGTACTCCTCGTGCCACAGGCTGCCGGTGACGGACATCTTCTCGTTGAGGCGGTAGGTCGCGAACAGGCGCACGCTGTCGAGAGACACCTTCTGGGTCGGGAAGGCCGGCTCGCCCACGCCCGTGCGCACGGCGACGTCGCTGCGCGACCGTGACACGCTGAGGTCGGCGCCGATGTCGAGCTTGTCGGGGATGGCGGCGTGGCGCACGCCCAGGCCCACCATCTCGAAGCGGTCCTCCACGCGGCCACTCCAGTCGGGGGCGCCATAGGCCAGGCTGCCGTCCTGCCGCGACCGTACGCGCTCGCCGTGGGCGTAGGCGGTGATCTGGGTCGACTCCGACAGGTTGACGGCCAGGTCCGCACCGAAGCTCGAACTGCGCGCCTCCTTCAGGCCGATCAGCGACTTGTCGTAGTCGTCGTTGGCGAAGTCGGCGCTCAGCCCGACGCTGACCTGCTCGCTGACCGTCAGGTCGCCGCGCACGCCGCCGCTGTGGCGCGTACGGGCCGCGAGGTTGAACTTGCGAAGCAGCGGGTTCTCCGGCGCTCCGAACCAGGTGGCCACGCCATACGACGAGTGGTCGCGCTCGCTGGCCGAGAGCTTGCCCGAGAGGGCCAGGTTTTCCAGCGCCTGCACGCTCGCGCGGGCCCACAGGGAGGTTTCGCGCGTGTCGACCACTTCGGCGTACGAGCGTTCACGGCGCTCGTGGTCGAGCCCGCCCGCGAACTTCCAGCTGCCCGGTCCGCGGTAGTCTGCGCCCACCTTGAAGCGGTCCAGCACGAAGCTGAACGGCGTGTTGCTGCGCAGCTGCGTGGCGGGGAACATGTCGGTGGCCACCTGCGGATAGGCCGCCACGACCGTGCGGTTGTCGCGCTCGTCGTGCGACCAGCTCGCGTGCACGCGCAGGCCGGCCAGCGGCGCCGCGCTCAGTCGCACCGTGCCGGCGTAGGTGCTGACCCGGCCGTCGAGCGATGACGCCGGCAGCGCCGGCAGCCCCGTCAAGGCGGCATTGATCGTCGACGGCAGGTAGGCGTCGTCCTGTGTCATGCGGCCGATCGCGAAATCCGCGCTCGCGCGAATCGTCGGCGTGAGCTGGTAGCCGGCCGAGCCGAACACCTGCTGGAAGCTGTTGTCCGGCGCCAGGGCGAGCCGGCCACGGTCCGCGCCCGCCACCGGCGAGAAGGGGTTGTCCCAGGCCAGCGACGTCGGTCCATTGCGGAACTGCGACAGCGAGTAGCCCAGCGTCGCCTGAAGCCTCGCGCTGACGTAGGACGCGCTGAGCTCGAACTGGTCGGTAGTCTGGTCCACCGGGAAGGCCAGTTGCGCCGCAGTGGCGAAATGGGAGGCCGATCCGGCCAGCGTGCCCTCGCGCACGTCGTGGCGCATGCTGACGCGGTACACCCAGTTGGCCATGCCCACGAAGCTGCCACCGACCTCGAAGCGCTTGCGCTGAGTGCCGAGCTCCACGGACTGGAGCGTGGAGGCGAGCGGCATGCCGGCCGTGGTCGCCGCCGGGAAGCCGGCGGGCAAGGTCAGATCGTTGCTGCCGATGCCCAGGAACGGCGAAGCCGCGCCGTCGGTCGCGAAGCGCGGCAGTTCGGCGTAGCCGATGCGCAGGCTGTACAGGCCCTCGCGCCCCACGCGGGCCAGCACGCCGCGCGTGTCCAGGCCCAGATCGGCGGCGCGCAGGTCGGCCCAGTAGCCGTCGCCGCGGTAGGACACGTTGCCGCCGAGCACCGCGAAGGCGCCCTTCTGGTCGAGACCGGTGTAGCTGCCGAAGGTGGTCGAGTCCTCCGACACGCTGCCGATGCCCGCTTCGATTGCGCCGGTGGCGCCCTTCGGGTAGGGGCAGTTCTCGCACTTCCATTGCGAGGTGTCGACTGCGGGCTGTGCGGTGCCGAGCGCCGGGAACAGGCCCAGTGCGGCGAGCAGGAAGACAGGGGTGTGGCCGTTCTTCATGTGCGTGGTGTCCGTTGTGAGCGCGCGTTCAGCGCATCAGCTTGGCGCCGGAGGGATGGTTGGAGCCGTGTACCTGCGTGTGGCAGTTGGTGCAGCTGCCGGCCACCACGAAGGCGGCGCCGCCGGCCGGCCCGCCGGGCAGGCTGTTGGCGGTACGCGCGAGCGACGGGTGGCCCGAGGCGCTGTGGCACTGCTGGCACAGCAGCGGCGCCGACTTCGTCAGCAGCGCCGGCCGCACCGAGCCGTGTGGGCTGTGGCACAGGCTGCAGTCCTCCGACACGGGGGCGTGCTCCCACAGCAGCGGCCCGCGCTTGTCGGCGTGGCAGGAATAGCAGGTCTGGTTGAGCGTGGGCTTGGCCAGCATTGCAGTGGCACTGCCCGAGCCGTGCGGCGCATGGCAGTCGCTGCAGGCCATCTGGCCCTGGCGCACCGGGTGCGCCGAGGCCTTGTGGAAGTCGGCGCGCTGCTGCTTGTGGCAGGTCCAGCACACCTGTGGCTCGGTCTTCTTGGCGAGCACCGCGTCGCCCTCGGGGCGGTGCATCTTGTGGCAGTCGGTGCACGCCACATCGGCGCGCTCGTGTGTGCTGGCATGCCAACCGGTGCGCGACGTGTTCTCGTGGCACGTCAGGCACACCTGGTTGCGCTGCGCCAGAGTGAACTTCGAGTCGGGCTTGAAACTGACGATGGCCGAGGCGCGCTTGTTGCGCGCGTGCAGCGCGCCGGGGCCGTGGCAGGCCTCGCACTGCAGGCCGCCCGCGCCGAAGGGCGAGCGCTTGTCGCCGCGGTGCGCGTGCTTGGTCTTGAACAGCGCGCTGCCCGAATAGGCCGCGCCCTCGTCGTCATGGCAGCCCAGGCAGGTGTCGGCCCCCTTGCTGCTGTACTGGTCAGGCGACGGCAGCGGGGCCGCCGCTGCGCCAGCCTGGCCCCAGGCGGCGGGTGCGGCGACCACCGCGAAGGTGACCACCAGGGCACGGAGGAGGGGTTGCAGCATCTTCATCGTGGTTCGCCTATCGGTAGGGCGCGCAACGCGGGTCGTTGCTCCGCCGGTCATCATCGCAAGCCTGCCGGTTCGCGCCTGCGCAGTGGCTCAGGACTTCCCCGACGTCCGCGGCGCCGACTTGGGCTTGGCCGGCGCCGGTTGCCGGGCGACGATGCGGCCCTTCAGGCCGTCGTACTTCTCGGGGCTGAGGATCTGCGACGCCAGCAGCTTGGCCTTGCTCGGGTAGGGCCGGCCCTTGATGATGCGGTCGGCCTCGTCGCCGCCGATGCCGGGCAGCTTCATCAGCTCGGCGCGGCTTGCGCTGTTGATGTCCACGGGCTTGACCTTGGGGCCGGGCCGCATGG
>DASTJE010000250.1:0-61520 GCA_035716845.1 Burkholderiaceae bacterium
GATGTGCTCGGCGGCATAGCTCATGGCCCGGGTGCTGCCGAACTCCTTGAAGCCCACCAGGTGCGGGTACTTGTCGTGCAGCGCGAAGAACAGGTCGGCCTTGGTCTCGAAGCCGTAGTACGGGCTGTTGTAGATCACGGCGGGCAGGTCGACGCCCGCCTCCAGGATGGCCGCAAAGTGCGCGTACTGCGCGGCCGCCGAGGCGCCGCGCGACAGCACGCGCGGGATCAGCATCAGGCCGGCGGCGCCGGTGCGCTTGGCGTGCGCGGCCAGCGCGGCCGCGCGCATCGGGTTCTGCGCGCCGGTGCCGACGATGACGCGCAAACCGGCTTTCACCAGGTGCTCCACGCCGACCATGCGCTGCTCGTCGGTCAGCAGCGGCCAGTCGCCCATCGAGCCGCAATAGATCACGCCCGACATGCCGGCCGCCACCAGCTCCCTGCCCTTGCGTGCGAGCGCCTCGAAGTCGGGAGTGCGGTCGGCCCTGCAGGGCGTCATCAGCGCGGGCATGACGCCCGTGAACACGTTCTTGCTCATCAGCGTTGCTCCTTGCGGCCGATCAGGTGATCGACGCGCCGACCTTGCGCAGGTTGGCGATCACGGGTGCCTGCGGCAGCCACATCTTGTCGAACGCGGCGATCACCGCCTCGGTGTCGGCCACCGCCACCTGGCGGATGGGGATCGGCGCCTTCTTGAAGTTCTCGATCAGGTTCGGCTCGTTGCCGGCCAGGCTGTCGATCTGCTCGTCGAGCGTCTCCTTGACCAGCCGGGTGATGAGGTCGCGGTCGGCGGCCGGGAAGGCCTGCCACACGCGGCCCGACACCACGGCGGCAAAGGGCATGAACACGGCGTTCATCTGCAGGATGACCTTCGAGACCTTGTCGAAGCGCTGGTTCCACGAGAACTCCAGGTCGGCCTCGAGGCCGTCGACCTGCCCGTTGGCCATGGCGTCGTACACCTGCGGCGTGGGGATCGGCGTCGGCGCGGCGCCCAGCAGCTGGTAGAAGTCGCGGTACACCGGCGTCGGGTTGATGCGCAGCTTCATGCCCTTGATGTCGGCGAGCGACTTCAGGTCCTTCGACGAGAAGATCGCCCGCATGCCGGTGATGCCCCAGCCCAGGCCGATGGTGCCCGTCGTGCTGGGCAGCACGTCGAACAGCTTGAGCACCTCGGGGTGGCGCACGAACTTGGCCACCGCCGGCGTCGAGCGCACCAGGTACGGCGCATTGATGGCCGCGAGGTGCGGCACGCGCGAGCCCAGTTCCGCCGCCTGGATGAAACCCATGTCCAGCGCGCCGGACTGCAGCTGCTGCATCATGGCCGACTCGTTGCCGAGCTGGCCGGAGTGGAACACCGTCATCGTCAGGCGGCCGTTGGTGGCGGCCTTGAGCTTGTCGGCCAGCACCAGCGCCGCCTTGTTCCAGGAGTGGCCCACCGGGGTGATGAGGCCGAGCCGGAGCTCCTTGGCCTGGGCCAGCGAGAGGGTCGGCGCGGCCAGCGGCAGCGTGGCGCCCATGGCAAGAAGGTGGCGGCGGGACAGGCTCATGTCTCAATCTCCGAGGTTGTGGGGACGGGGTTCATTTCAGGAGGGCCAGCGAAAGCTGCGGGTAGACCGACAGCAGCACCAGCAGCACGCAGGCCACGCCGAAGAACGGCAGGGTCAGCATGAACATCCGGCCGGGCTTCGCGCCGGTGACGGCCGCCGCCACGAAGAAGCACAAGCCGACCGGCGGCGACAGCAGGCCCAGCACGAGGTTGATGACGACGACCACGCCGAAGTGGCGCGGGTCGATGTGATAGACGTCGGTGGCCAGCGGCAGCAGGATCGGCACGGTCATGATCAGGCCGGGGATGCCGTCGATCACGGTGCCGATCACCAGCAGGATCAGGTTGGTCAGCAGCATGAAGCTCACCGGATCCTTGGCCACGGTCTGCACCCACGCGGCGGTGGCCTGCGGCACCTTGCCGTAGATGAGGATCCACGAGAAGACGGCGGCCGCCGCGACGAGGAACAGCACCACCGCCGAGTAGATGCCCGCGCGCAGCATCATCTGCGGCAGACGCGAGAAGCGGAACTCCTTGGTCCAGTACCGGCCCACGAGGGCCGCGGCCACGGCGCCCACCGCCGCGCTCTCGGTGGCGTTGGCCAGGCCGCTGAGGATGGAGCCGACGATCACGATCGGGATCAGCATCGTCGGCGCGGCCTTCAGGATCGTGACGATCCGCTCCCTGGGCGTCTTGCGGACGCCGCGCGGGTAGGCGTGGAAGTAGCCCAGCAACGCGATCACCGCGAAGAACAGCATCGTGAGGGCGACGCCGGGCAGGATGCCGGCGATCAGCATGTCGCCGACGGACACCTGCGCCAGCGCGCTGTAGACCACGAACATGACCGACGGCGGGATGATCGGACCGAGCATGCCGCCATAGGCGGTCAGTCCGGCGGCGAAGTCCTTGTCGTAGCCCTGCCGCTCCATCTCGGGCACCATGATCTGCGACATGATCGCCACCTGCGCCGTGGCCGAGCCCAGGATCGAGGCCACGAACATGTTGGCCAGGATGTTCACGTAGGCCAGCCCCGCCCGGATGGAGCCGATGAAGGCCATCGCCAGATCGACGATGCGGCGCGTGATGCCGCCGCCGTTCATGATCTCGCCGATCAGGATGAACAGCGGGATCGCGATCAGGCCGTAGCTGTCCACCCCGCCGAACATCTGCAGCGGATAGGACTGGTAGAGCACCGGGTTGTCGAGCGAGACGAGGAAGGCGATGCCGCCGATGCACAGGCACAGGCCGATCGGCACGCCCGCCAGCAGCACCAACGCCAACACGAGGCCGGTGAACATCTCAGCCCACGCCTTGCATGCTGGAGGAACCCAGGAAGCCCGCCTGGCTCGCACGCGGGACCAGTTCCAGGTCCTCGAGCAGGTTGGCGGCGCTGTGGATCGTCATCGACAGCGCGAAGAGCGGCATGATCAGGTACAGGGCCCACACCGGCCAGTTGAGCGTCTGCGTGCGCTCGGTGTAGATGAAGTTGAAGGTCCTGGCGGCCAGCTCCCGCGCGTCGAATCCGGCACGCGCCAGGCCCACCGGGTCGAGCCACAGCACGCACAGCCACAGCAGCGTCAGCCCGAACAGCAGCACGATGACGGTGGCCGTCGCCTTGGCGATGCGCACGCCGCGCGGCGGGAAGCGCTCGGTCAGCATCGTGACCGCGAAATCCAGGCGCAGGCGCGTCATCGACGAGGCGCCGATGAAGGTGAGGAAGACCACCGAATAGACGGCCGACTCGTCGACCCAGTACAGCGCGACGCCGCTGTAGCGGGTGACGACGTTGAGCAGGATCAGCCCGGTCAGCAGGAACATCAGCGCCGCGACCGCGATACGCTCGACCGCCAGCAGCCGGGCCGACAGCGCCATGACGACCCGCAAGGGCGCGGCAGGGGGCGCTGCCGCCAATGCCTGATCGTCCATCAGCGGAGCCCGCCCGTGGGGCGCAAATTGGGGAGTGGGTGCATTGCGGGAGTCGAGGTGCGCCGGACAAGATGCGCCATGATTCGCTTGCGCTTTGCAGAGCAGCATATACTTTATACAATCTACGCGTCAAGCCCCGGCCCGGATCGATCCGCCTCGGCCCGCGCCGCCCGACCATGAAAACCCGCCTCGGCCACCGCACCCTGTCCGCCGCCATCGTGGAGGAGCTGCGGCGTGCCATCCTGGACGGCACCTACCCGGCCGGCGAGCAGCTGCGCCAGGACGCGCTGGCGGCCAGCTTCCAGGTCAGCCGCATCCCGATCCGCGAGGCCTTGATCCAGTTGGAGGCCGAGGGGCTGGTGCGCATCGAGCCGCACAAGGGCGCAATCGTCTCGGCGTTCTCGCTGG
Source organism: Burkholderiaceae bacterium (assembly GCA_035716845.1). Lineage (GTDB taxonomy): Bacteria > Pseudomonadota > Gammaproteobacteria > Burkholderiales > Burkholderiaceae_C > CADEEN01. The sequence goes on from DASTJE010000250.1 coordinate 3,880, forward strand.
AAGAGATCGACGACGTCTTCGATCTGCGCGTGCTGCTGGAGCCGCGCATGCTGGCGCAGTCCGCGCCCCTGCTGGGGCCGGAAGACTTCGCCGAGATCTCGGCACTCGATGCGGCCTTCGCGGACGCCATCGCCGCGCAGGACGTGGCGCAATGGGGCCACCTGAACGCGCGCTACCACCTGGCGCTGTACCGGCATGCGCGCCAGCCGCGCACGCTGGCGATCGTCACCACCTTGCTGCAGACCAGCGACCGTTTCACGCGCCTGCAGATGAACCGCGCACCGGCCCTGAGCCGCGCCGAGAAGGAGCACCGCCACCTGCTGCGCCTGTGCCGCGAGGGCAAGGTCCCCGAGGCCTGCGAGTACCTCGCGGACCATGTCGAGCGGGTGCGCCAGGACTTGCATGCCCTGCTGCGGCGCGATGCGCAGGCCAGCGCGCGGCGGCAGGCCCAGGCCGCCGTCGCGGCGAAGCCCTCCCACCCCGCGCCGCCGGCCCCGCCGCCCGCGAGGCGCCGCACGTGATCGCGGACGCGGCCGGCTGATGCGGTACCGCGCGCTCGGCTCGAGCGGCCTGCGGGTCTCGACGCTCGTCCTCGGCTCCGACAACTTCGCCAACCCGACACCCGCGGCCGAGTCCGAGCGCATCATCGCGGCGGCGCTCGATGCCGGCGTGAACATGATCGACACCGCGAACTCGTACGCCGCGGGTGCCGCCGAAGAACTCGTCGGCATGGCCTTGCGCAAGCTGGGGCGCGACGACGTGCTGGTCGCGACGAAGTTCCACTATCCGTTCGGCGCCGGGGTGCACGATCGCGGCAACTCCCGGCTGGCCGTCATCCGCGCCTGCGAGGGCTCGCTGCGCCGGCTCGGCCGCGATCACATCGACCTGTACCAGTCGCACCGCCCCGACATGGACGTGCCGCTGGACGAGACCCTGCGCGCGCTCGACGATCTCGTGCGCGCCGGCAAGGTGCGCTACATCGGCTCGTCGACCGCGCCGGGCTGGCATGTCGCCACGTCGGTGATGACTTCCGAGCGCCTCGGCATCGCCCGGGTCGTCTCCGAGCAGTCGCCGTACAACCTGCTCGACCGCCGCATCGAGAACGAGCTGCTGCCGGCCTGCCAGGCGCATGGCGTGGGCGTGATGGCGTGGTCGCCGCTGGCGATGGGCATGCTGGCCGGACGCTACGCGCAGGGCCGCGGCGGCGACACGCGGGCGGCCGTGCGCGGCGGCATCTACGCCGAGCGTGTCACCGACGCGGGCATCCGGGTCGGCAACGCCTTCGCCGAGCTGGCCCGTCGGCATGGCCTCGATCCGGCCCAGGCGGCGTATGCGTGGGTCATCGCCCAGCCGGGCATCGCCTCGGCCATCATCGGTCCGAAGACCCTGGCGCAGGTGACATCGGCACTGCCGGCCGCGGCGCTGACCTTGCCCGACACGCTGCTCTCGGGCGCAGACGCCCTGGTCGCGCCGGGATCGGCGGTGGCGAGCTTCTTCAACTCGGCGCCGTGGATGCGCTGGAAGCACCTGTGACGATCGGCCGCGCGTGCGGCGCTCGCGCCGTGCGTGCTCAGGCGGCGGGTGGGCCCTTCAGTTCGACCACGTTGCCCTCCGGGTCGGTGAGGTAGATCGACGGGCCTTCGCCCTCGGCGCCGTAGCGCGCCTCGGTCGCCCCCGCCGCGACGCCGTGGTGCGCCAGGTGGGCCCGGATCGCGCCCTCGTCGAAGGGTTCCACGCGCAGGCAGAAGTGGTCGACGTTGCGGCCCTCGGCCGCCGGGGCGTGCCCGCCAGCGCGCCCGAGCTTGCCGTCGACGGGCACCAGGTCGATCATCGAACGGCCGGCGCGCAGCTGCACGAGGCCGATCGCGTCGCGCCGCCGCTCGACCGGGCAGCCCAGCACCTCGCCGTAGAACCACAGCATGCGCTCGAGGTCGACCACGCGCAGCACGACGTGGTCGATGTCGCGCACGCGGATCATGCGGCGCCGCCGCGCGCGGCGCGGCCGTAGCGTGCAAACCGGGCGACCACCTCGTCCATCTGCGCCGCGCTCAGCAGCGCAGGCTCGCCCGCCGCCAGCGCCCGCAGGTAGACCTCGCACAGCGCCTCGATCTCCTGGGCCACCTTCATCGCCTGGGCCAGCGTGGCACCGACGGCCACCAGGCCGTGGTGGGCCAGCAGGCAGGCGTCGCGCGCGCGCAGGGCCTGCCCCACCGCCTGCGCCAGCGCTTCGCTGCCGAACAGGTGGTAGGGCACGCAGGGCACGTCGTGGCCGCCCGCCACGGCCACCATGTAGTGGAACGGCGGCAGCGCGCGATCCAGGCAGGCCAGCGCCGTGGCGTTCACCGAATGCGTGTGCACCAGCGCATGGCGGTCCGGCCGCGCCCGGTAGGCCGCCTGGTGGAAGGCCCATTCCGACGAGGGCGCCCACTCACCGCGCTGCGTGCCATCCCAGCCGAGCCAGACCAGGTCCTGTGGCTGCAGGTCGTGCGCCCCCATGCCGGTGGGCGTGATCAGCATGCCCTCCCCCCAGCGCAGGCTCAGGTTGCCGGTGCTGCCGCGGTTCAGGCCCTGCGCGTCGAGCCGGCGCACTGCCTCGACCAGCGCCACGCGCACCTGCTCCTCGTTCATCGCGGCGCCTCCGTCAGGCGCCGCAGCGCCTCGGGCGCGGCCGCCACGACGCCGTGCTCGGTGATCAGCCCGCTCACCAGGCGCGCGGGCGTGACGTCGAAGGCCGGGTTGGCCGCCGCGGCGCCGTCGGGCGTGAGCTGCACCTCGACCAGGCGCCCCGCCGCATCGCGCCCGGCCACGTGCGTCACCTCGCGTGCGTGCCGCTCCTCGATCGGGATCGCACCCCCGTGGGGCAGCGCGAGGTCGAGCGTCGAGGTCGGCATCGCCACGTAGAACGGCACGCCGTTGTCGTGCGCGGCCAGGGCCTTCAGGTAGGTGCCGATCTTGTTGCACACGTCGCCGTTGGCGGCCACGCGGTCGCAGCCGACGATGACGAGATCCACGTCGCCGCGCTGCATCAGGTGGCCGCCCGCGTTGTCCGCCACCACCGCATGCGGCACGCCCGCGCGCCCCAGCTCCCAGGCCGTGAGGCTGGCGCCCTGGTTGCGCGGACGCGTCTCATCGACCCAGACATGCAGCGCGAGCCCGCGCTCTTGCGCGAGGTACAGGGGCGCCGTGGCGGTGCCCCAGTCGACCGTGGCCAGCCACCCGGCATTGCAATGCGTCAGCACGCGCACCGGGCCGCCGCGCCGTGCGGCCACGGCCTCCAGCAGCGCCAGGCCGTGGCGGCCGATGGCCGCGTTGACGGCCACGTCCTCCTCGGCGATCGCCACGGCCTCCTGCCAGGCCCTGTGCGCGCGCCGGGCCGCGTCGAGCGGGACCAGCAGGCGCTGCAGGCGCTCGATCGCCCAGGCCAGGTTGACCGCCGTGGGCCGGGCCGAGCGCAGACGCGCCGCGGCGCGTGCGAGTGCCGCGTCGCCGGCGTCCTCCCGCAGCGCGAGCGCCAGACCAAAGGCCGCGGCCGCACCGATCAGCGGCGCGCCGCGCAGCCACATGTCGCGGATCGCGGTGAACACCGCCTCGGACGTGCGCAGCGTGACCAGGGTCAGTGCGTGCGGCAGGGCGCGCTGGTCGATGATCTCGACGCCGTCGCCTTGCGGCAAGGCGCGCAGCGGGCGCAGGGGCCGGCCATCGACCAGCATCGTCCTCAACCCTCCAGCGGCGGCAGCACGCGAGCGGCGATCGGGCGCAGGCGCTGGACCATCGCCGCATCGCGCGCGGACGGCGCCGTGATCAGGGCCTGGTCGAGCGCGCGCCGGCAGGCACAGCCGGCCCCGAGTGCGTCGCCGGCGATCGTGCCGGCCAGCGCGCGCACCAGCGCGCGCGCATGGTCGGCGTTGGCCAGCAGCGTGCGGATCACGCTGTCGACCGTCACCGCGTCGTGCTCGGGGTGCCAGCAGTCGTAGTCGGTGACCATGCCGATGCTGGCGTAGCACAGCTCCGCCTCGCGCGCGAGCTTGGCCTCGGGCATGTTGGTCATCCCGATCACGTCGCAACCCCATTGGCGGTACAAGTGCGACTCGGCCTGGGTCGAGAACTGCGGCCCCTCGATCACCAGGTAGGTGCCGCCGCGCGCATGCGGCAGCGCCTGCGCGCGCAATGCCGCCTCCACGTGGTCGCCCAGCCGGGCGCACACCGGGTGCGCCATCGAGACGTGCGCAACCAGGCCGCGGCCGAAGAAGCTCTTGGCACGCGCGATCGTGCGGTCGATGAACTGGTCGACCACGACGAAGGTGCCCGGGGGCAGCTGCTCGCGCAGCCCGCCCACGGCGCTGATCGCCAGCACGTCGGTGGCGCCGAGCATCTTCAGCGCCGCGATGTTGGCGCGGTAGTTCACCTCCGAGGGCGGGATGCGGTGGCCGCGCCCGTGCCGCGGCAGGAAGGCCAGGCGCGCGCCCCCGAGCGTGCCGAGGAAGATCTCGTCGCTCGGTTCGCCCCAGGGCGTGTCGACCTTGACCCAGCGCGTGTCGGTGAGGCCCGGCAGGTCGTACAGGCCGCTGCCGCCGATGACGGCCAGGAGGGAGTCGTTCATGCGGTGTGCGCGATGGTGCTGGCGGGCATCGATTGTGCCGGCCGGCGATGGGCCAGCGCCATCACCTCGCGCGGCGCCCGGTCCTTGAGCCGGTGGTCGCTCCAGACCTGGCGCCAGCGCCGTGCGCCCGGCAGGCCGTTGTACAGGCCCATCATGTGGCGCGCGATCGCATGCCAGGGCGTGCCGCGCTCGCGGGCCTCGCGTTCCATGTAGTCGACCAGCGCCGCCTCCACGGCCTCGCGTTCGCTGGCCGCCGGCGCCTCGGCGCCGAGGTAACGCACGTCCCACTCGGCCATCTTCCAGGGATGATGGTAGGCCTCGCGCCCCCACATCACGCCATCGACGAACGGCAGCTCGGCATCGACCTGCGCCGCCTCGGTCAGCCCGCCGTTGAGCACGATGGTGCAGTGCGGGAAGTCGCGCTTGAGCCGGTGCACGAACTCGTAGCGCAGCGGCGGCACCTCGCGGTTCTCCTTCGGCGAGAGGCCCTGGAGCCAGGCATTGCGCGCGTGCACGATGAACACCGTGCAGCCGCCCTCGCCCACGGTGCCGACGAAGTCGCGCACGAAGCCGTAGCTCTCGCCGCGGTCGATGCCGATGCGGTGCTTGACCGTCACCGGCAGCGCGCCCGCCACCGCATCGAGCATCGCCGCCACGCCCTCGCGCACCAGTGCCGGCTCGGCCATCAGGCAGGCCCCGAAGGCGCCGCGCTGCACCCGCTCGCTCGGGCAGCCGCAGTTGAGGTTGATCTCGTCGTAGCCCCAGCGCAGCGCCAGCTTCGCGCAGGCCGCCAGGTCCGCGGGCTCGCTGCCGCCGAGCTGCAGCGCCACGGGGTGCTCCTGGGCATTGAAGTCGAGATGGCGCGGCACGTCACCGTGCAGCAGCGCGCCGGTGGTCACCATCTCGGTGTACAGGCGCGTGCGCCGCGTGATCAGGCGATGGAAGGTGCGGCAATGGCGATCGGTCCAGTCCATCATCGGCGCGACGGACAGTCTCCAGGGCGAGACCGGGGCGGGGGCTGGGGACGCGAGCGGCATGCGGCGCCTATTGTCCCCGCACGACGGCGCCCTCCCGTCGGAAGGCGCTGCACCCGTGATCGGCAGTGGCCCTGCAAGGCCGTTCGATAGTCGTTAGGATCGCTGCCCTTCGACATCGACCGCCGGGGTCACGAGCTCCGCGGCGCCTCAAGGAGTCCCACGATGACCCAGCTTGTCGCAGCGCGCGCCGGCGGCGCGCGCCTTCTCCCTCTTGCGGTGGTCGTCACCCTCGGCATGGCCTGGCTGGGCGGATGCTCGCCGGCGCAGTCGCAAGGCGCACCCGGCGGACCGCCGCCGGTCTCGGTGGCGCCGGCCGTGCAGCGCAGCGTGCAGACGCAGGAGGATTTCTCCGCGCGCATCGAGGCACAGGCGACGGTCGAGCTGCGTTCGCGCGCGGCCGGCACGCTGCAGCAGGTGCACTTCCGCGAGGGCCAGCGCGTGGCCCAGGGCGCGCTGCTGTTCACCATCGATGCGCGACCGTTCGCCGCGGAGGTCGAACGCGCGCAGGCCCAGCTCGCCGCCGCGCGCACGCAGGCCGAGCTCGCCGAGGCCGAGCGCGCTCGCGCCGAGAAGCTGCTGCCGCAGAAGGCCGTGTCGCAGCAGGAGGTGGACCAGCTGCGCGCCGGCGAGCGCAGCGCGCAGGCCGCCGCGCGCGCGGCCCAGGCGACGCTCGCGTCGGCCCAGCTGAACCTCGAGTACACGCGCATCGTTGCACCGGTCGCCGGGCGCGTGTCGCGGGCCAACGTGACGGCGGGCAACCTGGTGGGCGTCGGCGAGCCGGTGCTCACGACGCTGGTGGCCAGCGACAAGGTGCACGTGTGGTTCGACGCGAGCGAGGCCAGCTACCTGCGGCTGCGGGCGGCCTCCACGCCACGCGCGGCCGCGCCCACGGTGATGGTCGGCCTGGCCGACGAGGCGGGCTTCCCGCACCGGGGCACGGTGGACTTCGTCGACAACCGCCTCAACCCGGCGACCGGCACGATCCGCGTGCGCGCGGTGCTCGACAACAAGGACGGCCGCTTCACGCCAGGCCTGTCGGCGCGCGTGCGCCTGGCCAGCGGCGAGCCGGCACCGGCGGTGCTGGTGCCCGACCGCGCCATCGGCACCGACCAGACGCGCAAGATCGTGCTCACCGTCGGCGCCAACCACATCGTCGCGCCGCGCGAGGTGCAACTCGGCGCGCTCGACGGCGGCATGCGCGTCGTGCAGGGACTGAAGGCGGGCGAGCTGGTGATCGTCGACGGGCTGCAGCGCGCCTTCCCGGGCGCGCCGGTGACGCCCACCGTCCTCAAGGTCGATGCGCAGGGCATGCCGATCGTGCCGCCGCCCGCCGCCCCGGGGGGCGCCCCCGCCGGCGCCAAGCAGTAAGGCGCGCGCGTCATGGACATCTCGCGCTTCTTCATCGATCGCCCGCGCTTTGCGGCGGTGCTGTCGATCTTCATCTTCCTGGTCGGCGCGCTGGCGATCTTCCGCCTGCCGGTGTCGGAGTACCCCGAGGTCGCGCCGCCGCAGGTGGTGGTGCGCGCGCAGTTCCCGGGCGCCAATCCACGCGTCATCAGCGAGACGGTGGCCACGCCGCTCGAGGAGCAGATCAACGGCCTCGAGAACCTGCTGTACTTCGAGAGCCAGGCCACCGCCGACGGCCAGATGACGCTGACCGTGACGTTCAAGGTCGGCACCGACCCCGAGGCCGCCGAGACGGCGGTGCAGAACCGCGTCAACCGCGCCCTGCCCCGCCTGCCCGACACGGTGCGCCAGATCGGCGTCATCACCGAGAAGCAGGCGACCAATTTCGTGATGGTGGTGCACCTGCTGTCGCCCGACGACCGCTACGACGCGCTGTACCTGCGCAACTACGCGCAGCTCAACGTGCGCGACGAACTGCTGCGCATCCCCGGCATCGGCACGGTCATCAGCTTCGGCTCGGGCGACTACGCGATGCGCGTCTGGCTCGACCCGGGCAAGCTGGCGGCGCGCGGCCTGACCGCCGGCGACGTGGTGAACGCGCTGCGCGAGCAGAACGCCCAGGTGGCCGCCGGCGTGGTCGGCGCGCCGCCGTCGTCCAAGGGCGTGGAGTTCCAGCTCGCGATCAACACGCAGGGGCGCCTGTCGACCGAGGAGGAGTTCGCCGAGGTCATCGTGCGCAGCGACCCGGCCACCGGCGCGCTGGTGCGCGTCCGGGACGTCGGGCGTGTCGAGGTGTCGTCCAACACCTACGCGCTGCGCAGCCTGCTCAACAACCGCGAGGCGGCGGCCATCGGCATCTTCCAGGCCCCGGGCAGCAACGCGCTGGCCCTGTCCAACGCGGTGCGCGAGACGATGGACCGGCTGGCGCCGTCCTTCCCGCAGGGGGTCAAGTACGACATCGTCTACGACCCGACGCGCTTCGTGAAGACCTCCATCGAGAAGGTGATCGAGACCCTCATCGAGGCCATCCTGCTGGTCGTGCTGGTCGTGATCCTGTTCCTGCAGACCTGGCGCGCGTCGATCATCCCGCTGCTGGCCGTGCCGGTGTCGATCGTCGGCACCTTCGCGGCGCTGCTCGCGCTGGGCTTCTCGATCAACACGCTGACGCTGTTCGGCCTCGTGCTGGCCATCGGCATCGTGGTGGACGACGCCATCGTCGTGGTCGAGAACGTCGAGCGCAACATCGAGCGCGGCCTGCCGCCGCATTACGCGACGATCCAGGCCATGCGCGAGGTGAGCGGGCCCATCGTCGCGATCGCGCTGGTGCTGTGCGCGGTGTTCGTGCCGCTGGCCTTCGTGCCCGGGCTTTCGGGCCAGTTCTACCGCCAGTTCGCGGTCACGATCGCGATCTCGACGGTGATCTCGGCCTTCAACTCGCTGACGCTGTCGCCGGCGCTGGCCGCCATCCTGCTGCGCCCGCACGACGCACCGAAGGACCGCCTGACGCGAGGGATGGACGCCGTCCTCGGCCGCTTCTTCGCCGCCTTCAACCGCTTCTTCCGCCGCAGCAGCCAGGCCTACGGGCGAGGCGTCACCGGCGTGCTCCGGCGCAAGAGCCTGGCCCTGGGCGTGTACGCCGTGCTGCTGGGCGCGACGCTTGTGCTGTTCGCGCGCATCCCCAGCGGTTTCGTGCCGGCGCCCGACAAGCAGTACCTGATCGGCATCGCACAGCTGCCCGCCGGCGCGTCGCTCGACCGCACCGAGGCGGTGCTGCGCCGGATGAGCGACATCGCGCTCAAGGTGCCGGGCATCGTCGATTCGGTGGCCTTCCCGGGGCTGTCGATCGCCGGCTTCTCGGCCGCCCCCAACGAGGGCATCGTGTTCTTCGGCCTCGAGTCCTTCGACAAGCGCACCACGCCCGACAAGAGCAAGTTCGCGATCCTCGGCCAGGTCAACGGCGCGATCCAGCAGATCCAGGAGGCGCGCATGTTCGTGGTGCCGCCGCCGGCCGTCGAAGGCCTGGGAGCGGCCGGCGGCTTCAAGCTGCAGGTGCAGGACCGCGCCGGCCTCGGCGAGCAGGCGCTGTACGGCGCCGTGTGGGGCACGCTGGGCCAGGTCTACGGCAACCCCAGGACCAGCATCGGCACCCCGTTCTCGACCTACGACATCAACGTGCCGCAGCTGTTCGCGGCGGTCGACCGCGCCAAGGCCAAGCAGATGGGCGTGCCGCTGACGGAGATCTACGACACGCTGCAGATCAACCTCGGCTCGCTGTACGTCAACGACTTCGCCAAGTTCGGCAAGACCTACCAGGTGATCGTGCAGGCCGACGCGCCCTTCCGCTCCGACGCCGGATCGATCACGCAGCTCAAGACACGCAACGCGCGCGGCGAGATGGTGCCGCTGTCGGCGCTGCTCAAGGTCGACCCCACCTTCGGGCCGACGCGCGTGACGCGCTACAACGGCTACCTCTCGGCGGACATCAACGGCGCGCCGAACCCCGGCTTCTCGAGCAGCCAGGCCGAGGCGGAGATCGAGGCCCTGCTCAAGGGCCTGCCGCGCGGCATGAGCTACGAGTGGACCGAACTGAGCTACCAGGACCGCCTGACGCGCGACATGGCCGTGCCGGGCACCGACTGGCGCCTGCCGACGCTGGCGGCGGTGCTGCTGTTGTCGGTGGTGCTGGTGGTGCTGGTGCTGGCCGCGCAGTACGAGAGCTGGACCCTGCCGCTGGCCATCATCCTGATCGTGCCGATGGGCGTGCTGTCGGCGCTGTTCGGGGTCTGGCTGTCGAGCTTTCCGCCTTTCATGCAGCCGGGCGACCTCAACATCTTCACGCAGGTGGCACTCGTGGTGCTGGTGGGCCTGGCGTGCAAGAACGCGATCCTGATCGTCGAGTTCGCCAAGGAGCTCGAGGAGACCGGCAAGGACATGCTCGACGCCGTCATCGAGGCCTGCCGCCTGCGTCTGCGTCCGATCCTGATGACCTCCATCGCGTTCTGCGCCGGCGTGGTGCCGCTGATCCTGGGCAGCGGAGCGGGCAGCGAGATGCGCCGCGCGATGGGCATCGCCGTGTTCTCGGGCATGGTGGGCGTGACGGCCTTCGGCATCTTCCTCACGCCCGTGTTCTACGCACTGCTGCGCAAGAGCACCGAGCGCCGCCGCGCCCGGGCCGCCCAGATGCGCGCCGCCGTGGAGGCGGCGGCGCACCCCTGGGAACCGGGGGCGGACGACGAAGGCAAGGAGGCAGGACGATGAAGCACCTCGCCCTGCCGGCGCTGGCCGCCACCAGCCTGATCTGCGGCTGCGCCATCGCGCCGGTGCCCGCGACGTCCGGCGTCGCGCCGCCTGCGGCGTTCGCGCAGGCGCCCGCGACGGCGATGGAGCCGGTGGCCGAGTTCTGGCGCGCCTTCGGCGACCGCGAACTGGACGCCCTGGTGAGCGAGGCGCTCGCTGCCAACCGCGACCTGCGCGTGGCCGCCGCGCGCGTGGCCGAGGCCCGCGCGTCGGCACGCATCAGCGACGCGCTGACCCGCCCGACGATCGACGTCACGGCGAGCGCAGCGCGCACGCGCCAGCGCGACGGCGACGGCGACCCGGCGACCGGCAACGCGTTCGGTGCCGGCCTTGCGGCGCGCTGGGAAATCGATCTCTTCGATCGCCTGGCCCACGAGCAGCGCGCCGCCGCCGCGACGGTGCTCGCCACCGAGGCCCAGCGCCGCGCGGTGCAGGTCAGTGTGGCCGCCGAGCTGGCCCGCAACTACTTCGAGCTGCGCGGCCTGCAGGAGCAGCTGCGCGTGGTGACGCTCGACCTGGCGGGCCAGCGCGAGGCGCTGCGCCTGGTGCGCGCCCGCGAGGAGGTCGGCCGCGGAACGGCCCTGGACACCGCGCGCGCCACGGCCCTGGTCGAAGGCACGGCAGCGGGCGTGCCGGCGCTCGAGACGGCGCTGGCGCGCACGCGCATGCGCCTGGCGGTGCTCAGCGGGCTCCCCCCTGCAGCACTGGATGCGCGCCTGGCGGCCGCGCAACCGCTGCCCGGCCTGCCCGCGACGCCGCTGGGGGCCATCGGCTCGCCCGCCACGCTGCTGGCGCGACGGCCCGATGTGGCCGCCGCCGAGGCCCAGCTGCGCGCTGCCGAGGCGCGCGCCGGCAGTTCACGAGGCGCCCTCTACCCGAGCATCACGCTGGCGGGCACGCTGGGCCTGAACGCAGGGCGCGTGGGCGACCTGGGGGACTCGGCCTCCTTTGCCTACAGCCTGGGCGCCTCGCTGCTGTGGAGCCTGGTCGACCACGGCCAGCGCCGGGCACAGGTGGATGCCGCCGATGCACGGCGCGAGGCCGCGCTGGCGCAGTTCGAGCAGACGGTGCTGGCCGCCCTCGAGGAGACCGAGGGCGCGCTGGCGGGCTTCAACCGCAGCCAGCAGCGCACCGAGCACCTCTTCGCGGCGGCCCGCGCCGCCGAGGCGGCCGCGCAGATCGCCCGTGCGCGCTTCGAGGCCGGAAGCATCGACTTCCTGGCACTGCTCGACGCCGAGCGCGAACTGCTGCAGGCACGCGAACGGCTGGCCCAGGGCCAGACCGCTGCGGCCACCGCCCTGGTGGGCGTCTACCGCAGCCTGGCGGGCGGCTGGCGCTGAGGACGCGAGGCCCTCAGGGCCGCAGGACGGCCTCGGCCAGGCGCGCCCACAGCGGCTCGGGCAGGTCGTGGCCCATGCCCGCGATGACCTCGAGCTCGGCGCCGGCGATCTTGGCGGCCAGGTCGTGCGCCGCCGCCACCGGCACCAAGGGGTCGGCCGCACCGTGCACGATGCGCGTGGGCGCCTCGATGCGCGGCAGCAGCGGCGAGCGGTCGCCGTCGGCCACCACCGCCACCACCTGGCGCAGCGTGCCGGCCGGACGGAACGCCCGCGTCACCATCGCACGCAGGCGCAGGCGCAGGGTCTCGCGGTCGGGACGGTAGGCCGGGCTGCCGATCAGCGTCATCACCGACTCGAGGTGATCGACCAGACCCTCGATGTCGGCGGGCGCGTGGCGGCGATCGAGCAAGGCCATGCGCACGCGCGCGCTCGGCTGCGGCAGGTGGCGCGCGCCGGAGGTGGTCATCATCAGCGTCAGGCGTGCCACGCGCTCGGGGTGCCGCGCCGCCAGGTGCTGCGCGATCATGCCGCCCATCGAGGCGCCCACCACGTGAACGCGCGGCAGGTTCAGCGCGTCCAGCAGGCCCAGCGTGTCGGCCGCCATGTCGCCGATCGTGTAGGGCGCAGGCACCGGCAGGTGCAACCAGTAGCGCAGCATGACCCCGCCGAAGCCCGGCGCGCCGAGGTGGTCGAAGCCCTCGCTGAGGCCGGCGTCGCGGTTGTCGAAGCGGATCACGCGACGGCCGGCGTCGACCAGCCGGCGCACGAACGGATCCGGCCAGGCGACGAGCTGCATGCCCAGGCCCATGACGAGGACGATCGGCGCGCCCCCCGGCGAGGCGGGCGGCCCCTGGTCGTCCACCTCGAGGCGCAGGCCGTTGGCCTGGATCTGCATCCTCAGTGGCGCGAGGCGCCGAACGGCGCGTGGCCGGTGGTGCGGAAGAACCAGCGGCGCGCTCCGGCGGGGTCGAATCGCTTCCAGTGAGCAGGGTCCTGGCGCAGGCGGTCGGCGATCGCGTACAGCGCCAGCGGGTTCATCCCCATGCCGACGTGGCTGGAGTGGACCTCGATGTTCTCGGCCAGCGGCGAGGGCTCGTTGAGGCTGCACTGCCAGGCGACGATGCCGTCGGTGCGCGAATAGATCGACGTGGTGGGCACCGGAGGCACGCCGCGGATCTGTTCGATCAGTTCGGGGTCGTGCACGTTCTGGCCGCTCACCAGCTCGTACAGCCGCCACGCGTTGGTGGCCCGCGGATGGCCGGCGAACGGCGAGCCCAGCGTGATCACGCAGCGCGCCAGCGCCGGGAACTCCTTGGCCATCTCGCGCGCGTACAGGCCGCCCAGGCTCCAGCCGAGCAGGCTGACCCTTTCGCCATGGCGCTCGGCGACGCGCTGCACGTGCGCGCGCACGGCCTCCAGGACCCCGCCGCGCGGGCCGAGGTTGAAGCCCTGTTTCCAGGGGTAGGCGCTGTAGTGCAGGTCCTGCAGGAAGGCCCGCATCGGCGCGGTCGTCAGGTCGTTGGCGCCGAGGCCGGGAAAGACGATCACCGGGTGGCCGTCGCCCTTGGGCAGCTTGCGCAGCCAGGGCATGGCGGCCACCAGCGCCGCGAACTCCCACGGCGCGCGGCCCTCGAGCAACCACAGCAGCGGGCCCGGGGCCTGCAGGTCGGCCGGGTGGAACAGCGGCGGCGGCTCGGGCAGGCGCGATCGCAGGAATCGTGGCTTCATCGACGGCCATCCTAGGCGCTGCCGACGGCCGTGCTGCTGAGCGCTTGCCCTAGGACCCTGTCATCCGCGCGACGCGCCTGCGGCCTTGCGCACGCGCGGGCGGGCGGGCACACGCGGCTTTTGCGCGGGCCGTACCGAGGCCGCGGCCAGCGCCGGCAGGCCGCGCAGCTCGTCGAGCGCGACGGCGATCGCCGCGGCGAGTTCGCCCACCTCGGGCATGGCCGCGGCGTCGGCCATCAGGCCGAAATCGAGCGACTGGTCGTAGCTCTGCACCGTGATGTTGAGCCCGAGACCATGCGTGACGATCGAGCAGGGGTAGTTGGTGCACATGCGCGCGCCGGCCAGGTAGAGCGGCTGCTCCGGCCCGGGCACGTTGGAGATCACCAGGTTGGCCACCACCGGCAGGCGCTCGGTCTTCAGCGCGCGGCGGTAGAGGGCGAGCGCCGCCTCGGTCAGCCACGGCACGCCGAGCGAGGGGAAGTCGGTGGGCAACACGTGCTTGAGGTCGGCCAGCGTGCTTTTCATGGCGCGCGTGGCCGCGCGGACGTGGGCGAGGCGCCTGCGCGGGTCGGCCAGCTGGGTGCCCAGGCTGACCAAGGCCATCGAGGCCTGGTTGTCGGCCCGCGTGTCGCCCTGGGCGCGCAGGGACACCGGCACCGCCGCCACCAGCGACTGGCGCGGCAATTCGCCGCGCGCGGCGAAGTGGCGGCGCAGCGCGGTGCCCACGAGCCAGAGAACGAGGTCGTTGAGCGTGGCGTCGTGCGCACGGCCCAGCGCCTTGAGCTCGGGCAGCGGCAGCGTGAGCACGGCAAATGCGCGCGCGCCGGAGGCCGAGCCGTTCAGCCGCGTACGCGGCGCCAGTCCGAGGCGGCCGGCGCCCCGCCCGCCGCGCGTCGCCGCCCGGCGTGCGGCCGTCGCGAGGGTCCCCACCGCTGCCGGCAGGCCCCGGATCAGGTGGGCCACCTGCGCGGCCTCGCTGGTGACGGCACCCGAGATCATCTCCACCAGGGACAGCTCGAAGCGCCGCGCGCGCGCGGACGCGCGCAGGGTCGGTTTGCGCGGCTGCGGCGCGATGTCGAGGAGGACGTTGGCCAGTGCGACAGCGGCCTGCCCGTCGACCGCGGCATGGTGCAGCTGCGTGTAGAGCGCCACGCGCCTCGCACCGTGCGCCGCCGGTGCCAGCCCCTCGATGACGTGGAAGCGCCACAGGGGGCGTTCGCGGTCGAGCCGCTGCGCGTGCAGGCGCGCCACCAGCGCCTGCAGGGCCGCCCGCTCCTCGTCGCTCCCTGCGGTGCGCGCACGGCCGCGGCGTGCCGGAAGGCGGTGCTCGACGATGTGGTGACGCAGGTCGGGCAGCGCGTCCACCCACACCGGGTTCGTGAGGTTCAGCGGCATCATCCACAGCCGGCGCCGCAGCGGCGGCGCGAGCGGCAGGCGTTCGGCGATATGGCGCCGCAGCGCGGCTGCGAAGCGGCCGCGATGGCCCTGCGGCAGCTCGAACAGGTGCAGCGCGCCGACGTGCATCGGCTGCTCGGGCGTCTCGAGGTGCAGGAAGGTCGCGTCCAGACCGGACAGGCGCTTCATGGCGGCCATGGTAGGCGCCGCCGGACGCCCGCAGACCCGTACAGACCCTGGCCGCGGGCTCAGGCGCGCCGCGCGCGCATGCCGATCAGCTCGTGCACGGCCAGCGTGCCCAGGACCAGCACCCCGCCGGTGAGGACGGCGCGGGTGGGCGCTTCGCCGGCCCCCCACCACGCGAGCAGCACGCCGAACAGCACCTCGAGCAGGGCCAGCAGCGAGACTTCCGGCGCGCTCAGCACCCGTGCCGCGACGACCGAGATCAGGCACGGGATGGCCAGCTGCACCACGCCGAGCAGGGCCAGCAGTCCGACGTCGTGCGCGCTGGCCGTCAGCGGCCACGCCAGCGGCAGCGTGACCAGGGCCGAGATCACCGCGCCCACCAGCACCGCCGGCAGCATGTCGGGCGCCGCCTCGCGGCCGCGCAGGCTCTGGATCAGTGTCCAGTTGACCGCCGCGGCCACCGGCACCGCCAGGGCGACGAGGGTTCCGACCAGGTGCTGCCCGCCCTGCAGTTCGTGAGCGTACATCCACGCGATGCCCAGGCCGGCCAGGCCGATGGCGACCCAGGTGCGTGCGGCCAGCCGATGCCCCAGCGCGAGGCGCGACGCCAGCGCGGTGAACAAGGGCCCGAGCGACATGGTCACGAGCACGTTGGCCACGCTCGTCAGCGTCAACGCCACCATGAAGGCCGTGAACATCACGCTCCAGCACAGGCCCGACAGCCACAGCGCGCGCCCGCCGTCGCGCACCGACGCCAGCACCCGGCGCGGGCCGCGCAGCACGGACAGCAGCACCAGCAGGGCCAGCACGTTGAACGCGCTGCGCCAGAAGGTCACCTCGAAGCTCTGCGCGCTGTCGAGCCAGCGCGTGACGACGCCGGCGATACTCCACATGAGCGTGGAGAGCACCATGGCGGCGACAGCGCCGGCGTGCGTCATGCCGCCTCGCGGCTGGCGCGCTTGCGCTCGTGCTCCTTGAGGAAGCGCTTGCGCAGGCGGATGCTCTTGGGCGTGATCTCGACCAGCTCGTCGTCCTCGATGAACTCCACCGCGTACTCGAGCGTGAGGTCGATCGGCGGCGTGATCTTGATCGCGTCCTCCTTGCCGGAGACGCGGAAGTTGGTGAGCTGCTTGGTGCGCACCGCGTTGACCACCAGGTCGTTGTCGCGCGTGTGGACGCCGACGATCATGCCCTCGTAGACCGGGTCGCCCGGGCGCACGAACATGCGCCCGCGGTCGTCGAGCTTGCCCAGCGCATAGGTCACGATCTCGCCGTCGTCCATGCTGATCAGCACGCCGTTCTTGCGCCCGCCGATCTCGCCCTTGTAGGGCTCGTAGCCGTCGAAGATGTTGCTGATGAGGCCGGTGCCGCGCGTCAGGTTCATGAACTCGTTCTGGAAGCCGATCAGGCCGCGTGCCGGGATGCGGTACTCCAGGCGCACGCGGCCCATGCCGTCGGTTTCCATGTTGACGAGCTCGGCCTTGCGCTCACCCAGTGCCTGCATGACGCCGCCCTGGTGGCTGTCCTCGACGTCCACCGTCAGCAGCTCGATGGGCTCGTGGCGCTCCTTGCCTTCGGGGCCGTCGACCTCGTGGAACACCACGCGCGGCTTGGAGACCGCCAGCTCGTAGCCCTCGCGGCGCATGTTCTCGAGCAGGATGGTCAGGTGCAGTTCGCCGCGGCCCGAGACCTCGAAGATGCCGTCCTCGTCGGTCTCCTTGACGCGCAGCGCGACGTTGCTCTGCAGCTCGCGCTGCAGGCGGTCCCAGATCTGGCGGCTGGTGACGAACTTGCCCTCGCGGCCGGCCAGCGGGCTGGTGTTGACGCAGAAGTTCATCGTCAGCGTCGGCTCGTCGACCTCGAGCATCGGCAGCGGGCGCGGGCTCTCGAGGTCGGTCAGCGTGACGCCGATGCCGATGTCCTCGATGCCGTTGACCAGCACGATGTCGCCCGGGCCGGCACTGTCGGCCTGGCGCCGCTCGAGACCCTCGAACTTCAGCACCTGGTTGACGCGCGCCCTGCGCGGGATGCCCTCGGTGCCCTCGCACACCGCCACGTCCTGGCCGGGGCGCAGCGTGCCGTCGTGGATGCGCCCGATGCCGATGCGGCCGACGTAGCTCGAGTAGTCGAGCGAACAGATCTGCAGCTGCAGCGGCGCGTTCTCGTCGCCCTGGTGCGGGGGCACGTGCTCGATCACGGCGTTGAACAGCGGTGCCATGTCGGTGCCCACCGTGCCGGCCTCGAGCGTGGCCCAGCCGTTGAGGCCGGAGGCGTAGACGACCGGGAAGTCGAGCTGCTCCTCGGTGGCGCCGAGCTTGTCGAACAGCTCGAAGGTGGCGTTGATGACGTAGTCGGGGCGCGCGCCCGGGCGGTCGACCTTGTTGACGACGACGATCGGCTTCAAGCCCAGCGCCAGCGCCTTTTTGGTGACGAAGCGCGTCTGCGGCATCGGTCCCTCGACGGCGTCGACCAGCAGCAGCACGCCGTCGACCATCGACAGCACGCGTTCGACCTCGCCGCCGAAGTCGGCGTGGCCGGGCGTGTCGACGATGTTGATGTGCGTGCCGCTCCACTTGACGGCACAGTTCTTGGCCAGGATCGTGATGCCGCGCTCGCGCTCGAGGTCGTTGCTGTCCATCACGCGCTCCGCGATCTTCTCGTTCTCGCGGAAGGTGCCGCTCTGGCGCAGCAGCTGGTCGACCAGCGTGGTCTTGCCGTGGTCGACGTGGGCGATGATGGCGATGTTGCGGATCTGGGTGTTCATGGCGGTCTCGTCAGTGCAGCAGCGCCTGCACTTCGGCGGGCGAGAGGAGTCGGTCGGGGATCAGTTCGCCGGCGGTGATGTGCGCGGCCCCCAGCAGCGCGCCGCGCTCGGGGCCGTAGACGCGCACGCGAGGGAGGTCGGCCAGCGCGACGCGGCGGCGCAGGCCGGTGAGGAAGCGGGCGGCCTCGCCGGCATCGAGGCGGCACTCGGGCCACTCGGCGAGCAGCACGTCGGGCGCGCGCAGCAGCGCGTCGCGTGCGGCTTCGGGCAACGACGCCAGGGCGTCCAGGCCCACCGCGTCGTCCACCGACAAGGCGCCGCTGCCGGTGCGGCGCAGGCCGGCCAGGTGGGCGCCGCAGCCCAGGGCCTCGCCCAGGTCGGCCGCCAGCGTGCGCACGTAGGTGCCCTTGCTGCAGTGCACGTCGAGCACGAGCCGGTCCTCCAGCCACGACAGCACCTCGAGGCGGTGGATCACCACGTCGCGCGCCGGACGATCGACCTCGATGCCTTCGCGCGCGTACTCGTAGAGCGCGCGCCCCTGGTGCTTGAGCGCCGAATGCATCGGCGGGCGCTGCGCGATCGGGCCGGTGAAGCGGGCCAGCACCGCGTCGAGCGTGCGGCGGTCGAACGCCACCGCGCGCCGCGCCACCTCCTCGCCCTCGAGGTCGGCGGTGGTCGTCGTCACGCCCAGGTGCAGCGTGGCGGTGTAGCGCTTGTCGGCGTCCAGGCTGACCTGGGAGAACTTGGTGGCCGCGCCGAAGCACAGGGGCAGCAGGCCGGAGGCCAGCGGGTCGAGGGTGCCGGTGTGGCCGGCCTTCTCGGCGTTGAGCAGGCGACGCGCCTTCTGCAAGGCGTCGTTGCTCGACAGGCCCACCGGCTTGTCGAGCAGCAACACCCCGTGCACGGCGCGGCGCGGCATCAGGCCTCCGGGTCTTCCTTGGCCCGCGAGGCGTTGGCCTGGCGGATCAGCGCGTTGAGCTCGGCCGCGCGCTCGGTGGTGCGGTCGAACTGGAAGTGCAGCGTCGGCACGGTGTGGATCGCCAACCGCTTGAACAGGCCGTTGCGCAGCCAGCCGGCGGCCTCGTTGAGGGCGTCCTCGCAGTCCTGCGGGCTGCCCACCAGGAGCGAGAAGCGCACCTTGGCGTGGGCGTAGTCGGGGGACACCTCGACACCGTTGATCGTGAGCATGCCGATCCGCGGATCCTTGAGCTCGCGGATGAGCTCGGCCAGGTCACGCTGGATCTGGTCGGCGACGCGGAAGCTGCGGTTGGGAATCGTGCGCTTGTGCTTGGTCATGTTGGGCGCCCTCAGAAAGCGACAAGCCCCGCCATCGCTGGCGGGGCTGTCTTCGGGGGTGAGTCGAAGCGTCCCGCCTTACAGGGTCCGGGCGACTTCCTTGACTTCGAAGAATTCCAGTTGGTCGCCTTCCTTGATGTCGGTGACGTTCTTGAGCTTGATGCCGCACTCGAAGCCCTCGGCCACCTCGCGCACGTCGTCCTTCAGCCGCTTGAGCGAGTCGATCTCGCCGGTGTAGATCACCACGTTGTCGCGCAGCAGGCGGAAGCGCGCGTTGCGGGTGACGCGACCGGCGGTGACCATCGAGCCGGCGACGGTGCCGATCTTGGAGGCCACGAACACCGTGCGCACCTCGGCGGTGCCGATGACTTCTTCCTTCTGCTCGGGCGCCAGCATGCCGGCCATGGCCGCCTTCACCTCGTCGACCGCGTCGTAGATGATGTTGTAGTAGCGGATGTCGACGCCGGACGTCTCGGCCAGCTTGCGTGCCTGGGCGTCGGCGCGCACGTTGAAGCCCACGATCACGGCCTTGGAGGCGATCGCCAGGTTGACGTCGCTCTCGCTGATGCCGCCCACGGCCGCGTGCACGACCTGCACCTTGACCTCGTCGGTGGACAGCTTGGCCAGCGAGCTGGCCAGCGCCTCCTGCGAGCCCTGCACGTCGGCCTTGATGATGAGCGCCAGCGTCTGCGCGCCCACACCCATCTGCTCGAACATGTTCTCGAGCTTGGCCGCCTGCTGCTTGGCCAGCTTGACGTCGCGGTACTTGCCCTGGCGGAAGGTCGCGATCTCGCGCGCCCGGCGCTCGTCGGACAGCACCATGAACTCGTCGCCGGCCTGCGGCACCTCGGTCAGGCCCTGGATCTCGACCGGGATCGACGGCCCGGCCTCGTCGGTGGACTTGGCGTTCTCGTCGAGCATGGCGCGCACGCGGCCATAGCTCGAACCGGCCAGCACCACGTCGCCCTTCCTGAGCGTGCCGCTTTGCACCAGCACCGTGGCCACCGGGCCGCGGCCCTTGTCGAGCTTGGCCTCGATCACCAGGCCCTTGGCCATCGCGTCGTGCGGCGCCTTGAGCTCCAGCACCTCGGCCTGCAGCAGCACCTGCTCGAGCAGCTCGTCGATGCCCTGGCCCGTCTTGGCCGACACCGGCACGAAGGGCGAATCGCCGCCGAAGTCCTCGGGCACGACCTGTTCGGCCACCAGCTCGCTCTTCAGGCGCTCGATGTTGGCCTCAGGCTTGTCGATCTTGTTCATCGCCACGACGATCGGCACGCCGGCCGCCTTGGCATGGGAGATCGCCTCCTTGGTCTGCGGCATGACGCCGTCGTCGGCGGCGACCACCAGGATCACGATGTCGGTGGCCTTGGCGCCGCGCGCGCGCATCGCCGTGAACGCTGCGTGGCCCGGCGTGTCGAGGAAGGTGACGACGCCGCGCGGCGTCTCGACGTGGTAGGCGCCGATGTGCTGCGTGATGCCGCCGGCCTCGCCCGCGGCCACGCGGGTGCGCCGGATGTAGTCGAGCAGCGAGGTCTTGCCGTGGTCGACGTGGCCCATCACCGTCACCACCGGGGCGCGCGGCAGCAGTTCGCCGGTCTGTGCGGCCTGCTCTTCCTCGGTGAAGGCGTCCGGGTCGTCGAGCTTGGCGGCCAGCGCCTTGTGGCCCATCTCCTCGACCAGGATCATCGCCGTCTCCTGGTCGAGCGACTGGTTGATCGTGACCATCTGGCCGAGCTTCATCAGCTGCTTGACGACCTCGGCGGCCTTGACGCTCATCTTGTGCGCCAGGTCGGCCACGGTGATGGTCTCGGGGACGTGGACCTCCTGCATGACGAACTCGGCCGGTGCGGCAGACGCCCCGTTGCCGTTGGACTCGCGGTCCCCGCGCCCGCGCCCCTTGGGCGCACGCCAGCCGGCGCGCGACGCGCCGCCCGAGGTGTCGCCGCGGGTCTTGAGCGCGCGCTTCTTGGCCGCGTCGTCGGCCCAGCTCGACGAGAGCTTCTCGGACTTGACGGACTTCTTCTCGCCCGGCTTGGCTGCGGTCGACGCCGGCGACGCGGGCGCGCCCGGCTTGGCCGCGGCCTTGTGGATCGTGCCCTTGATGCCCGCATCGGCGGCCGGCTTGGCCTCGTCGGGCTTCTTGGCCACCAGCACCTTCTTGGGTGCGCTCATCATCGCGCGGATCGCCGCAGCCTCGCTCTCGGCCGCCTTGCGGCGCTTTTCGAGGTCGGCCAGGCGCTGCTTCTCGGCCGCGTCGTTGTCGGCCGCCTTGACCACGCGCACCACGGGCTTGGGCGCTTCGGCCGCCGCCGGCACGGCCGCCACCACGGGCGGCGGCTCGGCCGGCGGGGCGCCGGCCGCGAGTTCCTCGGCCGCCTTCTCCGCCGCCGCGCGCGCACGTGCCTCCGCCGCCTCGCGTTCGCGCTGTTCCTGTTCCTCGCGCTGGCGGCGCTTCTCGGCCAGCTCCTCTTCCTGGCGGCGCAGCAGCTCGGCCTGGCGGCGTGCCTCGTCGGCACGGCGCTCCAGCTCGGCATCGTCGACCGGCGGCGCCGCCGGGGCCACGGGCTCCTCGGTGCCGGGCGTCTCGTCGCGCTTGACGAAGGTGCGCTTCTTGACCACCTGGACCTGGATCGTGCGGGCCTTGCCGGTGGCGTCGGCCTGCTTGATCTCGGTCGTGCTCTTGCGCGTGATGCTGATCTTCTTGCGCTCGGCCGGCGCGCTGCCGTGCGCACTGCGAAGGTGCTCGAGCAGGCGGGCCTTGTCGGCCTCGGTGAGCGCATCGTCGGGCGAACGCTTGGTCACGCCAGCCGCGTTGAGCTGGTCGAGCAGCGTGGCCGCCGGGCGGTTCAGCTCGGCGGCGAATTGGGCGACGGTCGTCACAGCCATTCTGGGATTCCTAGGGTTGCGCTCGGCTCGGGGGCGGGGCGTCGTGCGTCGTCACTCGTTGAACCAGTGCGCGCGCGCCGTCATGATCAACGCCTTGGCCTCGTCCTCGCCGACACCGGTGAGCTCGGTCAGTTCGTCGACCGCCAGGTCGGCCAGGTCGTCCCGCGTGTGGATGCCGCCTTCTGCGAGCTTGGCGATCAGGTCGGAGTTGAGGCCCTCCAGGTCGCGCAGGTCCTGCGAGACCTCCTCGAAGGCCTCCTCGCGCGCGATCTCCATCGTCAGCAGCGCGTCCTTGGCGCGGGTGCGCAGCTCGTTGACGGTGTCCTCGTCGAAGCCCTCGATCTCGAGCATCTCCTGCATCGGCACATAGGCCACTTCCTCGAGGCTGTTGAAGCCCTCGGCGATCAGGATGTCGGCCACTTCCTCGTCCACGTCGAGCTTGTCGACGAACAGGCGCCGCACCGACTCGCTCTCCTTGGCCTGCTTGGCCTCGGACTCCTCGGCGGTCATGATGTTGATGCGCCAGCCCGTCAGCTCGGAGGCCAGGCGCACGTTCTGGCCGCCGCGGCCGATGGCGATCGCGAGGTTCTCCTCGTCGACGACCACGTCCATCGCGTGACGCTCCTCGTCGACCACGATCGAGGACACGTTGGCCGGCGCCAGTGCGCCGATCACGAACTGCGCCGGATCGTCCGACCAGAGCACGATGTCCACGCGCTCGCCGGCCAGCTCGTTGGTGACGGCCGTGACGCGCGAGCCGCGCACGCCCACGCAGGTACCGATCGGATCGACGCGCTTGTCGTGCGACACGACCGCAATCTTGGCGCGGCTGCCGGGATCGCGGGCACAGCTCTTGATCTCGAGCAGCCCCTGCTCGATCTCGGGCACTTCCTGCGCGAACAGCTCCTTCATGAACTCGGGCGAGCTGCGCGAGAGCATGATCTGCGGGCCGCGCACGGTCTGGTCGACGCCGAGGATGTACGCGCGCACCCGGTCGCCGGAGCGCAGGTTCTCCTTCGGGATCATCTCGGTGCGCTTCAGCCGGCCTTCCACACGGCCCGACTCGACGATCATGTCGCCCTTGTCGAGGCGCTTGACGCTGCCCACCATGATCCTCTCGCCGCGCGAGAGGAAGTCGTTGAGCAGCTGTTCGCGCTCGGCGTCGCGAATCTTCTGCAGGATCACCTGCTTGGCCGCCATGGCGCCAATGCGCCCGATCGGCACCGACTCGATGGGCTCCTCGATGTGGTCGTCGACCTCGATGTCGGGGATCTGCTCCTGGGCCTCGAACAGCAGGATCTCGGCGTCGGGGATCTGCAGCCCGGCCTCGTTGGCCACCACGTGCCAGCGGCGGAAGGTTTCGTATTCGCCCGTCTCGCGGTCGATGGCCACGCGGATGTCCACCTCGCCACCGTGCAGCTTCTTGGTGGCCGAGGCCAGGGCGGACTCGACGGCGCCGAACACGGTCTCGCGCGGCACGTTCTTCTCGCGCGAGATCGCATCGACCAGCATCAACATTTCGCGGTTCATCTCGTTCTCACTTCCCGTCGCTCGCAGGCGCGCTCGCCGCGCGCCCCTTGCGACCCTTGAAATCCACCACCGGCACCAGGCGCGCCTCGCGCACCTCGTCGAAGGCAAAATCCAGCGCCTGCGGCGCCTCCGTCTTGGCCGCCGGCTCCATCTCGAGGCGCCAGCCGCCCGGGCGCGCCACCAGCGTGCCCTTGAATTTCTTGCGCCCTTGGAGAGGCAGCCTCAGCGTGAGCTCCACCGGCGAGCCGGCGAAGCGCGCATAGTCGGCCTCGCGCTTGAGCGGACGATCCAGGCCGGGCGAAGACACCTCCAGGCGGGCATAGTCGCAGCCCTCGACCTCCAGCACGTACTGGAGCTGGCGCGTCACCGCCTCGCAGTCGTCCACCATGACCGCATCGGAATCGCCCGTCGCGTAGGCTTGCCCGGGCACGCGGTCGATCGTCACGCGCAGCAAGCCTCCCCCCGAGCGCTCGAGGTCCACCAGCTCGTATCCGAGCCCGGTGACGGTGCGTTCGACGGCTTGTTGCCAGGTCATCCGTGTCGTGAATGCGCGCGCGCAAAAAAAAAGGGCTGGATGTTGAAATCCGCCCATCAGGGGTTTTCAGCGAAGCGCGCATTGTACTCTGCAAGAGACGTGCCTTCAACAATCCGGTGTGCCCATGCCAGAATCCGCAGCTTTTGCGATTCTCCGGAGCCACGCGATGGGTTTCCTGGCCGGCAAGCGCCTCCTGATCACCGGTGTCCTCAACAACCGTTCCCTGGCCTATGGCATCGCCCGCGCCTGCCATCGCGAGGGCGCCGAGCTGGCGTTCAGCTACCAGGGCGAACGATTCCGCGACCGCATCGCCGAGTTTGCCGCCGAGTTCGGCTCCAAGCTGATCTTCGAGTGCGACGTGGCCGAGGACGCCCAGATCGAACGCCTGTTCGCCCAGCTGGGCGAGCACTGGGACGCCTTCGACGGCTTCGTGCACGCCATTGCGTTCGCGCCGCGCGAGGCCATCGCGGGCGACTTCCTCGAAGGGTTCACGCGCGAGGCCTTCCGCACCGCGCACGAGATTTCGGCCTACAGCTTTCCGGCCATGGCCAAGGCGGCCCTGCCCCGGCTGCGCCCCGGCGCGGCGCTGCTGACGCTGTCGTACCTGGGCGCGGTCCGGTACGTCCCCAACTACAACACGATGGGGCTGGCCAAGGCCTCGCTCGAGTCGAGCGTGCGCTTCCTGGCGCAGAACCTGGGCGGCCGCGGCATCCGGGTCAACGCCATCTCGGCCGGGCCGATCAAGACGCTCGCGGCCTCCGGCATCAAGGACATCGGCAAGCTGCTGTCCGATTTCGCCGCCCAGGCGCCGATCCGCCGCAACGTCACGATCGACGACGTCGGCAATGCCGCCGCATTCCTGTTGTCCGACCTGGCCGCAGGCGTGAGTGCCGAGGTGCTCTACGTCGACGGCGGATTCAGCCAGACGGCGGCCGCACAGCCGGCCTGAGCGCCGCCGAGCCGGTGCGTGCTCAGGACTTCACGCAGTCGACGTAATAGCGGCCGGCTTCGCCCTCGTCGGCAACCAGGCCGTGCACGTCGGTCTGGAAGCCCGGGAAGCGGGCATTGAACTCGCGGGCGAAGCGCAGGTAGTCGACGATCTTGCGATTGAAGCGTTCGCCCGGGATCAGCAGCGGAATGCCCGGCGGGTACGGCGTCAGCAGCGAGGTCGTGATGCGCCCCTCCAGGGCATCGATCGGCACGCGCTCGGTGTCGCGGTGGGCGATGCGCGCGTAGGCATCGGCGGGCTTCATCGCCGGCTGCAGGTCCGACAGGTACATGTCGGTGACCAGCCGCGCGACGTCCGATTTGGCGTACATCTCGTGGATCGACTGGCACAGGTCGCGCAGGCCCATGCGCTCGTAGACCGGGTAGGCGGCACAGAACTCCGGCAGGATGCGCCACATCGGCTGGTTGCGGTCGTAGTCGTCCTTGAACTGCTGCAGCGCCGTCAGCAGCGTGTTCCAGCGTCCCTTGGTGATGCCGATGGTGAACATCACGAACAGCGAGTACAGGCCGGTCTTCTCGACCACCACGCCATGCTCGGCCAGGAACTTCGTGACGATCGAGGCCGGGATGCCGGTCTTGGCGAACTTGCCCGTGACGTCCAGGCCCGGCGTCACGATCGTGCTCTTGATCGGGTCGAGCAGGTTGAAACCCGTGGCCAGGTCCCCGAAACCGTGCCACTTCTCGCCCGAGCCGAGCAGCCAGGCCTCGCGGCTGCCGATGCCTTCCGCGGCCAGGCGGTCGGGCCCCCAGACCGTGAACCACCAGTCGCGGCCGAACTCCTTGTCGACCTTGCGCATCGCGCGCCGGAAGTCGAGTGCCTCGCGCAGGCTCTCCTCGACCAGCGCGGTACCGCCGGGTGGCTCCATCATCGCCGCGGCCACGTCGCACGACGCGATGATCGCGTACTGCGGCGAGGTCGACGTGTGCATCAGGTAGGCCTCGTTGAAGAGGTGCCGGTCGAGCTGCACGCGCTGCGAGTCCTGCACCAGCACCTGCGAGGCCTGCGACAGGCCGGCGAGCAGCTTGTGCGTGCTCTGCGTCGACCACACGACCGCGTCCTTCGGCCGCTCGCGGTTGCGCCCCATCGCGTGGAACTGCGAGTAGAACGGGTGGAAGGCGGCGTGCGGCAGCCAGGCCTCGTCGAAATGCAGGTTGTCGATCCAGCCGTCGAGCTTGGCCTTGATGGTCTCGGTGTTGTAGAGCACGCCGTCGTAGGTGCTCTGCGTCAGGGTCAGGATGCGCGGGCGCACCTTGTCCGGATCCACCCCTGCGAGCAGCGGGTTGGCGGCGATCTTGCGGCGGATCGCCTCGGGCGCGAACTCGCGTTCCGGGATGGGCCCGATGATGCCGAGGTGGTTGCGCGTGGGCGTCAGGAACACCGGCACCGCACCGGTCATGATGATCGAGTGCAGGATGGACTTGTGGCAGTTGCGGTCCACCACGACGACATCGCCCGGCGCCACCGTGTGGTGCCACACCATCTTGTTGCTGGTGGACGTGCCGTTGGTGACGAAGAAGCAGTGGTCGGCGTTGAAGATGCGGGCCGCGTTGCGCTCGCTCTGCGCCACCGGGCCGGTGTGGTCGAGCAGCTGGCCGAGTTCCTCCACGGCGTTGCAGACGTCGGCGCGCAGCATGTTCTCGCCGAAGAACTGGTGGAACATGTGCCCCACCGGGCTCTTCAGGAAGGCCACCCCGCCCGAATGGCCCGGGCAGTGCCATGAATACGAGCCATCCTTGGCGTAGTCCATCAGCGCCTTGAAGAACGGCGGCGCCAGGCCGTCGAGGTAGCTGCGCGCTTCGCGGATGATGTGGCGGGCCACGAACTCCGGCGTGTCCTCGAACATGTGGATGAAGCCGTGCAGCTCGCGCAGGATGTCGTTCGGGATGTGCTGGCTGGTGCGCGTCTCACCGTACAGGTAGATCGGGATGTCCGCATTGCGGAAGCGGATCTCGCCGATGAACTCCCGCAGCTTGAGCACCGCCGGATCCAGCTCCGGCCCGGGCGTGAACTCCTCGTCGTCGATCGAGAGGATGAAGGCGCTCGCGCGGCTTTGCTGCTGCGCGAAGGAGGCCAGGTCGCCATAGCTGGTGGTGCCCACCACCTCGAACCCCTCCTTCTCGATGGCCGAAGCCAGGGCGCGAATACCGAGCCCCGACGTGTTCTCGGAGCGGTAGTCCTCGTCGATGATGACGATGGGGAAGTGGAAGCGGTGCATCGCGAGTCGGTCCGGCTGCAGGTCGGGAGAGCGCGCAGTGTAGGGCTTTGGCGGCTGGCTACACTGGGCCGCGTCATGACCGCGCTCAACGTTCTCGGCGGCAGGTTGATCGCCTGCTCCTACGCCCCCCTGACGGGCTGGCACCGCGACGGCTGCTGCCATTCCGACGCCAGCGACCTCGCAAGCCACGTCGTCTGCGTCAAGGTCACGGTGGGCTTCCTCAATCACCAGATGGAAGCCGGCAACGACCTGATCACGCCACGGCCCGAGTTCCGTTTCCCGGGCCTCAAGCCGGGTGACCGCTGGTGTGTGTGTGCCCTGCGCTGGCTCGAAGCGCAACGCGCCGGTCACGCCCCGCCCGTGGTGCTCGAAGCGACGCATGTCGATGCGCTGCGCCACGTGCCGCTGGCCCTGCTGCAGGCGCATGCCGTGGAGGCCGTCGGCTAGAATCGCGGCCCTCCCAGGAGGGATGGATGAGTGGTTTAAGTCGCACGCCTGGAAAGCGTGTGTGGGTTAACAGCCCACCGCGGGTTCGAATCCCGCTCCCTCCGCCAGCTGCAATGAAAAAGGCCCCGCGCTGCGGGGCCTTTGACCGTCGGAGACGCCCGATCAGCGCACCACGGCGATCTGCTCGCGGTTGCCACCCTTGTATGTGAACAGGGTCAGCGCGCCGTTCTTGATGTCACCCTTCTCGTCGAACGCGATCGTGCCGGTCACGCCCTTGTAGCCGGTGGTCTTGGCCAGCACCGGCAGGTACTTGGCGGGGTCGGTCGAGCCGGCCTTGACCATGGCCGCCACCAACACGTTGACGGCGTCGTACACGTACGGGGCGTAGATCTGCACGTCGGCGTTGTACTTCTTCTTGAAGTTGGCCTTGAAGTCGTCCATCGACTTCTTGGACTCGCCCTCGACGCCACCCGCCTCGGCGCAAACGACCTGGCCGTCGCCCATCGTGCCCGCGGCCAGCTTGGGCAGTTCGCCCGAGCAGATGCCGTCGCCGCCCATGAACTTGGCGTTGATGCCGAGCTGCTTCATCTGGCGCAGCATCGGGCCGGCCACCGCGTCCATGCCGCCGAAGAACACCACGTCGGGGTTCTTGGCCTTGATGGAGGTCAGGATGGCGGTGAAGTCGGTCGCCTTGTCGTTGGTGAACTCGCGCGCGACGGTCTTGCCGCCGGCAGCCTTGACGCCCTTCTCGAACTCGTCGGCGACACCCTGGCCATAGGCGGTGCGGTCGTCGATCACCGCGATCGACTTGCCCTTGACCTGCTGCACGGCGTACTTGCCGAGCGTGCCGCCGAGGTGCACGTCGTCAGCCACCACGCGGAAGGTGGTCTTGTAGCCATTGCGGGTGAACTTCGGGTTGGTCGCCGATGGGCTGATCTGCGGGATGCCGGCATCGCTGTAGATCTTCGAGGCCGGGATCGAGGTGCCGGAGTTCAGGTGACCGACCACGCCATTGACCTTGGCGTCGACCAGCTTCTGCGCGGCAGCCGTGCCCTGCTTCGGATCGGCGGCATCGTCCTCGGCCAGCAGTTCGAACTTCGCCTTCTTGCCGCCGATGGTCACGCCCTTGGCGTTGAGCTCGTCGATGGCCATACGGGCGCCGTTCTCGTTGTCCTTGCCCAGGTGGGCAATGGCACCGCTGGTGGGGCCGACGTGGCCGATCTTGACCACCAGGTCCTGCGCGCTCGCGGCGCCCGCGGCGAAGGCCAGGGCAGCGGCGATCGGGATCAGTTTGAATTGCATAGAGGAAACCTCCGGTAGGGATGGAGAAAGTTGAGACCCAGAACTGTGCATTCTCTCAACGCCCGCCACGATACCGCAAGAGAAGCCCGCCTTCGCATCGGGTATCTGCCTAAATGGCGCGCCCGCGGCGCGGGCGGCGCCTCAGCGGGGCCGCCGAGGCGCCTCGGCCCCGGGCTGCATGGCCTGGCTCACCAGCTCCGGGAGCGCGGCATGCAGTTCCTTCGCCAGCTGATCGGCCAGTTCGCGAGCCCACTGCCCCTGCAGACTCCCGACCAGCGCGCGCACGCGGGCGTCCACCCAGGCCTCGATGAGCGGCTGCAGTCGCGCGATGACGGCGGCGACATGCACCTCCTCGATCGGCACCGACTCGGCCGACGCGGGCGCGGCGTCGAGCGGGCGCGGCTCGCTGGCCAGTTCGATGACCTCCGTAAGGGTCGGCACCGCGGCCGGCGGCCGGGTCATGGGCGCGCGCCCCCGAGGTCGTGATGGACGAGTTCGGCGCCGGCGTGCTCGCTGTAGCGGCGCCAGCGCCGGCGTGCGGCTCGGCTGTCCTCGTCGGTGCCTTCCACGATCTCGATCACGCGCTCGAAGCGCTCCCAGCCGAGCGCCATGTCGGGGCCGAGGTTCAGGAGCACGTGGGCGCCCGGCGCCAGGCTCGCATCGTCGACCAGCCAGGCCGGCGTGCGCTCCCAGCCCGGGCGCCATGCGCTGCCGGCCCGGCAGCGCACATGGGCCACGAAGGACTGGGCGTCGAAGGTCCACAGGCCGGCGTCGAGCCGGTCCAGCAACGTCGCGTCGCCGCAGACCGCAACGCGAGCGCCGGCCGCCTGCGCCTTGCGCAGGAAGCGGCAGGCGTGTTCGAGCTTGTCGCGCACGCCGGAATGGAACTCGACCTTCACGCCCGCGCCCTCCGCTGGCCCCGTGCGTGCGCCGGTCAGCGCCCGGCGCGCGCCAGGACGAAGTGCGTCAACAAGGGCACCGGGCGCCCCGTCGCGCCCTTGGCGGCCCCGCTCTTCCAGGCTGTGCCGGCCACGTCGAGATGGCCCCACTTGAACTTGCCCGCAAAACGCTGCAGAAACTTCGCCGCGGTGATGGAGCCGCCGGCCCTACCGGCGATGTTGGCCACGTCGGCGAAACTGCTCTTGAGCCCCTCGTCGTATTCCTCGTCGAGCGGCATGCGCCAGGCCGGGTCGAGCGCGTTGCGGCTGGCGGCCAGCAATTCCTCGGCCAGGGCATCGTCGTTGGCATACAGGCCACTGTGGTGATGGCCGAGCGCGATCACGCAGGCGCCCGTCAGCGTTGCGACATCGACCACGGCCGCGGGCTTGAAGCGCTCGGCGTAGGTCAGCGCATCGCACAGGATGAGGCGCCCCTCGGCATCGGTATTGAGAATTTCGATGGTCTGCCCGGACAGGCTCCTGACCACGTCGCCGGGCTTGACCGCGCGCCCGCCGGGCATGTTCTCGCAGGTCGGGATCAGGGCCACGACATTGATCTTCGGCTTGAGTTCGCCGAGCGCGCGCATCGTGCCCAGGACGCTCGCCGCGCCGCCCATGTCGAACTTCATCTCGTCCATCTCGGCGCCCGGCTTGAGCGAGATGCCGCCGGTGTCGAAGGTGATGCCCTTGCCGACCAGCACGGTGGGCGCGCTCGACTTTGCGGTGCCCTGGTACCGCATGACGATGAAGCGCGGCGGTTCGTCCGATCCCTGAGCCACCGCCAGGAAGGATCCCATCCCGATCTTCTCGACGGCCCGGCGGTCGAACACCTCGACCTTGAACCCGTACAGCTTCCCGAGACGCTTGGCCTCGGCCGCGAGGAAGCTCGGCGTGGCGTGGTTGGCCGGCCGGTTGGCGCACTCGCGCGCGAACGTGACGCCCGCGGCGATCGCCTGCCCCTGCGCCAGTCCTCGCGCGGCGAGAGCCGTGCTCGCCTTGTCGACGAGCACCGTCACGCGCGACAGGCGTGGGGCCGCCGGCGCCGATGGCTTGGTATGGCGGTACACGTACACCGCGTCCGACGCCGCGATCGCGATCATCTCGGCGTGCGCGGCCTCGAGCGGCTCCGAGGCAGCCCGTGCCACGGCCAGCGTGCTCACGCCGAGCGACTTGACGGCCGCCAGGGCGGTGCCCATCGCCGCGCGCACGCCCTTGGGCGATGCATCGGCCGCCTGCGCGAAGACCAGCCGCGCCGCGCGCAGCCCCGCCGGACGGTGCAGCACGAGGCAGCGCCCCGTCTTGAACTCGTAGTCTCCGTGCGCCACGGCGTCGCGCAGCAGGTCCGCGACCGGCTTGTCGAGCATCGCCGGCGTTTCGCTTCCGTGCACGATCACGACGAGCGCATCTGCGGCCACGCCCGCGAGGCCGGACGCAGGGAGGGATTGGGTCTTGAAGTCCATAATTAGCGCAGGTTCTTGGAACGTTCAATGTTATTCGATAGCACGCTGCGCAGAGACCTCGCGCGCGCCTTCGGCGCGACGCTGGTCGTCGTGCTGACGATCGTGCTGACGATGATGCTGATCCGCACGCTGGGACAGGCGGCGGGCGGCGTGATCGCCCCGCAGGACGTGGTGCTGCTGCTGGGGTACACCGCGCTCGCCCATCTGCCCACGATGCTGTCGTTGTCGCTGTTCATCGCGGTGGTGGTGTGCCTGGGCCGCATGTACCGCGACAGCGAAATGGCGATCTGGTTCGCCAGCGGCGTGCCGCTGACGCGCTTCGTGCGGCCGGTGCTGCGTACCGGCTGGCCCGTGCTGCTGGTGGTCGGCCTGCTGGTGCTCTTCGTGTGGCCCTGGGTCAACCGGCAGAGCGCCGACTTGCGCGAGCGCTACGAGCAGCGATCGGACCTGTCGCGGGTGGCGCCCGGCGTGTTCCAGACGTCGCGCGACGGCAGGCGGGTCTTCTTCATCGAGCGCGAGTCGCCGGAGTCCACGCAGGCGCGCAATGTGTTCATCCTCTCGAACAACGCAACGCGCGAGGCCGTGACGTCGGCCCGCGCGGGGCACATCGAGTTCCGCGACGACCAGCGCTGGCTCGTGCTCGCCCAAGGGCAGCGCAACGAGTCCGACTCGGCGAGCGGCGAGAGGATGATCGCCCGCTTCGAGGGCTACCGCATCCAGGCCGGAGAACGCGCCCTGCAGCGCACGCAGGAGCGTCCGCCCAAGGCGCTGCGCACCATCGACTTGCTGCGCCAGCCCACGCCCGCGAACCAGGGGGAGCTCGCGTGGCGCCTGGGGCTGCTGTTCGGGGCCGCCACTCTGGTGCTGCTGGGCATCGGCCTGTCGGCGGCGAGCCCACGCCGGGCCAGCAACTGGAACCTGATGTTCGCCTTGCTGGCCTTCGTCGTGTACTACAACCTGATCAACCTGAGCCAGACCTGGATTGCCGGCGGCCGCGTCGGCATGGGCGTCACGCTGGTCGCGCTGCACGGGGGAGCGATCGTGCTTGCCGTGGGCCTGCTGTGGTGGCGTGACCATGCCACGACATGGCGCCTGCGCGCGGCGCCGCGGGTGGCGGGAGCCGCCGCATGAGGACGGTGCGGCGACTGCTCTACCGCGACATCGTGGGCGCCGTCGGTTTCGTCGCGCTGGCCTTCCTGTCCCTGTTCTTCTTCTTCGACTTCGTCGACGAACTGCAGGACGTGGGACGCAACGGGTACACGCTGGCTCAGGCCGTGCTGTCGTCGCTGCTCGAAGTGCCGGGGCATTTCTACGAGCTCTTTCCGATCGCGGTGCTGATCGGCACGATCTTCTCGCTGGCTCGGATGGCTCAGAGCTCCGAGTTCACGATCCTGCGCACCGGCGGCCTCGGGCCGGGCCGCGCGCTGGCGCTGCTGTCGGCACTGGCGGCGGTCTTTGCCTTCGTCAATTTCCTGATCGGCGACTACGTCGTGCCCTGGAGCGAGCGCGAGGTGGTCACGGTGCGCACGTCGGGATCCGGGGCACGCGAACTCGGCCGCAGCGGCGCCTGGCTGAAAGACCGTCGCCACGATGCGGTGTCGGGCCAGGACCGCAGCGTGTCGGTCCACGTTCGCCGCACGAGCGCGGAGGGCGTGCTCCAGGAGGTGCGCCTGTACGAGTTCGATGCCGCCAACCGACTCGTCACGCGCATCGAGGCGCGGCAAGCGCGGATCGGCGACGGCGCCTGGCACCTCGAGGACGTCCGGCTGACCGATTGGCCGTCAGCGCCGGACGCCGCCGCGGGCGAAACGCCGGCGCGGCTGCCGGTGCTGGAGCGGCAGCTCGGGCAATTGCGCTGGCCGAGCGGTCTCGACGCCGGTGTCGTGGCGGCAGCGGTGCTTCCGCTGTCGACCATGTCGACCACCGAGCTGTGGCGCTACAGCCGCCATCTGTCGAGCCAGGAACAGGCCTCCCAGCGCTACGCGATCCAGTTCTGGAAGAAGGCGATCTATCCCTTCGCGTGCTTCGTGATGGTGGCCCTGGCGCTGCCGTTCGCCTACCTGAGCGCGCGGCGTGGCGGTCTCAGCCTGAAGGTCTTCGGCGGCATCATGCTGGGCATCGCGTTCGTGCTGCTCAACAACGTGGCCGGGCACATCGGCGTCCTGCGCGACTGGACGCCGTGGCTGGTCGCTGCGGCGCCCAGCGTGCTGTTCCTGCTGCTGTCGATGGCGGCGTTCAGCTGGCTCGTGAGGTACCGATGACTCCCATCCGCCGCGGACTGCTGCTGTTCGCCCATGGCGCGCGCGACCCGCGCTGGGCCGCCCCCTTCGAGGCGATGCTGGCTCGGCTGCGCGCGCGCCGCCCCGAACGCGTGGTGCGCCTCGCGTTCCTCGAACTGATGACGCCGGACCTGCCGCACGCGGCCGAGGAACTGGCCGCCGAAGGCTGCCGGCGCATCGACATCGTGCCGCTGTTCCTCGGCATGGGCGGACACCTGCGCAACGATCTGCCGCCGTTGGTCGACCGCTTGCGCGAGCGCCTGCCTGGCGTGGAGTTCCGCCTGCACGGTGCGGTGGGCGAGGCACCGGCGGTGATCGACGCGCTGGCCGCTCACGCGCTCGACCTGACGGATCTGCCGTGAACCTGCACCAGTTCCGCTTCGTGCAGGAGGCCATGCGCCGCGGCCTCAACCTGACCGAGACCGCGAAGGCGCTCCACACCTCGCAGCCGGGCGTCTCGAAGGCCATCCTCGAGCTCGAGGAGGAACTGGGCATCGACATCTTCGCGCGCCATGGCAAGCGCCTGCGCCGTGTCACCGAGCCCGGCGAGCAGGTGCTCAAGTCCATCGAGATCATCCTGCGCGAAGTGGGGAACCTCAAGCGCATCGGCGAGGACTTCGGCAAGCAGGATGCCGGCCACCTGTCGATCGCCACCACCCATACGCAGGCGCGCTACGTGCTCCCGGAACCGGTAACGCTGCTGCGCCGCGCCTACCCGAAGGTGAAGGTCGCACTCCACCAGGGCACGCCCGAGCAGGTGGCGCAGTTGGTGCTGGAAGAGCGTGCCGACGTCGGGCTGGCCACGGAGTCGCTGGCCAACTTCGACGAACTCGTCACGCTGCCCTGCTACACCTGGCGCCACGTGATGGTCGTGCCGGCGTCCCACCCGTTGGCCAGCGAGCCCCGCCCCACCCTCGCGCAGCTCGCGCAGGAGCCGCTGGTGAGCTACCACCCCTCGTTCACCGGACGCGCGCGCATCGACGCCGCCTTCGAGCGCGCCCACCTGAAGCCGGAGATCGCGCTCGAGGCCATCGACTCGGATGTCATCAAGACCTACGTGCGCGCCGGGCTCGGGGTGGGCATCGTGGCCGAGATGGCCGTGCGCGACGACCCTCCGGGAGGCGACCTGGTCACGATCCCGCTGGGCCACCTGTTCGGCGACAACGTCGCCCGCGTCGCCTTCAAGCGCGGTGTCTACCTTCGCAACTTCGTGTACACCTTTGCCGAACTGCTGTCCGAACGGCTGACGCGCGCCCTCATCAGGAAGGCGCTGGCCGGCAGCAACGATGCCTCCAACGACGATCCTGCCCTGTGATGTCCGCCCCTCACCGCACCCCCGTTCCCGCCAGCCGCCTGCCCAACGTCGGCACCACCATCTTCACGGTCATGTCCGCGCTGGCCCAGCAGCATGGCGCGGTCAACCTGGGCCAGGGCTTTCCTGACTTCGATTGCGACCCGCGCCTGCTCGACGCAGTGGACGCCGCGATGCGCGCCGGTCACAACCAGTACCCGCCGATGACCGGCGTGCCGGCCCTGCGCGAGGCCGTGGCCGCCAAGATCGAGGCCCTGTATGGGCGTCGCTACGATCCGGCGAGCGAGATCACGATCACCGCCGGTGCCACGCAGGCCATCCTGACCGCCATCCTGGCGGTCGTGCAGCCCGGCGACGAGGTGATCGTGCTCGAGCCCTGCTACGACAGCTACGTGCCCAACATCGAGTTGGCCGGTGGACGCGTGGTGCGCGTGGCGTTGACCAATGGCACCTTCAGGCCCGACTTCGACGCCATCGCCGGGGCAATCACCGCACGCACGCGCGCCATCATCGTCAACAGCCCGCACAACCCGAGCGCGACCATCTGGCGCCGCGACGACCTCGACCGGCTGGCCGAGATCCTGGCACCCACCGATGTGCTTCTGATCGCCGACGAGGTCTACGAGCACATGGTCTACGACGGCGAGCCGCACGCCAGCGCCAGCACGCATCCGCTGCTTGCGGCGCGCTCGTTCGTGGTGTCGAGCTTCGGCAAGACTTTCCACGTCACGGGATGGAAGATCGGCTCGGTCGCCGCGCCGGCCCCGCTGACGGCGGAGTTCCGCAAGGTCCACCAGTTCAATGTGTTCACGGTCAACACGCCGATGCAGCACGCGCTGGCCGCCTACCTCGCCGACCCGGCCCCCTACCGCGAGTTGCCGGCGTACTACCAGCGCAAGCGAGACCTGTTCCGCGAGGGCCTGGCGCACACGCGGCTGCGCCCGCTGCCCAGCGAGGGCAGCTATTTCCAGTGCGTGGATTACTCGGCCGCGAGCGACCTGCCGGAAGCGGACTTCTGCCGCTGGCTCACGACCGAAGTGGGCGTCGCGGCAATCCCGCTCTCGGCCTTCTACGCGGACGCGCGCAATCAGCAGATCGCCCGCCTGTGCTACGCCAAGCGCGACGACACCCTGCGCCTGGCCCTTGAGAGGCTCGCCCGGCTCTGACGCGCGACCGCTGCCCTGCGCCGCCGGCGTTCAGCGGTTGCGGCGGTCCTTGTCTTCGTCGTCCCAGGCCTGATCGGGCTGCGCGCCGGGCGCTTCGTCGGCCGGCGGCGTGGCGTCGAGGTCGAGCGCGAAGGTCATCAGCGATGAATCGTCCCCCGGCCTCACGATTGCGCCGCCGCCATCCGTGCCGAGGTCGAGGTCGAGGTCGAGCGCCGCCGGCGCCGCGCCGGCAAACTCCGGGCGCAGCGTGACCTTGCCCTGCGACGACGGTGCATCGCTGATCGGCAGCAACACGTCGACGGCGGACCCTTCCGACGCAGGATGTTCGGCCTGGTGGAGATCACGCGCCAACTGGTACAGGAACAAGACCTCCTGGTACGCCGGCAGCTCGAACAGCTCGGCGCCCGTGCCGCGACGGAACAGCAGCGCCTCGAGCTCGGCCATCGCGTCCAGCGGGTTCCCCCACGCGTGCTGCAGCCGGCCGATCGTCAGCGGGTAGTCCTCGAGCGTCCGTCCAGCCTTGGGGTCGGCGTTCCAGTCCGGCGCCACACTGTTGAAGCGCTGGTCGAAGCGCACACGCGTGCGCTCGTAGGCTTCGCGATCGCCTCGGCGGCGATGGATCTCGAGCAGCTTCAGGAATGGCAGCGGCGTGCCGCCGCCGGTGCTGCGCAGATGCGCCATCAGCAGGTCGATGGCCGCATCGTCGTGGCCCAGCGCAATGAAGAAATCGGCCTGCTGTTCCAGATCGATCTGCTCGTCGACGCTCATCGCGCGCGTCGATTCATCCTGGGACTGGGGCGGCGGTGCGGGTGGCAGCGTCACCTGCATCGGCGCCGCCACAGTGGGCGGCGAGATGACCGAGTCCAGTGCCCCGTGCTCGGTGACCACCGGGGTGGCCATCGTGCCGGTCAGGGCTCCCATCGTCGACGCGCGGTCGACCTGCACCTGAGACGGCACGAAGGCGGAATCCCCGGCCCTGGAGGGCGGCGACAACTCGGAGGCCTGCGAGCGCTCCCACCAGGCCTCGCGCGCCGTGGTGGACTGCAACTGGCGCACACGCCACGCGAGCCAGCCCGCCACCACGAGCAAGGCCGCCACCGCGGCCACGAGGTACGTGACCCACGCCGACTGGCGTTCGCGTGCCGCCCGGTCCTGGGCGATCTGCTGGCGAAGCTGCAGCAAGGCATCCGTCTGCGCCTTGGCGTCGGCACGCACGCGGGCCAGGTCGGCCTCCATGTCCCGCATGCGCCGCTCGGCAGCCGACGCCGCATCGGCCGCGGCGGCCGCCGCGGCCGACGCCGCCGCGGCCTGCGCTTCGGCCAACTGCAACGCGGCCGCATTGCGGCTCGACACGGTGCCCGCGTCGAGCAACAGCCGCGGCCGGCTGGGAGTCTCCGGCCGGGCCGTGGCCCGCGCGGCAGCCCCTGGACGGGCCATGGGGGCCGAAGCGGCGGGCGCCGGTGCGACGGCTTCAGAGGATGCGCGGGTTGCACGCGGCGGAGGCGCCGGGCGCGTCGCACGGCGCGGCGCAGGCGACGTCGTGGGGGATGCCGCAGGGGTTGCGACGGCCGCGGCCGGCGCAGGCTCGGCTGTCCTTGTCGGCACAGCAGGGGTGTCGGCCGCCACGGGCGACACGATCGGCGCCAGCATCGGGGGGTCGGCCAGCAGTGTCAGCGCACGGGAGGCACGTGTCGGGCAGCCGGCCCCCACCGTGACCTGCACGACCGGCTCCTCGATGGGCACGGTGGTGACGACGCGGATCACCGCCTCGCCGGCATCGCGGCCCTGCGCCACCCGCACCCGCACCACGCCGGCCGCCAGCCGGACTTCGCCGGCCGTCACCTCGGCACTGGCGCACTCCGCGCCCAGGGCCTCGCCATCGCCGAGGGTCACCGGCACGGCCAGGTTCAAGGGCTGGCCGAGCACGACCTGGGCACGCACCTCGCCAAAGCCGAGAGACCACGCCACGGAGGGGGCCAGCAAAGTGGCGAGGGCCACCCCGGCAAGAGATGCGAGTACGGTCGTGCGCGAGCGGGCGTGGTCCATTCGGGCTTCGGGACGTCCTTCTGCGGGTGCGTTGCCGACGGTCGTTGGATGTCGGCGCACTCTAGCATGCCCGAACGCACGGACCGCCCCCCGGGAGACCCCCTCGGCTGGGGTGACGCGCAGAATCGAGAGACGTTTCGCCCGCGAATGTCACGCCAGAGACACGCCATGCCCCAGCCCGAGCTTACGATCGACGAGCGCCGCCACATCGACACCGGACCATGGTTTGCCAAGCTCTCGCCCACCCTGCGACAGGACATCCTCGCGCGCTGCGCGGTGCGTCGCCTGCGCGACGCCGAGTGCATCAGCATGCGCGGCGCACCGGCCGAGGAGTGGTGCGGCGTCGCAGCGGGCGCCGTGCGCGTGAGTTCGGTGTCGCTGAGCGGCAAGCAGGTCTCGCTCACCTACGTCGAGCCCGGCAGCTGGTTCGGCGACATCGCGCTGTTCGACGGACTGCCGCGCACGCACGACGCCCATGCGCACGGGTCGACCACGCTGCTGGTGGTGCGCAAGGCCGATTTCCGGCAGTTGCTCGACGCCCACGTCGAGCTCTACGAGGCCTTGCTGCGCCTGAACTGCCGCCGCCTGCGCCTGATGTTCGACGCGCTGGAGGATCTCAACACGCGGCCGCTGGCCGCCCGTCTGGCGCGCCAGATCCTGCTGCTGGCACGCAGCTACGGTGTGCCCGACGAGGGCGGGCAGGTGCGCATCGGTCTGGCGCTGGCGCAGGAGGATCTGGCGCAATTGCTGGGCGCATCGCGGCAGCGCGTCAACCAGGAACTCAAGGCTCTCGAGCGCGTCGGTGCGCTGCGCGTCGAACCGACCCGGCTCGTGGTGCTGTCGCGCGACGCCTTGCTCGCCCTGTCGGATCCGACCTGATCTAGCAAGCCCATGGACCAGTACACCGGCACCCGCCCCGTCGCCGAACAGCACGCCTTCGATGCCGACGCACTGGGGGCGTGGCTCGCGACGCATGTCGACGGATTCACCGGCGCGCTGCAGGTCGAGCAGTTCAAGGGCGGCCAGAGCAACCCCACCTTCAAGCTCTCCACCCCCGGCGGCACCTACGTGATGCGCTCCAAGCCGGGGCCGGTCGCGAAACTGCTGCCCTCGGCCCATGCGATCGAGCGCGAGTTTCGCGTCATGCGCGCGCTCGCCGAGTGCGGCATCCCGGTGCCGCGCATGCTGGCGCTGTGCGAGGACGAATCGGTGATCGGGCGGGCCTTCTACGTGATGGAGTTCGTCGCCGGCCGCGTGCTCTGGGATCCCGCCCTGCCCGGCATGACCCCGGCTCAGCGTGGCGCCATCTTCGACGAGATGAATCGCGTGATTGCGGCCCTGCACACGGTGGACGTGGCGACCGCCGGCCTCGCCGACTACGGCAAGCCGGGCAGCTACTTCGAGCGTCAGATCGGGCGCTGGAGCCGCCAGTACCAGGCCTCGATCACGCAGCCGATCGAGGCGATGGATCGCCTGATCGAGTGGCTGCCGGCCCACCTGCCGGCAAGCGCGCGCGACGACCGCCGCGTGGCCGTGGTGCACGGCGACTACCGGCTCGACAACCTCGTCTTCCACCCGACCGAGCCGCGCGTGCTGGCCGTGCTGGACTGGGAGCTCTCCACGCTGGGGCACCCGCTGGCGGACTTCAGCTACCACTGCATGGCCTGGCACATCCCGGCCGGTCTGTTCCGCGGCGTGAGCGGGCTCGACCTGGCAGCGCTCGGCATCCCCGCCGAGGCCGAGTACGTACGGCGCTACTGCGAGCGCACCGGCCTGGCCACGCCCGAAGCGCTGGCGGCGGACTGGAACTTCTACCTCGCCTACAACCTGTTCCGCCTTGCCGCCATCCTGCAAGGCATCGCCAAGCGCGTCGAAGACGGCACCGCGTCGAGCGCCGAGGCGCGCCAGGCCGGAGCGAACGCACGCCCACTGGCCGAGCTCGGCTGGCGGCTGGCCCGACACCCCTGAAAGGACCCCTCATGGACTTCGCCTTCTCCGAACGCACGCGTGCGCTGCAGGACCGCCTGCGCGCCTTCATGGTCGAGCACGTCTATCCGGCAGAAGGGCGCTTCTGGCAGGAGCTCGAGGCCAACACCGCTGCAGGTCGGCGCTGGACGCCGTTGACGCTGATCGAGGAACTCAAGCCCACGGCGCGCGCGGCCGGGCTGTGGAACCTGTTCCTGCCGGAAAGCGAACTCGGCGCCGGGCTGAAGAACATCGAGTACGCGCCGCTGGCCGAGATCATGGGCCGCGTGCCCTGGGCCAGCGAGGTGTTCAACTGCTCCGCACCGGACACCGGCAACATGGAGGTGCTGGTGCGCTACGGCTCGACGGAGCACAAGGACCGCTGGCTCAAGCCCCTGCTCGCCGGAGAGATCCGCTCCGGCTTCGCGATGACCGAGCCCGCCGTCGCCTCGAGCGATGCCACCAACATCGAGGCGCGCATCGAGCGCCGCGGCGACGACTATGTGATCAATGGCCGCAAGTGGTGGACCAGCGGCGCCGGCGACCCGCGCTGCAAGGTCCTGATCTTCATGGGCCTGACCGACCCGGCCGCGCCCCGGCATTCGCAGCAGTCGATGATCCTGGTGCCGATGGACACGCCCGGCGTCAAGGTGCTGCGGCCGCTGTCCGTGTTCGGCTACGACGATGCGCCGCACGGCCACATGGAGGTCGACTTCGTCGACGTGCGTGTGCCGGCGTCCAACTTGCTGCTCGGCGAGGGCCGCGGCTTCGAGATCGCCCAGGGCCGCCTCGGCCCGGGCCGCATCCACCACTGCATGCGCCTGATCGGGCTGGCGGATCGCTCGCTGGAGCTGATGTGCCGCCGCGCCTCGGCCCGCGTCGCGTTCGGTCGCACGGTGGCGCAGCAGACCGTGACACAGGAGCGTATCGCCGAGGCGCGCTGCATGATCGAGCAGGCACGGCTGCTCACGCTCAAGGCTGCCTGGATGATGGACGTGGCCGGCAACAAGGCGGCCAAGGCCGAGATCGCGATGATCAAGATCGTCGCGCCGCAGATGGCCTGCCAGGTGATCGACTGGGCCATCCAGGCCCATGGGGGCGCCGGCATGTGCCAGGACACGCCGCTGGCGTACTTCTACACGTTGGCGCGCACCCTGCGCTTCGCCGACGGTCCGGACGAGGTGCACCGCAACGCGCTGGCCAAGATGGAGCTCGGGCGGCACGCGCCGTAGCCGCTCGCGCACATCCAACGCTCGCGAGCGCGGCAGCTCACGGCGGGCTCTGCGGCGGCAGCGCGGTTGCGTCCCAGACGCTCGCCTGGGACGAGTCCAGCCGCCCGGCGTTCAAGTCCGCTGCAACCGCCAGCGCGCTCGAGGCGCCGGCCCGGGCAAGGGCCGTGGCCAATTCCAGTTCGGGTACGCCGGGCCGCTCGACCGCCAGCCGCAGCACGAGGCGCCCGCGATGAACCGCGATGACCGCGGGACGCCCCGGTGCAAGCCGTGGCGCGAGCGCCAGCAGCCGTTCGCGGAAGGCGGCGTCCAGCCAGGCCGCGCCGGCGTGACGGTGGTTCGACAGCGCGGTGTAGTGATCGGCAAGGGGACCGAGGTCCGCGCGCGGCAGCTTGGGATACAGCACGAGCCAGCGCATCTCCTCCGGCGTCCGGTCGTCGACGCGGGTCCGGTTGTCCTCCGTCGCCTGCTCGAAGACTTCCGCCTCGAGCACCTTGGCGAGCGCACGCGACAGGACCATCAACTGCAGATCGCCCAGCCCGCCGAGCTCGGCACGCACACGCAGTTCCATCGGCTCGATGTAGCTGCGCTGCGGCGGCCCCCACTCCACGCGCAGGGCGCCGGTCTCGATGGCGAATCCGGCGGCCGAACGTGCGCGCGCGAAACGCCAGCCCTGCCCCTCGGCCCAGGCTCGCGCCGCGTCGACATCGTCGTCCATCGCGCGATCGCGGCCGCGAAGCCAGCGCCGGAACAGGTCTTTCATCGATGCGGAGTGGGTTGCACCCGCATCATGCCTCATGCGCGCGCGACCACCCGACGCCCGGACCCCAGCGACAAGGCGATCACTCGTAGCGCTGGCGTACCTTCCAGGCCGCCGCGTCGGTGAACGTCACCGCGGGTGCCCGCTTGGGCTGGTGGTCGCGCGAGAAGCCGAGGAACGTGCGCGAGCGCCCCGTGGCGGGCGCCATGGCGTCGGCCAGTACCGCGGCCGCACGCTGCGGGGTCAGGCGCTCGAGCGCGGCCAGTGTTGCGTCACGGCGCGCCCAGTCGGCATCGTGCTCGAACGTCAGTTCGAACAATCGCCCGGCACGCTCGCCGATCGACTTGTCCTTCTCGAGCAGCTTCGACCGCACTCCGCCGACGATGGTCTGCCAGGCCTCGGCGGGCAAGGACGCGAGCTGCTCCGGCAACTTGGCGATCACCGCATCCGCGCGCGCGGCCACCTCGTCGGCCGGGTAGTCGCCCGACTGGACGATGAAATAGGCGAAGTGACTGCGCCCCTCGTTGCCGGCGCCGCCGAACACGATGTAGCCCAGCTGCTGCTGGGTGCGCAGTTCGTTGTAGACCAGCGGACCGATGAACGAGGCCAGGGCCAGCGTCGCGGCACGCAGTTCGGGCGTGTCGCCGCCCAGGACCAGTTCCCGACGGTAGGCCGAGTTGTTGACCTTGAGCGTCTCGCTCGTCAGCAGGCTCTTGCCCGGCGCCATCGCGAGCAGGCGTCGTCGCAGCAGTTGCGCCTCGGGCACGGCGGCCGTGCGCAGGATGCGAGCCGCCTTGCGCGCCACGGCCACCGCGTCGTCGGGCCCCAGATTGCCGTGGCTGAGCATCTCGAGCTTGCCGCGCGCGAACAAGGTGCGCGCAAAGCTTCGCACCTGCGCCAGCGTCACCGTGCGCGCCAGCGGCAACATCTCGTCGGGCCGGTAATAGAACTCGCGAACGGCGCGTCGACGCGACTCGGTCAGCGTCAGGTAGGCATCGGCGCGCTCGAAGGCCGACAGCTCGCGCACCAGCCGGTCCTGCAAGGCCGCGAACCGCTCCGGGGTGATCCGACACTCCGCCAGGCCGGGCAGCAGCGCGTCGAGCATGCGCGCCACGGAGACGTCGTAGCCGTCGACGGCGACGCGCACTCCGTCGAGCGAGGCTTCGAGAGCGACGCGCAGGCCCGCTTCGGTGCCGGCATACAGCGTCTCGTCGAGGGACTCCTTGACACAGGCCTCGTAGAAGCGCAGCAAGGTGGCCGTGCGCAGGGACGCCACGTCGCGCGGCAGGCGCAAGCGCAGCAGGTGGGCCTGCATCGGGCGCTGGAACTCGGTGTCCTGCAGGTGATACAAGGCCAGCGCAGGGTCGTCGATCAGCTTGGCGGGCGCGAGCGGAAGCAGCGCGGTGCGCTCAGGGACGAAGCGATTGGGCGCGGGCAGCTTGAGCGCCGCCACACGCGGCGGGTTCTGGAGCGCCTGCCAGGCGGGACCGCTGTCCTCGACGTAGCTGTAGCGGGTGCCGAACCAGCGCTCGGTCCTGTCCACCGGGACGCCCTTGGCCACCAGCGTGACCAGCAGGTTGTCCGGACGCAGCCGGTCGAGCACCTTGCGCACCGCGGCCGGATCCTCGCGCTGCCAAAGGAACGGCACGCGCTCGGCCACGGCCAGCGGATAGTCCATCACCAGGTTGCCCAGCGACAGGGCCAGGCTGGCGCCCTCGCCCTTGTCGCGGTAGCGCTCGTCGAGCCGGGCCATCGCTCGGCGCTCTTCGAACAGGTGGCGCGGCACGCCCTCTCGACGCAACA
Source organism: Burkholderiaceae bacterium (assembly GCA_035716845.1). GTDB lineage: Bacteria > Pseudomonadota > Gammaproteobacteria > Burkholderiales > Burkholderiaceae_C > CADEEN01. The sequence goes on from DASTJE010000250.1 coordinate 47,812, forward strand.
GGTCGATGGCCGCGAAGGCCATCCCGAGCACGCGCGACGTCTGCGCCAGGCCCTGGGGTGTCAGGTTGATGGCGATGTCGAACGAGCCGTAGTCGGGCGTGTCCGCATCGGCACCCGCGCTCAGCCCGGTGGCCAGGCCCTCGGCCTTCAGTGCCGCCAACAGGCTGCCCGGACCCTCGTTGCCCAGCACGAAGCCCACCAGTTCGGCGGGCTTGCTGCCGGCGGCGTCCCGCAGGTCGGGCAACGGGAAGCTCAGCGTGATGCGCCGGAGGTCCTTGATCGGCTCCATGCGCAGCAGCCGCAGCGCCGCCTTGGGCGGCAGGTAGTCCGGCGCATAGCGCAGCTCCGGACGTTGCAGGTTGGGCACCGCACCGAAGTAGCCGCGGGCCCAGGTCTCGAGCTGGTCGAGGCCGGCGGGCGCCGCCAGCACCAGGCTCATGCGGTTGGCGCTGTAGTAGCGCTGATGGAACGCCAGCAACTCCTCGCGCGTCGTGCCCTTGAGCGTGGCGGTGCTGCCGATGTTGAACGATCGCGCCGGATGCCCCTCGCGGTACACCGAGTTGCGCAGCGCGAACTCGCGCCAGTTGTCGTCCTCCAGGTTCTTCTGGAACTCCGAATTGACGGCATTGACTTCGCGCTCGTTGTACTGCGGCGTGAACTTGGGCGCGATGAAGAACTGCGCAAAGCGGTCAAGCGCCCCCTCGAAGGCTTCCGGTCGGATTTCGAGGTGGTAGTTGGTGCGGTCGCGCGCGGTGTAGGCGTTGTTGTAGCCCCCGTTGCGCTGCAGGTACTCGCCGAACTCTTCCACCGCAGGATATTTCTCGGTGCCCAGGAAGAGCATGTGCTCGAGGTAATGCGCGAGGCCCGGACGCTCCGGCGGATCGCTCAGGCTGCCCACGCCCACCACCACCGCCGCCGAGGCGACATTGAGCTTGGGGTCGGACAACAGCAGCACCTGCATGCCGTTGGGCAGGACGAAACGGCGATAACTGGACGCATCGTTCGGCGCGGGATCGCGCGCCGGCACGCCGGCCACGTCGATCGCCGCGGGCGGCGCCACGGCCGCCGCGGCCGGTCCCCCCATCGAACCCAACACGAGAAACAGCAGCGAGACGAGTCTGGCGATCGGCATGGGCATCACACGGCACCTCAGCAGCGAGGCCGGACAGTGTAGCCAGCAGGAAAGACCGGCGACGCGGATGGCCTGCCCGGAGGGACTCGAACCCCCGACCTGCTGCTTAGAAGGCAGCTGCTCTATCCAGTTGAGCTACGGGCAGTCAAAGCGCCGACGACGGGGAGCCGCGACAGGCCGATGGTCGGGGCGACACGATTCGAACGTGCGACCTACTGCTCCCAAAGCAGACGCGCTACCTGGCTGCGCTACGCCCCGACGACGCCGTCATTCTACGTTTTGGCCGTCGCCGGCTCCGGGGCGGCCAGGGCCAGCTCGCGGCGCACCGCGATGCATTGACGGATATGCAGTTCGCACACGAGCCGCAGCGCCCCGTAGGTCAGCATCGCCGAGACCGCCTGCCCCGCCACCGGCACGAACTTGGCGGCCTGCTGGGCCGTCAGCCGTACACCCACCAGGCGCAGCATCTGCAGCACCAGGCCGCGCGTGACGAGTCGACCGACGAGCAGACCACCGCCCGCGCTGATGGCCTTGTAGGCCACGACGCGCCGGTGCGGGGCGAGCCGTTCGATCTGTTCCGGCGACAACCCGAACGCGTGATTGATTTCGGGCAGCAGGCGCACCAGCACGCCGATGTCGGTGAGCCAGTCGATACCGGGCAGCGGCACCATCGCCACGCCGGCCGCCAGCAGCGCGCTGCGCCCGACCCGCTTGCGGCAATGCTCCGCGATGGCTTCCAGGTCGGCGTCCGGCGCGCCGCCCGGTGCCTGGCGGCGAGTCCGGGTCACGGCCACCGGCTCAGCACGACGACCCCGTCGGCGTCGGCCACCAGGAACTCGCCAGGCCGCACCCAGACGCCGCGCACCGGCACCGGCACGTCACGTCGGCCCTGGCCATGCTTGCCAGGCGGCATCGGGCACAACATCGCCGCACGGATGCCGATGTCGCAAGCGTCGAGTTCGGCGCGGTCGCGCACGCAGCCGTCCACCACCATCCCGGCCCAGCCGTGCCGGGATGCCAACGCTGCCAGGTTGCCACCGACCAGTGCCGTGCGCAGCGAACCGCCGCCGGCGATGACCAGCACGCGCCCCTCGCCCGGCGTCTCCAGCGCAGCGCGCACGGCGCTGTTGTCCTCGAAGCACTGCACGGTGCTGACCGGACCCTGGAAGCGCGCCACCGCCCCGAAGGCGGCCCAAGGCGGGGGCAGCACGCGAAAGGCCCCGCTGGCATCGTCGCGATGAGCGTCGCAGAGGTCGCAGGTGGACAACGGATTCATGGCCGGGGGCGTTGCAGGCAGGCCCCGATAATGCCGCAAAGCTGCCTGCCACGATGACCCGAATGCGCCGACTTTTCGCCCACCTCCTGACCGCATGCGCCGTTCTCGTGGCGCTCGCCCATCCGCTGCCCTCGGCCGCCCAGGCGGAAGGCCAGCCGCTGCTCAACCTGCCGCGCGTGGCACTGCGCGCCGGCACGTTCGGCATCCAGGCCCAGGTGGCCACCGGTTTCAATGTCTACACCGGCCTGATGTACCGGCGCGAGATGCCGCAGCACGAGGGCATGCTCTTCGTGTACGACGCACCGGCCGTGCATTGCTTCTACATGAGGAACACGTTGCTGCCGCTGTCGATCGCGTTCATCGCCGACGACGGCACGATCGTCAACATCCGAGACATGCAGCCGCTGACGCTGGACAGCCACTGCGCCGAGAGGCCGGTGCGCTACGCGCTCGAAATGCACCAGGGCTGGTTCGCCAAGCGCGGGATCAAGCCTGGATTCAAGCTCTCGGGCGCGCCTTGGGGCACGCCCTGAGCGAGATCGACGGTGCTGAACGGACGAAGGGCCCTGCGGGGCCCTTCGCGTTGTGGTGCAGCGCTGTCGGTCAGGCGAAGTTCTTCGCCGCGAATTCCCAGTCGACGAGCTTGTCGAGGAAGGTCTCGACGAACTTCTGCCGCAGGTTGCGATAGTCGATGTAGTAGGCGTGCTCCCACACGTCGACCGTCAGCAGCGCGCGGTCGGCGCTCGTCAGCGGCGTGCCGGCGGCCCCGGTGTTGACGATGTCCACGCTGCCGTCGGCCTTCTTCACGAGCCAGGTCCAGCCGGACCCGAAATTGCCTACGGCGCTCTTGACGAAGGCCTCGCGGAAGGCGGCGTAGCTGCCCCACTTGGCACTGATCGCCGCGCCCAGCGCGCCGCCGGGCTCGCCGCCGCCATTGGGCTTCATGCAGTTCCAGAAGAAGGTGTGGTTCCAGATCTGCGCCGCGTTGTTGTAGATGCCGCCGGAAGCCTTCCTGACGATCTCCTCGAGCGTCATCGACTCGAACTCGGTGCCCTTCTGCAGGTTGTTGAGGTTGACCACGTAGGCGTTGTGGTGCTTGCCGTGGTGGAACTCGAGCGTCTCCTTGCTGTAGTGCGGGGCAAGGGCGTCGATCGCGTACGGCAGGGGGGGCAGCGTGTGTTCCATGGCCTGTTCCTGTGCAATGTCCTGAGGAAACGAGGATTGTAGGCAGGCGCGGCACCGCGCGTCGGCGCGAGGGTCAAGCCGGCTTGCGCGCCGGAGCGTCGGCGTGCATGTGCACCGCCCCGTCGTGCCATACCGCCACCAGCGGCTGGCCCGGCTGCACCGCGGCTGCCGACGTGACCGGGCGTGCGGCAGCGTCTGTGACCCATGCGTAGCCGCGCGCGAGCACCCGGTGCGGGTCGAGCCCGGACAGGCGCCCGCCCCACGCGGCGCAGCGTTCTAGCCGCCGTGCCAGGTCGGCCCGCAGCGCCGCCTGCAGCCGATGCGCGAGCAGCGGCGGTCGCGCTCGGGTGCGCTCGAGCGCCTGTGCCAGCGCGCGCTGCCCGCGCGCCTGCAGCGCGTCGAGCTGGCGCGCAGCGCGCGCCAGCGCCTGTGCCGGCCGCGAGAGCTGCAGGGCACGCTGGTCGAGGCGTTGCGCCTCGCCGTCGAGCCGGCGGTGCACTCGCGAGCGCAGGCGCTCGGCCAGCGCCGCCAACTGCTCGAGCGCGACGTCACGCGCGGGCGCGGCCATCTCGGCCGCCGCGGTGGGCGTGGCGGCGCGGCGGTCGGCGGCAAAGTCGGTCAGGGTCACGTCGGTCTCGTGGCCCACGCCACTGAGGGTCGGGATGGGGCAGGCGGCCACCGCCCTCACCACGGCCTCGTCGTTGAATGCCCAGAGGTCTTCGATCGAGCCGCCGCCGCGCGCGACGATCAGCACGTCGACCTCGGCACGCTGGCCCGCCAGCTCGATGGCGCGCACCAGCGCCGCGGGCGCCTCGGGGCCCTGCACGAGACTCGGATAGACGACCACCGCCACCTGCGGTGCGCGGCGGGCGAGCGTGGTGACGATGTCGTGCAGCGCGGCACCTGCCGTCGATGACACCACCCCCACCGCGCGAGGCCACGCGGGCAGCGCGCGCTTGCGCCCGGCATCGAACAACCCCTGCGCCTCGAGGCGCGCCTTCAGGCGCAGGAACTGCTCGTACAGCGAGCCGGCCCCCAGGGCGCGCATCGACTCGACGACGAACTGCAGCTCGCCGCGCGGTTCGTACAGCGCCAGGCGGCCGCGTACCTCGACGCGCGCGCCATCGGCCGGCGCGAATTCCAGCATCGAGGCGGCGCGCCGGAACATCGCGCAACGCAGGCTGGCCGCCGCGCCATCGGCGTCCTTGAGGTTGAAGTAGCAGTGCCCGCTGGCGGCCCGCGCAAACCCGCTCAGTTCGCCCTGGACGGACAGCGCGCCGAAGCGCACCGCCAGGGCATCGGACACCGCCAGCAGGAGCGCCGCGACGTTCCAAGACCGCTGCAGCGGGCCACTCGTCGCGAACTCAGCCATGCGCAAACCCAGGATTGGCGCGGGTCGAGAACTCCACACCCGCATGAATGCTGGCACCGGCGCGCCATTTACCCTTCACGGCCCTGTCAAATTCTTGCAAGTGATTGATTCCAAAAGGATTTTTGACGCTTAAAGATTGAGCAAAGTGTTGCAGGTGCAGTATTTATGCGGCCTCGAAGCGCACGACCGCGGCTTACACACAATGTTGTCCACAGCAACCGTGGATTGTTCGGCGCGCCCTCGAGCCCGCCTCGAATCGCGCGCCGCCGGACGCGAAAGCTGGGCCCATAATCCCCGCGCCTGCCGTCGCTGCACGCGGCGCCGGATGAGGCCGAAATCCGCCGAGGGAGAGCCTTGTTTTCCATCATACAAGCCGCTGGTTGGCCCATCTGGCCCTTGATCGCCTGCTCGATCGTCGGCCTCGCACTGGTGATCGAGCGCAGCATCACCTTGCGCCGCTCGCGCATCGCGCCCGACAAGCTCATCGACGACGTGCTGGCGCTGACGCGCACCAGCCTGCCGACGGGTGACGTGATCACCAAGCTGAGCAACAACTCGGCGCTCGGTGAAGTGCTGGCCGTGGGGCTGCGCAGCGTCGTGAGCGAACCGCGCATCAGTGAAACCGCGCTGCGCCTTCAGTTCGAGAACGCCGGCCGCGCGACCGTGCACCGCCTCGAGCGTTACCTCAACACGTTGGGCACGATCGCCACGGCGTCGCCCCTGCTCGGACTGCTGGGCACCGTCGTGGGCATGATCGAGATCTTCGGATCGCAGTCGCCTACCGGCGCAAACAATCCCGCGCAACTGGCGCACGGCATCTCGATCGCGCTCTACAACACGGCATTCGGCCTGATGATCGCGATACCGGCCCTCATGTTCTACCGCTACTTCCGCGGCCGCGTCGACGAGTTCACCGTCGAGATGGAACAGGCCGCCGAGCGCCTGGTGCCGCACCTGATGCGCTTCGCGGTGCGCAAGTCGTCGTCGACGGGATCGGCATGAACTTCCGCAAGCCCCGCGGCGAGGCACCGGAGATCAACCTGATCCCGTTCATCGACGTGCTGCTGGTGATCCTCATCTTCCTGATGCTGTCGACGACCTACTCCAAGTTCACCGAGCTGCAGGTGGACCTGCCGAGCGCCAATGCCGACAAGCTGCGCGACCGTCCTGCCGAGATCGTGGTCGCGGTGTCGCGCGACGGCCGATACGCGGTGAACCGCTCGGCCGTCGAGGGCAAGAGTGTCGAGACGCTGGCCGGCGCGCTGCGCGCCGCCGCAAGCCAGCAGAAGGATCCCGTCGTCATCGTGTCGGCCGATGCCACTGCCGCGCACCAGTCGGTGGTCAACGTGCTCGACGCCGCACGTCGTGCCGGGCTGCCCCGCCTGACCTTCGCGGCGCAGACCTCGGGCGAGGCCGCGGCGCGCTGAGCGACCCTGCGTCGTGCGCGAACTGCTGGAGCGCTGGCTATCCGCCCTGTGGTGGGCGCCGCGACGCACCGCCGCTTCCTTCGCCTTGCAGCCGTTGGCGTGCGCCTACGGCGCCTTGTCGTGGCTGGACCGCAAGCGCACGCGCCCCAGGCATCCCGGACTGCCCGTGGTGGTGATCGGCAACCTGGTGGTCGGCGGAGCCGGCAAGACGCCGACGGTGATTGCGGTGGTGCGCAGCTTGCGCGCGCTGGGGTGGTCGCCCGGCGTCGTCTCGCGCGGCCACGGACGCCGCGAACCGCGGCGCGTGCGCGAGGTGCGCGCCGACAGTGCTCCCGACGACGTGGGCGATGAGCCGCTGCTGATCCACCTGCGCACGCGTGCGCCGGTGGTGGTGGGTCGCGACCGCGTCGCCGCCGCTGCGGCGCTGCGCCAGGCCCATCCGGACGTCGACCTGATCGTCAGCGACGACGGCCTCCAGCACCACCGCCTGGCGCGCGATGCCGAGGTGATCGTGTTCGACGAACGCGGCGTCGGCAACGGCGCGTTGCTGCCCGCCGGTCCGCTGCGCGAACGCCTGCCGACGCATGCGCAGGCCGACGCGCTCGTGCTCTACAACGCCCTTGCACCCTCGACACCGTTGCGCGGCTGGCTGGCGCATCGGCGTCTCGGTGGTGTCGTGGCGCTGGACGCCTGGTGGCGCGGCGAGCCCGCCGACCCCGCGGCGCTGGCCGCGCTGGGCCGCCGTCCGGTCGTGGCGGTGGCGGGCATCGCCCACCCGGGCCGCTTCTTCGAGATGCTGCGCGCCGAGGGCCTGGTCGTCGTCGAGCATCCCCTGCCGGACCACCACGCATTCCGCACCCTGCCCTGGCGCCCGGACACGCCCGACGTGATCGTGACCGAGAAGGACGCCGTCAAGCTGGCGCCGCAGCGCATCGGCGGCGAGACCCGCGTGTGGGTGGCGCCGCTAGACTTCCAGCCCGATGCAGGTCTGTTCGCGGCGCTGCGCCGTGCGCTCCCTGCCCCTCCCTCTCACCCCTGCGTGCCATGACTGCCCTCGACCATCGACTGATCGACCTCCTGGTCTGCCCCTTGTGCAAGGGCAAGCTGCAAATGCTGCGCGACGAGGCACAGCAACCGCGCGCGCTCGCGTGCCATGCGGACCGCCTTGCGTTTCCGATCCGTGACGGCATCCCGTGCATGACGGAGGCCGAGGCCCAGGCCTACGAGCCCGACGAGACACGCTGATGAGCTTCACGGTCATCGTGCCGGCTCGACTGGCCTCGACGCGCCTGCCCGACAAACCGCTGGCCGACATCGCCGGCGTGCCGATGGTGGTGCGCGTCGCGCAGCGAGCGGCGCGCTCGCGGGCGCGCCAGATCGTGGTCGCCACCGATGCGTCGGCAATCGTCGACGCTTGCGAGCGGCACGGCGTGCGCGCACTGCTCACGCGCGCCGATCACCCGAGCGGCAGCGACCGGCTGGCCGAGGCGTGCGACCTGCTCGCGCTCGATGCCACGGAGATCGTGGTCAATGTCCAGGGCGACGAGCCGCTGATCGACCCGGCACTCATCGACGCCTGCGCCGGGCTGCTCGACCAGCGATCCGACTGCGCGATGAGCACGGCGGCCCATGCCATCGATTCGCTGGCCGACTACGCAAACCCGAATGTGGTGAAGGTCGTGCTCGATGCGGCGGGTCGTGCGCTCTACTTCAGCCGAGCCCCGATCCCCTGGCAGCGCGACGGAAATGCCGAGGGCCTGCGTGTCCTGCCGTCCCCGGCTCCGCTGCGCCACATCGGGCTGTATGGCTACCGTGCGGACTTCCTGCGCCGCTTCCCGCGCCTGGAGCCGGCGCCGCTCGAAGGAACCGAGGCGCTCGAACAGCTGCGCGCGCTGTGGCACGGCGAGCGCATTGCGGTTCACGTGGCGGCCAGCGCGCCGGGGCCCGGCGTCGACACGCCCGCCGACCTGGCACGCGTTCGAGCCTTGTTCGCCGACGATCCCGGCCTGCGCGACGCCTGAGGACAACCCGGAATCCTCGCGTAAGGGTGCGGGCGATAATGCCCGAAACACCATCCATCCGAGGGACACGATGAGACTGATCCTGTTGGGGGCGCCCGGCGCCGGCAAGGGCACGCAGGCCTCGTTCATCTGCCAGAAGTACGGCATCCCGCAGGTGTCCACCGGCGACATGCTGCGCGCTGCCGTCAAGGCTGGCACGCCGCTCGGGCTGGCCGCCAAGAAGGTGATGGACTCTGGTGCCTTGGTCAGCGACGACATCATCATCGGACTCGTCAAGGAGCGCATCGCACAGCCGGATTGCGCCAACGGATTCCTCTTCGACGGCTTTCCGCGCACGATCGCGCAGGCCGAGGCGATGAAGGCCGCGGGCGTCAAGCTCGACGTGGTGCTGGAGATCGACGTGCCCGATGGCGCGATCATCGACCGCATGAGCGGACGACTCTTCCACATCGCGTCCGGCCGCAGCTACCACGTCAAGTTCAATCCGCCCAGGGTGCCCGGCCGGGACGACGTGACGGGCGAGCCGCTGATCCAGCGTGACGACGACAAGGAAGAGACCGTGCGCAAGCGTCTGCAGGTCTACCACAGTCAGACGCGCCCGCTGGTGGACTACTACTCCGCGTGGGCGGCCGGCGGAGACGCGATGGCACCACGCTACCGCAGGATCGACGGCACGGGCAGCGTCGACGCGATCACGGCGCGAGCCCTGGCCGCCTTGGAGGGCTGAGCCCACGCGCACTGCCTGACGCGGCCGCGGGCCGCGTCTTTTTTTGCGCCAGAATTGACGTTTACGTCAACGTCAATTTCTCCGGAGAAACGTCATGCAGATCGCAGGGAAAGTGTTCATCGTCACGGGCGGCGCGTCCGGCTTGGGCGAAGGCACGTCGCGCATGTTCGCGCGTGAAGGCGGCAAGGTCGTGGTAGCCGACGTGCAGGCCGACAAGGGCGAGGCGCTGGCCCGCGAGATCGGCGGCGTGTTCGTGCGCTGCGACGTGACGCAGGAAGCGGACGGCGAGGCGGTGGTCGCGCAGGCGACGTCGATGGGCAAGCTGATGGGCGTGGTCAACTGCGCCGGCATCGCCCCGGCCGCCAAGACCGTCGGCAAGGACGGCGCGCATCCGCTCGCGCTGTTCGCCAAGGTCATCGGCGTCAACCTGATCGGCAGCTTCAACATGATCCGGCTCGCGGCGGCCGCGATGTGCAGGAACGAGCCCGAAGCCAGCGGCGAGCGCGGCGTGCTGGTCTCCACCGCCAGCGTGGCCGCTTTCGACGGCCAGATCGGCCAGGTCGCGTATGCGGCCAGCAAGGGCGGGATCGTGGGCATGACACTTCCGATCGCGCGCGACCTGGCGCGCAACGGCATCCGCAACATGACCATCGCCCCGGGCATCTTCGGCACGCCGATGCTGTTCGGGATGCCCAAGGAGGTACAGGACGCGCTGGCCGCCAGCGTGCCCTTCCCGTCGCGCCTGGGCACGCCCGAGGACTACGCGAAGCTGGTCAAGCACATCGTCGAGAACGACATGCTCAACGGCGAGGTGATCCGGTTGGATGGGGCGATCCGGATGGCGCCGAAGTGATTCGGCGCCGCGCCGATCCAGACTCCTGTCTGCGGCGGCAATGAAAAAGCCCGCCCGGCGAGCCGGGCGGGCTGACTTGCTTACCACCGACGACCGGTCAGAACTCGTAGTTCACCGTGATCTTGCCCGAGCGCGCACGCTGCAGGCTGCTTAGCAGCGGGCGGCCGTAGGTCGGGCTCACGCTGCCGACGGAGTCGAGTTCGCCGATCTCGTCGATCGCGCGCACGCCGCGCTCGTTGAACACGTTGAACACGTCGAGCTTGACAGACAGGCCCTTCACATACGAGGGCGTGTACTGCACTTGCAAGCTCAGGTCACGGGTCCATCCCAGACGGCCAAGCGATCCGCGCGGATTGAGCTTGTTGTAGCAGTAGAACGAGGAGGCACCATACTTCGGCGAATCGTCGTCGATCGTCCCGGTGAACGGCACACCATCCGGGAAGAAGCCTCCACCCGGAGTCGGATAGTTGCCGAAGCAGTTCTTCGGACGGCCACTCGAGGCTACGAAACTGGCACTGATACGCCATTCGTCGTTGAGGGCGTACGCACCATTGGCCTTGAACGCGTAGCGGCGGTCGTTCGGCAACCAGCCTTCGGAGCCCACCATCAGACCGGGGTGGTCGAAGTCCTGCGTGATGCCGGAATCGTCCTGCCCGTTGTCCGACTTCACGTAGCCTTCGGTGTTGCCGCGGCTCCACGCGATGACCAACGAGGCCTGCGCACTCCACTTGCCGTCCCACTGGCGCTCAGCCATGAACTCCAGCGAGTCGTACTTACGCTTGGGCTTAGGCATCATGAGCGCCGATGCCGGGATCACGACCTTGGTCAACGTGCCAGTGCCGTCCAGATCAACGTTTGCGCTCAGGTCCTTGCCCGGGTTGTACAAGAAGCAATGGTCAATGGCCGCACCGATTTCGGCAGCCTGGTCCGCCGTGTAGCCCGCAGACAGGGCCCATTGCTCGGACAGTCTGCCCTCGCAAATGTCATCCATCGCGTTCTTCAGCTTGCGGTTCGTCCACTTGACGCCCACGTTCCACCGATTGCCCAACGCCTGCTGGAAGCCGAGGATGAACTCGTCCTGGAACAGCGGCTTGAGGTTGTTGTCGACTACGGTGCGCGGGTCCGGCGCCACGCCATCGCTGGTCGTCACGCGATTGCCGAGTTGCGCACCCAGTCCAGGTACCGAGGTGCCGTCGGTGGCGAATGTGCCGTCGAAACGGAAGTAGTCGGTGTAGAAGGTCTCCGAGCCCGAGAGGCGAACGTTTGTGTTGGCGTACACCGGGATGTAGTAGCGGCCCGCGTTACCATAGATCTTGGTCTCGCCCCTGCCGCCCAAATCCCACGCGAAGCCAGCACGCGGTGCCCAGGTGTTCTTGACCTTGATAAAGGTCTCACCCTTGTCGTTCAGGTTCTCGAACTGCTCGTTGCGGATGCCGAAGTTGAGCACCACGTCCTTGTTCAACTGGTACTCATCCTGGACATACCAGGCCGAGTTCTTTGTGTCAAACGTGCCACCGTTCTTGAGCGTGCGCACGCGCACATAGTCGATCGGCCCACCCGTGGTGTTGGTGTACCCAGTACCCGAAATCACCCCACCGTCTCTCAACGTGAACAGCCGGTAGTATTTGCCCCCGGAGTACTGCGTGCCGTCGACCGTGGTGTACTTTTCGGTGTCGAGGCCGGCCTTAACCAAGTGCTTGCCGAGCTTGTACTCGAGGTCAAAGCGGAACGCCTTGCGCTCGTCGTTCGCCTTGGGGTCATCGACCGTTAGGTTGGCCTCGGACCAGCAACCCTTGTACTCCAGCGTCGTACGCGGCGGGCGGCCGTCGTAGACCGCCGGGCAGATCGACGCCGACACCTCGGTGTTGCGCGAGTACTTGCCGATGCCGTACAGCGCAGACAGGGTCAGGTCGTCGGTGATGAAGCCGGTCCACTTGAGGATGTTATTGGTGCCCCCGGTGGTGTACTTGTCTGGCCCGATCGAGGCGCCACGCACCGTTCCGTAGGGGGTAACCGCCTGGTAGTTCTCGACGTTCTCGGTTGTCCGGTCGCTGAACGTCGTGAACTCAAGCAGGTTGCTCTTGTTGATGTTCCAGTCGAACTTGAACAGATACTGCGTCGGGTCGGCCTTGAAGCTCTGCTGCGTGAACTCGCCGTAGGCGTTCTCGCGCAGGTTGGTGCCCTGCACCAGGCCGAACACGTACAACTGGTCCTTCAGGATCGGACCACCCACGTACCCTGTGGCTTCGATCTTCTCACGGTCGCCCGGCCGGTCGATCAGGTTGTACTTTCCGGTTTTTACAGACTGTTCCGCGTAGACAGAACTCGCGCGCAGGGCCTTGGGCTCGTAGCTGAGCGAAACGCCGCCCTTCCACTCGTCGGTGCCACGCTTGGTGTTGACGCTGATCACACCGCCCAGCGAACGGCCGTACTCGGCGCCGTAGCCGCCGTTAAGCACCTGGAACTCCGCAACCGCACCCGAGGGCACCTCGTTGAAGGCCAAGCCCTTGGTGATGTTGGTGACGTTGAAGCCGTTGATGTAGTAGGCATTCTCGGCCACCGAAGCGCCGCTGATCGAGGCCAGGTTGCCAGCGCGCACGGCCGTGCCGCCGATGCGACCGTCACCTTGCAGGGTCCCCGGGGCCAGCAGCGTAATGGCCGTGACGTTCTGCGCCACGGGAATGCGGTCGATCTCGGCCTTGGACAGGCTGAACGCGGGGGCGACGGACTGCACATCGAGCGTTCGCAGTGCGCCGGTCACCACGATAGTCTGGGTTCCGCCGAAAACCGCATTGCTACCCTGACCCGCGCTCACCAACACCTGGATCGTTTCCTTGGCGCCGCTGGCGCGCGTGAGCGTCACTTGATACGTGCCGGGAGGCAGTTGCGACAGGTTCCACGTGCCGTCGTCGCCCACCGACACTTGGCGGGCAACGTTGATGGACTTGTTCTCGACCTGCACCGTGTCGCCCTTTGCGCCACGTCCATTGATCGAGCCCGTCGTTTGTTGCGCCTGAACCGCCGTGCTGATCAGGCAGAACCCTGCTGCCAGCGCGACAGCGGTCGGACGCCAGCCGAATACCCGCTTCCTCATATCGTCACTCCAATGATGGTTGATCGGTAAACCTCGCAACAGCGAACCCCGCGATGCCTTGTGGGCCCACGCGACGGCTCGTTGCTGCTTGTAAAGGGATTGTCACGGGGCAGATGCCGGCCGCCGTCTCGGGAAAGCCCCGACAGGCACGGGAAGCCCGGTTGCTCCGCGTGGCCGTTCACCCTGATCGTGCGTGCAGACCGTCGAAAACCCGCGCCAATACTGCATTTGCAGGCTAGGCGCCCAATCTACGACCTATGCATCACCGTGTAGGTGATGCGCCACAGACGGGAAACTACTTCACCCCGGGGAGGCGGTAACGTTGGCTCAACGCAACACAGCGCCAACGGCCCTTGACCCACACATCGCGAGGTCACCAGCCGATGAACGCCTCGCGACCTTGCACGACCACTGTGGCCCGAGCACCAACAGGCAGACACACGATCGTCGACACGTGACCAAATGGCAGGCCGGTGAGGATCGGCGTGCGCGTCACGCTGCGCAGGTGCGCCACCACGCTGCGAAGGGTGTACCCGCGGTCCAGCGGCGCCGGTTTCCAGGCCGTGAACTGGCCGAGCACGATGGCCTTCTGGGCGTCCAGCACGCCGGCCTGGTGCAGTTG
>DASTJE010000251.1:0-4358 GCA_035716845.1 Burkholderiaceae bacterium
TTCCCACAGCGCGACTTCCCACATGTCGCCGCGGCGCCGGCCGAGATCGGCCATCAGCTCCACGGTGCTGTTGAGTGCGCTCAGGCCATCGTGCGTGCGCACGAAGGCGATGCGCGGCGCGGCGCGGAACGCGGCCAGCACCTCCTCGCGCGTGGCCTCGCGCGCGAGCTCCACCCACCAGGTGTGCAGATGGCTGGAGTTGTGCGCGGCCTTCACGGCGATCGTGACGACGTCCAGATCGGGATCGACCGTGCGCGCGTCCGGGCCCTGGTGGCTCGGGATCGACTTCTCCGGAACCACGGTGTTCATGATGCCGTCCTGGTGCGCTTCCCACGGGTCCGAGGCGCGCCGGATCAGCGTGCCGCGCGCGCGCTTGAGCAGCTGCGCCTGCTTGAGCGCGCCCAGCGTGCGCAGGATCGAGGTCGTGTTGCACGACACCACGCGCGTGCTGTCGCGGCCGAGCGCGGTCGCGTAGTTGGCCTGGGCGACGAAGGAATGGCCGGTGAGCGTGTGTGATTCGCCGCCCTGGAAGATCGACTTGATGCGCAGCGCGTCGTACAGCTGCTTGTTGCCGGCGGCGACCTTCTTCGGTGTGCAGTCGACCACCACGTCGGCCTGGGCGAGCATCGCCTCGAGCTCGCCCGCCGGCGCGATCCCGGCGGCACGCATCCGGTCGGCGGCTTCCGCAGTCGCCGCGAACACCGGGACGCCGAGCAACGGGGCGGTCTTGATGCGGTAGTCGTCGACGACGTCGGCGACGCCGACGAGCGCCATGTCGTCCTGTGCCTTGACGGCGTCGGCGACGCGCTTGCCGATGACGCCGTAGCCATTGATGGCGACTTTGACGGAATTCATAAGCTACTCTCCGTGTGAGAGGTGGATGCGAATCAGCGTGTCTGACTGTCGTCGCCGGGACTCGATGATTCCGGCTGTACTACCGTTGCCCGCGCGATCTGGGCTTCGGCTTCGAGCCAGTCGTTGAGCCGGTCATCGGCGTTTCCGCAGAACCCGCGGCGCTCCGCGCGGTAATAGGCCGCTTCGGCGATCATCGATTGGCGCATGTCGCCGCAGCACGTGGCGCCGGCTTGCGGCGGGGCCGTGATGGCCGTGTCCGGGGTCTTCCGGGATGTCCGTCGGGTCTTCATGTGGTGGCTCTCCGTTGCGAGGTGCGTCGTGGGGCCGCCGCGGAGCGGGCCGTGGCGGCCATGGGGTAGAGGTAGTCGCGGGTGACCGGCAGGCGGTCGAGCGTCTGCGTGAGCTGCAACTGGAACACCGCGAGATCGCCGTGCCGGAAGCAGGCCGCGCAGGCCTGCAGGTAGAACTCCCACATGCGGCAGAAGCGCTCGCCCATGTGCCCCGCGATGTCCGCGCGCGCCGCCTGGAAGCGGGCGTTCCAGTGTTCGAGCGTCAGCGCGTAGTGCAGGCGCCAGTACTCGAGGTCCGTGCCGATCAGGCCGGCCGCCTCGACGGCCGCCAGGACTTCGGAGGCCGCCGGAATGTAGCCGCCGGGAAAAATGTACTTGCGGATCCACGGATCCGAGCCGCCGCCGGCCGAGTAGCGCCCGATCGTGTGCAGCAGGGCGACGCCGTCGGGCTTGAGCAGCTCGCGCACGCGGCGGAAGAACAGCGGGTACTGCGGGCGGCCGACGTGCTCGAACATGCCGACGCTGACGATCGCGTCGAACGCGCCGGTCGTGTCGCGGTAGTCCTGCAGGCGGAACTCGACGCGATCCTGCAGACCGCGTTCGCGAGCACGCTGCTGCGCGACCTTGAGCTGCTCCTGCGACAGCGTGATGCCGGTGCAGTGCACGCCGTGGCGCTCGGCCAAGTACATCGCCAGGCTGCCCCAGCCGCAGCCGATGTCGAGCACGCGCGCGCCCGGCTTGAGGTCGAGCTTGGCGGCGATGTGCGCGCACTTGGCCTGCTGCGCCGCTTCCAGCGAGTCGTCCGGGCTGCGGAAGTAGGCGCAGGAGTAGTGCAGGTCGCGGTCGAGGAAGCGCCGGTAGACCGCGTAGTCCACGTCGTAGTGATGGTGCACGTTCGCCAGCGCGCGGCGGCGCGTGTTCAGCTCGCCGAGCTGCGCGCGCAGCTTGTTGTACCAGCGGGCCGCTGCAGGCCCTGCGAGGCCGTCGAGGTTGCTGACGCACACGCGCAGGACCTCGGCCAGATTCCCGTTCAGCGGCTCCCAGTGGCCGTCCATGTAGGCCTCGGCAAAGGCCAAGCGCGGATTGCGCAGCATGCGCCACAGCACGGACGCGTCGCGCACGCGCACGGCGACCGGACTGCCGCCGCCCAGGCGCCAGCGGCGGCCGTCCGGCGCGACGAATTCCACGGCGCCGGCGCAGCAGCGCCGTCCGATCAGATCGAGGATTGCTTGCATGGTTCAACGCCCTCCATCGAGGTGTGACAAGGGTTGGGTCATCGAACGGGTGACGACCAGGTGATGCACGTCGGCCTTGCGGTCGTCCCAGATTCCAGCGGTTTCCTTCACGGTCATCGCTACCACCACAGGCGCACGCCTGCGACGAGGCGGTGCTCGTTGACCGGCTCGTCATCGGCGCGGGCGAAGTCGGCCGTATCACCGAGCGATCGCTCCCAGACATAGCCGATGTAGGGAGCGAACTTCCGTCGTACCTCGTAGCGCAGACGCAGGCCGAACTCGACATTGCTGACGCCGCTGCCCAGGCCACGCTCGGGTTCCGACCGGCTGTAGGCGTTCGACTCGAAGCTGGGCGTCAGGATCAGGCGGTTGGTGAACAGCAGGTCGTAGGATGCCTTGAACCGTGCGGCCAGACGCCCGTCGTCGCCGACATAGCCGGTAGCCTGGATTTCGAACCAGTACGGCGCCAGACCCTCGACGCCGAAAGCCGCCCAGGTGTGAGCCCCGGCGCCGAAGTCCTGGCGCACGCCCATCACCGACCCCCAGAAGGGCGCATATCCGCGCCACCACAGCGCTTCGGCGCTGGTCTCGGGATCGACCGGCTGCCCGCCGACCTTCAGGCCCTGGCTGCGCAGCCAGAACTTGTGCGTGTCCCCGCCGTAGGCGGCCTGCAGCGACCAGGCGCCGCCGTCGCCTTCGTTGCCGGAGACGAACTCGAACTCGTCGAGCAGAAACAGGCCGATCGCCATCTGGTCGGTCTGCTCGAAGCCGGGCATGCCGGTGTACTCGTAGCCGTCGGCCCAGGCGTTCGGATCGCGTGCGTCCGCCGGCGCGCGACCGCCCTGCATGGCGCCCATGCCCAGGCTCATGGACTCGGCGCCATCGCGCGGTGGCTGATCGCCTTCCATGTCATGCCCTTCTTCCATGCCGGCTCCCATCGGCATCGAGCCGTGCTCGTGCTGCTCCTGCTCTTGCGCAGGCGATGCGGCTTCGGGCTCCACGGCCATGGTCGGCGAGGCGGCCAGGAACAGGGCGCCGAGCAGCACGGCTGCCGGACGAATCGTGGTTGACGTGTTCATGCGACCACCACCTCGCGGAACATGCCCGCGGCCATGTGATAGAGCAGGTGGCAGTGGAAGGCCCAGCGCCCCGGCGCGTCGGCGGTCACCGCGAAGCTCACGCGCTGCGCCGGCTGCACCGAGACGGTGTGCTTGCGCACCTGGAAGCGGCCGTGCGGCGATTCGACCTCGCTCCACATGCCGTGCAGATGCATCGGGTGCGCCATGGTCGAGTCGTTGACCAGCACGATGCGCAGCCGCTCGCCGTGACGGAAGTGGATCGGCTTGGCGTCGTTGAGCTTGACGCCGTCCAGCGACCACATGAACCGTTCCATGTTGCCGGTCAGGTGCAGCTCCAGCTCGCGCTGTGGCGCGCGGTGATCGAGCGCACCGCCGGGCGTGCGCAGGTCGGCGTAGGTCAGCACCCGCCGGCCGTTGTTGCGCAGGCCTGCGCCGGGGTCGTCGAGACTGGCGCGCGGGTAGTCCACGCGCATGTCGGTGCCGGGGCCGTATTCGGTGCGCGCGTGGCGCGCCTTGGCGGGCATCTCGACCATGCCGTGGCCGGTGTGGCCGCCGGACATGCCCGGCATATCGGACATCGCCGGCATCGCCATCATCGCGCCCATCATGTCCACCGGATCGAGCCAGACCCGCGGGTCCGGCGCCGGCACTTCGCTCTCCATGCCGGCGCGCGGCGCCAAGGTGCCGCGCGCGTAGCCGCTGCGGTCCATGGCCTGCGCGAAGATCGTGTAGGCGCGATCGTCGGGCAGGCGCACGATCACGTCGTAGGTCTCGCCGGGACCGATGCGGAACTCGTCCACCTCCACCGGCTCGACGCTCTGGCCGTCGGTGCCGACGACCGTGAGCTTGAGGCCGGGGATGCGCACGTCGAAGAAGGTCGCGGTGCCGGCGCCGATGAA
>DASTJE010000252.1:0-4720 GCA_035716845.1 Burkholderiaceae bacterium
CACTGCTTGCTGACCAAGGAGCCCGTGCTTGAGCTTTATTGCCCTATTCGTCAGCCTGCCCACCAAGGCATCGACCGGCCGCATGCGCGTCTGGCGCTCCGTCAAGGCGCTGGGCTGCGCGACGCTGCGCGATGGGGTCTACCTGCTGCCTGACTCGGCCGACAGTGCGGCGGCGCTGGACGAAGTGGCGGCGCAGGCGGTGGAAGTCGGGGGCAGCGGCGAGGTCTATCGACTCTCGGGGTGTGAGGAAGCCCAGGAGGGCGCGCTGCGCGCCCTGTTCGACCGGGGCGAGGAGTACGCCGGCATCGCCGAGGAGATCAAGGAACTCGGGCGGAGCTTGGCATCCCTGGATGGCGCTGCCGCCGCGCGCAAGCTCCAGCCGCTCGTGCGCCGCTTCGAGCAGGTGGTGCGCATCGATTTCTTTCCCGGTGAGGCGCAGCGGCAGACCCTGAGCCTACTGGACGACCTGCGCGACGCGATCACCCGCCGCATGTCTCCCGACGAGCCGACCGCCCGGCAAGCGGATGTTCCGCGGCTGGACCGCGCCGACTATCAGGGCCGGACCTGGGCCACGCGGGCGCGACCATGGGTGGACCGACTCGCTTCGGCCTGGCTGATCCGGCGGTTCATCGACCCAAGCGCTCGCATCGTCTGGCTGGCGAGTCCCGCCGACTGCCGCAATGGCTGGCTCGGCTTCGATTTCGACGGCGCGGCCTTCAGCCACGTAGGCACCAAGGTCACCTTCGAGACGCTGCTGGCAAGTTTCGGACTTGATTCCGCCCCTGCACTGGTACGTCTGGGCGAACTCGTGCATTGCCTGGATGTTGGGGGACTCCCGGTCGCGGAAGCGCTGGGCATCGAATCGCTGCTCGCCGGCCTGCGGGCATCCGAACCCGACGACGACGCGCTGCTTGCCCGCGCATGCGAAGTCTTTGACTGGCTATTGAAGAGTTACGAGGAAAAAACAACGTGAACGCCCCGACCAGTCCTCAGACCGCTGCCACGACTGAAGCGGTCCCTCCAGCGATGAGCTACCTGCAGCTCTTCGCGCGCTTCCTCAAGTTCGGCTTGCTCGCATGGGGCGGGCCTGTGGCTCAGATCGGCATGTTGCGCCGCGAGCTCGTGGACGAGGAACGCTGGATCTCCAGCAGACGCTTCAACAAGCTGCTTGCGGTGATGCAGGTGCTGCCCGGACCCGAAGCGCACGAAATATGCGTTCATTTGGGCATCCGGGCGAAGGGGCGGCTGGGGGGCGTACTGGCGGGACTCGGGTTCATGCTTCCCGGGTTCTTGCTGATGTTCGCGCTGTCCTGGCTGTACTTCCAGATCGAATTCGTTGGCACCTCGCTGGGCGCGGCGTTCCTTGGCATCCAGGCGGCCGTGATCGCCCTGATTGTGCGCGCCGTGCACCGTATCGGCGAGCACATCCTGCTCGATCGCTGGTTGTGGGCCATTGCCATCGTTTGCGCGCTGGCCGCCATGGCTCGTGTCGACTTCTGGATCACCCTGCCGGCGAGCGGCCTGGTGTACGCGCTGCTCGTGCTGAAGCATCGGGCCTTGGCGCTCTTGGTGACACTGGGCGCGGTGGCGCTGGCTGCGGCCGTGGCTTGGTGGGATGCGCCGGCGGCGAAGCTGGTGGAAACGGTCGTTCAGGGCCAAGCCTCGGTGCTGCTCATCTTCGCCTCGGGCCTGAAGGCCGGCTTGCTCACCTTCGGTGGTGCCTACACGGCGATCCCGTTCGTTCGCAATGACGCCGTCGGGCGCGGATGGATGACGGATGGGCAGTTCCTGGACGGCCTAGCGCTGTCCGGTGTGCTGCCGGCACCCCTCATCATCTTCGCCACGTTCGTCGGCTATGTGGCAGGGGGGCCGATCGGGGCGGTGGCCATGACGGTGGGTGTCTTTCTTCCGGCCTTTGCGTTCTCGTTGATTTTCTACGACCGGCTGGAGGCTGTCGTGGAGAACAAACGGCTGCACGCGTTCCTGGACGGCGTCGCGGCCGGCGTAGTCGGCCTGATCGGCGCAACTACCCTCGACTTGGCGCAGGTCACGGCTGAACGTGTCCCATCGCTGGCGATGGGCATGTCGATCTTCGCCGCAGGCTTGGCGTTCCTTTATGCCTGGAAGAACAAGCTCAACGTCGTCGTCGTGATCCTCGCGGCGGGATTGGCGGGCTGGCTGGTGTTTCCGAACCAAGGCTGAACCTGATCGAGTCAGCCTTCGTCGCGCCGTTTCCGATCCACCTTGCTGAGGAAGCCAAGATGCCTTACGAACTGAAGCCCCTTTCGTGCGATCCAGCCAAGCTCACCGGCCTGTCCGAGAAGCTCATCGTCAGCCACTGGGAGAACAACTACGGCGGCGCGGTCAAGCGTCTCAACGCCATCGAGCAACAGCTGGCGCAATTGAACTGGGGAGCGGCGCCGGTGTTCGAGATCAACGGCCTCAAGCGCGAGGAGATGATCGCCAGCGGTTCCATGATCCTGCATGAGGTGTACTTCGATTCCCTCGGCGGCACGGGGGGCGACCCCGACGGCGCGCTGAAGGCGGCCATCGAGCGGGACTTCGGCTCCGCGGATGCCTGGCGCACCGAATTCACGGCCATGGGCAAGGCCCAGGGCGGCGGCTCCGGCTGGACCCTGCTGGTTTGGAGCCCGCGCCGCGAGCGTCTCGTGAACACCTGGGCCGCCGACCACGCCCACAACCTGGCCGGGGCCACGCCGCTCGTCGCCCTCGACATGTACGAGCACAGCTACCACATGGACTTCGGCGCCAAGTCCGCAGCCTATGTGGACGCCTTCATGCAGAACCTGTCCTGGACCGTCGCCGAGGCGGCTTTCACCCGGCTTGGCGCCTGAACATGGACTGCGCCATCAAACCCGAAACCGTGAGATCCAATCAAGGAGGCAGCATGTCCCGTAAAACCCGAGTCCTTTTCGCCGCAGCGACAGCGGTCTGCATGCAAATGGCCGTTGCGGCCGGACCGACGGTAGATACCGCAGCGATCGAGTCCGTGACGGGACTCAAGGGCGACTACAACAAGGCCGAGAACGTCTTCAAGATCAGCAAGCCGCGCGATGACGTGACGATCAGCGTGGATCGCTGGACGATGCCCCCCTTCATGGGCCTGACTTCGTGGGCCGCGTTCACTCCGATGGCTGGCAGCACGATGATGATGGGCGACACGGTGCTGTTCGAGGACGAGGTCAATCCGGCCATGAGCGCCGCTCTTGAGGCCGGCCTGGAAGTGACGGCGCTGCATAACCACTTCTTCTTCGACCGACCCAAGGTCTACTTCATGCACATCGGCGGGATGGGCGATGCGCGTCATCTCGCCACTGGGGTCAAGGCTGTGTATGACCGGGTCGCGCAGGTGCGCGCCAGCCAACCCAAACCCGCAGATGCCTTTGGCGGCACCATTGCCACACCCAGCAGCCTCACCGCGGCGCGCATCGAGGAAGTCCTCGGCGCCAAGGCGCAGGTGAAGGACGGCATGGTCAAGGTGAGCTTCGGGCGCGAGGCGAAGATGCATGGCACGCCCGTCGGCAATGCCATGGGCGTCAACACCTGGGCTGCGTTTGCAGGGACCGACGAGCAGGCCGTGGTGGACGGCGACTTCGCGATGCGTGAGGACGAACTCCAGACGGTGCTCAAGGTGCTGCGGCGAGAAGGCATCAACATCGTGGCGATCCACAACCACATGACGCACGAGGAGCCGCGCTACGTCTTTCTGCACTTCTGGGGCAAAGGCAAAGCAGCGGCGCTGGCGCAGTCGTTGAAAAGGACTTTGGACGCGCAGAAAGCCGTGAAATGACGCCTCGTAGTGCCTTTTCCGTTTTCTGAGACGCCCCCCTTTATGACCTCAAGGTCGAAGAACCGCGACATGTTCCGAAACGGCAACAGGAGATCATCATGCAATGGATCACCCGTGAACGCCCGAAAATCGACCGCATCGCCTGCCCCTGGTTGATCGCCCGCTTCATCGACGAGAACCCGGAGTTCCTCTACGTGCCTTCGGGCGAGGTCCTGAAGGTCGCCGCCGACACCGGCGCGATTCCCTATGACGTGCCGAATGTCGAGCTCGGCCACCATGGCGACCGCTGCAGCTTCGATGCCTTCATCGCGCAGTACAAACTCGACGACCCGGCCTTGAACACGCTGGCGCTGATCGTACGCGCCGCCGACTGCGCCCAGCCGCAACTGGCGAAGGAAGCGGCCGGCCTGCTCGCCATCTCGAAAGGGCTGTCGCTCAACTTCGCCGACGACCACGAGATGCTCCGGCACGGCATGGTGATGTACGACGCGCTCTACGCCTGGTGCGCCGACACGCCACTGAAGAAGGTTGCCCGCCTGCTTGGCTTGAAGTGATGCTGCTGCCCGCCGGAGCCGCGCCCGATGCACGTCTGCTGCTGATCGGCCGGGCACTGCGAGCCTTCACCGACGGCTTTGTCGCCATTCTGCTACCGGTTTACCTGCTCACGCTCGGGCTCGGCAAGTGGGAAGTCGGCTTGATCAGCACCGCCACCCTGCTCGGATCGGCGCTGGCGACCGTGGCGGTCGGGCAGTGGGGACATCGCTTCCCGCAGCGCCGGCTACTCCTCGCCGCCGCCTGGCTGATGGCCGCCACCGGTCTTCTGCTGGCCGGCCTGGGCGGCATCGGCGCCTTCTGGCCGCTGCTGATCGTCGCCTTCGTCGGTACGATGAACCCCAGCTCCGGCGACGT
>DASTJE010000253.1:0-36374 GCA_035716845.1 Burkholderiaceae bacterium
TCGCTGATGCTTCCGCTGCTGCGCGGCGAAGAGGCCATGGGCGTGCTGATCTTCCAGCGCGACAAGCCCGAACCCTTCAGCGAAGCCGACATCGCACTGGCGCAGTCCTTCGCTGACCAGGCCGTGATCGCGATCGAGAACGTGCGCCTGTTCAACGAGACGCAGGAAGCGCTGGAACGGCAGACGGCCACGTCAGCGATCCTCAAGGTCATCAGCGAATCCCCCACCGACATCCAGCCGGTGTTCCGGGCCATCGTCGATGCCGCCTATCGGCTTTTCGACGTCGCGATGGCCGTGCTGATTCGCCGCGAGGGCGACGGCTACAGGGTGATGTCGCTGGCCAACGAGGGCCATCCGGCGGGCGAACCGTCTGCCACCGTGAATCCTCTCGATGCACAGGCCAACTTCCCGTCGCGGGTGATGCTGGGCAAGTCGATGCTGCACCTGCCCGATTGGTCGGCCATCGACTTGCCTCCCCACGAGCAACGCATCTTCGACGAGGGCGGCATTCACGCGTCGCTGATGATGCCCATCTTGCGCGGCAGCGAATGCATCGGTTGCATCGGCGTCGTCCGCAAGGTCGCCGGCGCTTTCAGCGACAGGGAAATCGCGCTGATGCAGTCGTTCGTCGACCAGGCCGCGATCGCGATCGAGAACACGCGCATGTTCAACGAGACGCGCGAGGCTTTGGAGCAGCAGACGGCCATCAGCGACGTGCTGCGAGTGATCAGCGAATCGCCCAGCGACGTGGCGCCCGTGTTCGGAGCCATCCTCGACGCGGCCACGCGCCTGTTCGGGCAACCGCTGGCGGCGATCTTCCGCTTCGACGGGCAACTCGTGCACCTGGTGGCCACGCGCAACTGGTCGCAGCAAGCCATCGACGACGCGCGACGGTTGTATCCCGCGCCGCCGAACCCGAAGATGATGAGCGGGCGGGTGATCCTCAGCGGCACGGTGCAGACCGAGGACGACACCTTCTCCGATCCCGACTACGACCAGAAGGCGGCGCGCCTCGGCACCTGGCGGCGCATGGTCGGCGCCCCGCTCGTCAAGGACGGGCGGGCGATCGGCGTCATCGTCGTTGGGTACCCGGACCCGGGGCGCACGCCGCAGCGGCAGATCGACCTGCTGCGCACGTTCGCCGACCAGGCCGTGATCGCCATCGAAAACGTGCGGCTGCTCAACGAGACGCGCGAGGCGCTGGAGCAGCAGACCGCCACGGCCGAGATCCTGCGCGTCATCAGCGGCTCCGTCACTGACACGCAACCGGTCTTCGACGCCATCGTGCAGAGCTGCCGGCGCCTGTTCGCCGGCAAGGCCGTCGCGTTGGCGATGCCCAGGGGCGACATGATCGAAAGCGTGGCCTTCGAGGGCGACGGCCAGACGCCTGTGCAGGGTGGATTCCTCCAGCCTTGGCCGCTCGACCGCGGCAGTGGTGCCGGCACGTGCATCCTCGATTCGCGCTTGATCGCCGTGGCCGACACGGTCGAGGCCGCGTCGCGCTTCCCGCGCATGCCGCACCTGGCGGTCGCCCTGGGATATCACTCGGCGCTCTTCGTGCCGCTGCTTCGGGACGGCAGGGCCGTGGGCTGCCTGGCCATCCTGCGCGCGCTGGCCGGCGACTTCACCGCCCAGGAGGTCACGCTGGCGCAGACCTTCGCCGACCAGGCCGTGATCGCGATCGAGAACGCGCGCCTGTTCAACGAGACGAAGGAGGCGCTCGAGCGCCAGACCGCGACGGCCGAGGTGCTGCAGGTCATCAGCGGCTCGATGGCCGATGCGAAGCCGGTGTTCGACAAGATCCTGGCCAGTTGCCAGCACCTGTTCACGGGCAAGCAGGTCGGCCTCAACCTGGTCGGCACCGACGGGCGCATCCACATCGGGGCCTACGAGGGTCCGGCGCGCGAAGACTTCGAGCGCATCTTCCCGCTCGGGCTCGACCATACCTCGGGCTCGGGGCTGGCCATCGTCGAGCGGCACGTGCGCGCTTGGGCCGATGTGGCGAGCGACGATTCCGACGTGCCGGCCGCAACACGCGAGGGCTGCCGCATCATCGGCATCCGCGCGATCGCGTTCTGCCCGCTGATGTGGAAGGGCCAGGGCATTGGCGTGCTCTTTGTCGGCCGCGAGGCGCCCGGCGCGTTCGAGGACAAGGAACTGGCGCTGTTGGCGACCTTTGCCGACCAGGCGGTGATCGCGATCCAGAACGCCCGCCTGTTCAACGATACCAAGCAGGCGCTGGAGCGCCAGACGGCCACCGCCGACATCCTGAAGGTCATCGCGGCGTCGCCCGCCGACGTGCAGCCGGTGCTCGATGCGGTGGCCGAGCGTGCGAGCGTGCTGTGCCACGCGGACGGCGGCCGCATTTGGCTCGTCGCCGGCGGCGTACTGCGCGCGATGACGAACTACGGCCCGGCCTATGCGGAGCGATCGAGCGACGAGACGCTGCCGCTGGATGCGTCCTCGATCGGCGGGCGCGCCGCGGTCGAGGGGTTGACGGTGCACGTGGAGGATGCGTGCCAGGCGGCCGAATCGCAGTACCCCGGCATCCGCGAACTGCAGGCGCGATACGGTTTCCGCACCGTGCTCGCGGTGCCGCTGATGCGCGACGGCGCAGCGATCGGCGTGCTCACGCTGCTGCGCCACGAGGTGCATGCCTTCGCCGATGGCGAGATCGATCTCGTGCACACCTTCGCCGACCAGGCCGTGATCGCCATCGAAAACGTGCGCCTGTTCAACGAGACGAGGGAGGCGCTGGAGCAGCAGACAGCCTCGGCCGAAGTGTTGCAGGTCATCAGCGGCTCGATGGCCGATGCGCAGCCGGTCTTCGAGAAGATCCTCGACAGCTGCCAGCGCCTGTTCTCGAGCGCGCAGGCCGGCATCCTGCTGGCCGGTGCCGACGCACAGGTGCATGTCGGGGCCTGGCACGGGTCGGCGGCTGATGCGATGCGCCAGGCCTTTCCGCGTTCGCTCGAGGGCTCGATCACCGAACGTGCGATCCGCGAGCGACGGACGGTGCATATCGCCGACGTCGCAGCCATGTCCGACCCGCCGCCCGCGGTGCGTCGCGTTGTCGAACTGAGCGGCAATTGTTCGGTGGCCTGGGCGCCGATGCTGTGGGAGGACCAGGGCGTCGGCGCGCTCTGCCTGATGCGCCAGCCGCCGCGGCCCTTCGGCGACAAGGAGCTTGTGCTCCTGCGGACTTTCGCCGACCAGGCGGTGATTGCGATCCAGAACGCGCGCCTGTTCAACGAGACGCAGGAGGCGCTGGCGCGGCAGACGGCCACCTCCGACGTGCTGCAGGTGATCAGTGAATCGCCGACCGACGTTCAGCCGGTGTTCGACATCATTGCCGAGCAGGCTGCCTCGCTGACCGCGGCGCGCTTCTGCCTGGTGACACGGCTGGACGGCGAGCAGTTGCAGCTCGTCAGCCTGCACGGCGTCAACGAGGCGGGCAGCGCCGCGCTGCGCGCCGCCTGGCCGCAGCCGGTGGCCAGCAGCACCTCGATTGCCGCACGCGCGATCCGTACGCGCAGCGTGGTCAACGTTGCCGACCTGCTGGCGCTGCCCGACGAGGAGTACGCGCCGGTGTTCAAGCAGGCGTGCGCGGCGGCAGGCTTCCGCAGCGGCCTGTCGGTGCCGATGCTGCGCGACCAGCAGGTTGTCGGTGCGATCACGGTCAACCGCGCCGAGACGGGGCTGTATGCCGACAAGGAGGTCGCGCTGCTGCAGACCTTCGCGCGCCAGGCGGTGGTGGCGATCGAGAACGTGCGGCTGTTCAACGAGACCAAGGAGGCGCTCGAACATCAGACGGCCACGGCCGAGATCTTGCAGGTCATCAGCGGATCGCCCACCGACACGCAGCCGGTGTTCGATGCGATCGTGCACAGCGCTGCGCGCCTCTTCGGGCGCAAGGCCGCATTGCGCACGGTCGAGGCCGACGGATTGCGCCGCCGTGCGCGCAGTTACGCCGCGGACGACGAATTTCACGGCGCGAACCTGATGCCGATCGATCGCAACAGCCTGGTCGGCCGCGCGGTGATCGAGGGGCGTCCGCTGCAGGACGCCGACACGCAGGCGCCAGAGGCAACCCCGTACGCGCGAGCTCATGCAAGTCAGCTCGCCTTCCGCTCGATCGCCTCCGCACCGCTGATGCGCGACGGCATTGCCATCGGCGTGATTTCGGTGTCGTCGCCGCAACCGGGCGCGATGTCGGACAAGCAGATGGCCCTGCTGCAGACCTTCGCCGACCAGGCGGTGATCGCGATCGAGAACGTGCGGCTGTTCAACGAGACGAAGGAAGCGCTGGAGCGCCAGACCGCCACTGCCGAGGTGCTGGAGGTGATCAGCGGTTCCGTGTCGGACACGGCGCCGGTGTTCGAGAAGATCCTGGCCAGCGGCGCGCACCTGTTCGGCACCGACCAGATGGGCGTGTTTCTGGTCGGCGAGGACGGCAAGACCCTGCATGCCGCCGCCTGGCGCGGCGACGCGCTGGAGGCCATCGCGCGCACCTTCCCCAAGCCGCTCGACCAGACCGTCACCGCGCGTGTGCTGGCCGAGCGACGCTCGTTCCACGTGCCCGACGCCGCGGCGATCGGCGACGCCCCGGCAACGGTGCACGACATGATCGATCTGATCGGCAACCTGTCGGCCATCTGGGCGCCGATGTTGTGGGAGCAGCGCGAGATCGGCTCGCTGTGCGTGCTGCGCCGTCCACCGCGGCCCTTTGCCGACAAGGAGATCTCGCTGCTGGAGACCTTTGCCGACCAGGCGGTGATCGCGATCCAGAACGCGCGCCTGTTCAACGAGACGCGAGAGGCGCTGGAGCAACAACGCGCCTCGTCCGAGGTGCTCAAGGTCATCAGCAACTCGGTCGCCGACACGGCGCCGGTGTTCGATGCGATCGGCCGCGCGTGCCAGCAGCTGTTCACGAGCGACCAGGTGGTGATCTCGCTGGTGGACGACGCGGGGATGGTGTCGCACGTCAAGTTCGAGCATGGCCCCTACGCCACGCCAGAGCTGGCCGAGCAGGCGTGGCGCCGGCTCAATGCCGAGTTCCCCCGTCCGCTGGCGCAGGCCTACCAGGCCTACCCGATCCGCAAGAAGCGCGTGATCCACTACCCCGACATGGCCCATGGTCCTGGCGTGCCGGCCGGCATGCGCGTGATCACCGAGACGGTGGGCAATTTCTCGATGCTGATCGCTCCGATGCTCTGGGAAGACCGGGGCATCGGCACGATCCACCTGGTGCGCACTCCGCCGCGGCCGTTCAGCGACAAGGAGCACGCGCTGCTGCAATCCTTTGCCGACCAGGCCGTGATCGCGATCCAGAACGCGCGCCTGTTCAACGAAACCAAGGAGGCGCTGGAGCGGCAGACGGCGTCGGCCGAGGTGCTGGAGGCGATCAGCAACTCGGTGGCCGATGCGCGGCCGGTGTTCGACAAGATCCTCGACAGCTGTCAGCGCCTGATCGAATGCACCGACCTCGCGGTGATGACGGTCGACGAGGACGGACTGGTGCAACTCGGCTCGGTGAGGGGCAACACGGGCATGCGCTTCAGCCGCTATCGGCCGGTGGCGCTCGAGAAGACCGTGATCGCCGAGGCACTGCGCGAGCGGCGGCTCATGAGCTACGACGGCGCCGCACGGCAACGTGACGATGTGCCCGAGGTGGTGCGCCGCATGGCCGCCAAGGTGGGCGACTTCTCCGTGGTGGTCGCGCCGATGATCTGGCAGCAGCGCGGCGTCGGGGCGCTCTTCGTCTCGCGCTTCCCGCCGCGGGCCTTCAGCGCCAAGGAGAAGGCGCTGCTCGAGTCCTTTGCCGACCAGGCGGTGATCGCGATCCAGAACGCGCGCCTGTTCCACGAGGCACAGTCCGCCCGGGCGGCAGCCGAAGCCGCCAACGAAGCCAAGAGCGCCTTCCTGGCGACGATGAGCCACGAGATCCGCACGCCGATGAACGCCGTCATCGGCATGAGCGGCCTGCTGCTGGACACGCCGCTCAGCGACGAGCAGCGCGATTTCGCCCACACCATCCGCGACTCGGGCGATGCGCTGCTGACGATCATCAACGACATCCTCGACTTCTCGAAGATCGAAGCCGGGCGGATGGACATCGAGCGTCATCCGTTCGATCTGCGCGAGTGCGTCGAGTCGGCGCTCGACCTGATCGCAGGGCGTGCGGCCGAAAAGCACCTGGACATTGCCTATGTCTTCGAGGGCGAGGTGCCCGCCGCCATCGACGGCGACGTGACGCGGCTGCGCCAGATCCTGCTCAATCTGCTGTCCAACGCGGTCAAGTTCACGGAGCACGGCGAAGTGGTGCTCACCGTCTCGGTTGCCGAAGGCAAGTTGCACTTTGCGGTGCGCGACACGGGCATCGGCCTGTCGGAGGAGGGCAAGTCGCGCCTGTTCCAGAAGTTCAGCCAGGCCGACAGCAGCACCACGCGCAAGTACGGCGGCACCGGGCTGGGCCTGGCCATCAGCAAGCTGCTGGCCGAGCTGATGGGCGGCACGATGTGGGTGGAGAGCGCCGGTCCCGGTCAGGGCAGCACCTTCCGTTTCACGATTGACGCGCGGCCGGCCGAACTGCCGCAAGGCAGCAAGCGCGAGTTCATCGGCGCGCAGCCGGCGCTGCAGGGCAAGCGCATCCTGGTGGTGGACGACAACGCCACCAACCGTCGCATCCTGGCGCTGCAGGCCGCCAAGTGGGGCATGGTGGTCAAGGACAGCGCCGACCCGCTCGAGGTGCCGGCGATGCTGAAGGCGGACCCGACCTTCGACCTGGCGATCCTCGACATGCACATGCCCGGCATGGACGGCACCTCGCTGGCCGAACGCATTCGGGCCGACGGCCACAAGCTCCCGCTGGTGCTGTTCTCGTCGCTGGGGCGGCGCGAGGCACCCGAAGGCGTGTTCGACGACGTGCTCGCCAAGCCGCTGCGACAGAGCCAGCTGTTCGACACGCTGGTGACGCTGCTGGGCCACGAGGCCGTGCAACGGCCCGCCGTGGCCGACAAGCCGAAGGTCGATGCGCAAATGGCAGAACGCCACCCGCTGCGCATCCTGCTGGCCGAAGACAACGTGGTGAACCAGAAGCTCGCGCTGCGCCTGCTGCAGCAGATGGGCTACCGGGCGGACGTGGCCAGCAACGGCATCGAGGCCATCGAGTCGATCGCACGCCAGACCTACGACGTGGTGCTGATGGATGTGCAGATGCCCGAGATGGATGGGCTCGAAGCCTCGCGGCGCATCACGGCGAAGTACAAGCCGCAACAGCGCCCGCGCATCCTCGCCATGACCGCCAACGCGATGGCCGGCGACCGCGAGGCCTGCCTGGCCGCCGGCATGGACGACTACCTCACCAAACCGATCCGCGTCGACGCGCTGGTCGAGGCGCTCCACAATGTCAAGAAGAGGGATGCAACCTGAATGGGCAACGCAATCGATCTGTCGGTGTTTCGGGAGTTGCAGGACACGGCCGGCGCCGACTTCGTGACCGAGCTGGTGGACACCTTCTTCGAAGAGGCGCCTGGGATGCTTGCCGCGCTGCGCTCGGCGCGGACGGCGGGGCAGGCGGATGCGTTCCGGCGCGCCGCGCACTCGCTGAAGTCCAACAGCCTGACCTTCGGCGCCACGGCCTTGGCCGCACAGGCGCGTGCGCTCGAGTTGGGCGGGCTGAGGGAGGACGTGGCAGGCGACAACGCGGCGATCGACGCGCTCGAGCAATGCTTCGCCGACGCGGCGGCGGCGCTCAGGGAGCTGCGCAATGGCTGAGGCCAAGGGGCGCCTGCTCGTCGTCGACGACAACAAGGTGAACCGCCTGCTGCTGCAGCGCAGCCTGGTGCAGCAGGGGCACGAGGTGACCTTGGCCGAGAACGGGCGCGTGGCGCTCGACCTCTGCCACCGGCAGCCGCCCGACCTGATGCTGCTCGACATCGAGATGCCCGAGATGGACGGTTTCCAGGTGCTCGAGCAACTGGCTGCAGACCTGCAGCTGCGCGACCTGCCGGTGATCGTGACGAGTTCGGTCGAAGGTCTGGACAACATCGTGCGCTGCATCGAGCTCGGTGCCGAGGACTACCTGCACAAGCCGGTCAACCCGGTGCTGCTGAAGGCCCGCATCAACGCCAGCCTCGAGAAGAAGCGCCTGCGCGACCAGCAGAAGGAACTGGTGCGGCGTTTCGCCACGCGCGAGGTGGCGGCCGACCTCGACGCCCAGGGCTTTGCGCTGGGCGGACGGCGCGTGCAGGCCACGACGCTGTTCTGCGACATCCGCGGCTTCACGTCGATGGCCGAGAAGCTGCAGCCCGAGCAGACGATCGAGCTGCTCAATACCTACTACACGCTGATGTTCGACGCCATCACGGGTCACGGCGGGGTGGTCAACCAGATGGTGGGCGACGGTCTGATGGCCATCTTCGGCGCGCCGCTGGCGCTGGCGGACCCGGCCGGCAGCGCGGTGCGTGCCGGGCTCGAGATGCTGGACCTGATCGAATTGCTGAACCACGAACGGGTGGGCCTGCCGCCGCTGCGCATCGGCGTGGGCATCGCCTCCGGCGAGATGATTGCGGGGTACACCGGAACCGAGCAGCGCGCCACCTACACCTGCGTCGGCGATGCGGTCAATCTGGCGTCGCGGCTGGAGTCGCACACCAAGGAGGCCGGGCGCTCGTTGCTGATCGACGGCGCCACCCGCGAAGCGCTGCAAGACGACGTCGTGTGCGAGGGCCTGGGCACGCTCACGGTGCGGGGGCACGAGGCGCCGATCGAGGTGTTCGCCGTCACGGCATGAGCGGGCACGGCGCCACCCCGCACGGCCTGTCGGTCGGCCACCTCGAGCAGATTCTCGAGGTGACCCGGGCGCTGGCGGCGCCCTTCGACCTGATGTCGATGCTGGCGGCCGTGACCGCGGCGGCACGCCAGGTGCTGCACGCCGACCGCTGCTCGGTCTGGCTGCACGACGCCGCGACGGACGAACTGGTGCTCAAGGTGGCAAGCGACGTCAGCGACGTCCGCATTCCGCTCAGTGTGGGCCTCGTGGGCGCGTGCGCGCGCTCGCGGGCTCCGATCAACGTGCCCGACTGCTATGCCGATCCCCGCTTCGACCCCTCCACCGACCGCCGTACCGGCTATCGCACGCGTTGCAGCCTGACGCTGCCGCTCGAGGACCACCGCGGCGAACTCGTCGGCGTGATGCAGCTGCTCAACCGCGCTGAGGGCGTATTCGACGCCGCCGACGAACGCCTGGCCCAGGCGTTGGCGGCGCAATGTGCCGTGGCGCTGCAGCGAGCCCGCCTGACCGAGGTCCTGATCGAGGGCGAGCGGATGCGACAGGCGCTGGCCCTGGCGCGCGAGGTGCAGATGAGCACCCTGCCGGCCTCGATGCCGAGACTCCAGGGCTACGACTGCTTCGGCCTGTCGCAGCCGGCGGAGGAGACGGGCGGCGACACCTTCGACCTCGCCCTGTTGCCGCAGGGCCTGCTGGTGGTGCTGGGCGACGCCACCGGCCACGGCATCGCGCCGGCGCTGTCGGTGACGCAGATGCACGCGATGCTGCGCATGGCGCTGCGCGTGGGCATCGGTCTGGAGGCGGCCGTCCTGCAGGTGAACAACCTGATGGGCGAGACGCTGGCCGACGACCGTTTCATCACGGCCTTCTTCGGCCTGCTCGATCCGTCGACGCACACGCTGCGCTACCTCAGCGCGGGCCAGGGCCCGATCCTGCACTGGCATGCGGCCGAAAGACGCTGCTCGCGACACGGTCCGACGAGCTTCCCGCTGGGCGCCATGCCGCTGGCCGCCGCCAGGCCGGCGGCCACCCTGCGCTTCGAGCCGGGCGACGCGCTGCTGCTGCTGTCGGACGGCGTGTACGAGGCGCACGGCCCCGGCGACGAACTGTTCGGTGAAGCCCGCGTGGAGGCCGTCGCGGCGGCGCATCACCGCGACGGTCCGGCCGCCATTGCGCGCGCCCTGCAGGAAGGGTTGCAGGGCTTTGCCAAGGGCACGCCGCAACAGGACGATGTCACGCTGGTCATCGTGCAGCGGGAGGGGCTGGTATGACGGCTGTCCTGCGGGAGTTCGAGCGCAGTTTCGATGCGCTGGGGCGGATGTTCGAGTTCACTGCCGCGTTCGGCACCGATGCCGACGGGGCACCGATCGCGCCCGAGGTGCGGCAGATCGTCGACCTGGCGCTCGAGGAACTGTTCACCAATATCGTCAAGTACGGATCCGGCCATGCACCGGTGCTCGTGCGCGTGCAACCGGTGCCCGGCGGGCTCGAGGTGACCGTCGACGACCCGGATGCCGACGAGTTCGATCCGACGCGCTCGCCCGATGCCGATACCTCGCTGCCGTTGGAGGAGCGTGAGCCCGGGGGATTGGGGTTGCACCTGATCAGGCGGATGCTCGATTCGATCGAGTATCAATATGTTGCGCAGAGGCGGCTGAGCCGCGTGCGTTTCCGAAAGACGGCCAGGTTGCCCGAGGGAGGACTGGATGCTCGCGCTTGAGTTCGGCTCCGATGGCAGGGTGGTGGCGCGTGGGCGGCTCGACGCCAGCCAGGCGCCGGCCGCGCAGACGTTTCTCGACGGCACGCAGGGCGTGGTGACGCTCGACTGCACGGCCCTGGAATACTTGTCGAGCGCCGGCCTGGGCGTGCTGCTGAAGACGCAGAAGCGTCTGCTGGCTGCGGGGGGCAGGCTGCGGCTGACGGCGGTAGGGCCGCATCTGCGGGACATCTTCACCTACTCCGGCTTCGATCAGATCTTCGAGATCGAGTACGCGGCCTGATGCGGGCTCCAACTTTTGCGTTTCCCGCGTGTACTTCGGAGGACGACGCGCAAGATCGGGCCTGTGTGGCGCGGTTCCGGCAGGGTGATCACCGGGCCTTCGCCGAACTGGTGAAACGCTACCAGCGGCCGATCTTCAACGCGGCGTTCTGGGTGACGCGCCGGGACGAGGATGCCTGCGACGTCGTGCAGTCGGTGTTTCTCAAGGCCGCGGAGCGGATCGACGACTATGACCCTCGCTTTCGTTTCTTCAGCTGGATCTACCGCATCGCCGTCAACGAGGCGCTCAACCTCGTGCGCAGCCGCGAGCGTGACGAGCCGCTGGACGATGACTTCGACGCCGAGGACACCGAGCGAGCCACCCCGGAGCAGGAACTCGACCAGGCCCAGCGCGCGCGGCGCCTGCAGGACGCCATGCTGAAGCTCTCCACCTCCGACCGCGTCGTGCTCTCGATGCGCCACTTCTCCGAGTGCTCGTACCAGGAGATTGCCGTGGTGCTGGGCCTGGACGAGAAGACGGTCAAGTCGCGACTGTTCGAGGCACGCGCGCGCCTGCGGCGCCGGCTCGACGGTCTTCCAGGGCAGTGACATGAACCCTCGGGAACGAACGGTCCTGATGCAGTCCGTCCTGGACGGCGAGGCGGCGGCCGAGCAGGAGCGCCAGTTGATGGAGCTGATCGCCGCGGACCCGCAGGCGCGCTCCGAGTTCGATCGGCTGCGCGCCTTGTTCGACGACCTGGGCCGCTTGCCCGAGCGCGAGCCCCCGGCGGACCTGTCGCACGCCGTGATGGCCGCCCTGCAAGCGCGCCAGGCACGAAAGATGGGAGGCCTCGCCCAACTTTCCGCCGGTTCACGTGTAATTGACCCAAAGGCGCGGGGATGGGCCTCGCGGATTGCCAACCTTCTCCGACAGGCTCTCCTGCCGGAACCAACCTGGAGTGGAGTTCCCATGAACAAGATCTGGATCGGTGGAGCGGTGGCCGCGATTGCGGTGGTGGGCGTGGCGCAGTTCGGCCTGGGCGGCAAGACGTCCGAGAAGGACACGATGGGCACCATCATGCCGGCCGAGCGCTACCGTGCACCGCAGACCACCGGTGCCGATGTGGTGGGGACGTCTTCGGGCGGTGGCGCTGCGGCGCCGCAGCCGGGGCGTGACGCAGGTCTTGGCAAGGACGCGCTGGGCAAGGACGCCATGGGCAAGGACACCATGGGCAAGGACGCCATGGGCAAGGACGCCATGGGCAAGGACGCGCTGGGCAAGGACGCGCTGGGCAAGGACGCCATGGGCAAGGACGCGATGGGCAAGGACGCGATGGGCAAGGACGCGATGGGCAAGGACGCGATGGGCAAGGACGCCATGGGCAAGGACGCCATGGGCAAGGACGCGATGGGCAAGGACGCCATGGGCAAGGACGCGATGGGCAAGGACGCCATGGGCAAGGACGCCATGGGCAAGGACGCCATGGGCAAGGACGCGATGGGCAAGAACGTCACGCGGTGATGTCCCAGGGGGGCGCAAGTAGCAGTCTTCCGGATGGGCAATCGCGCTGAGGTCGCGTCCGATCGCACCTGGAGTTGCCGCCACCGTCGAACCGCCGGCCTCGCGCCGGCGGTTCTCATTGGGACCTCCACCTGAACCGTCCGGAGACGAATGCATGTACTTGTGCCTGCAATTGCGCATCCTGGTTGTCGGCGTTCTGGCCACGCTGCTGCTGACCCCTGCGCGTGGAGAGGAGGAGAGCTTGGGCGTGTCGTACGTGCAGACGCCCGACATGCAGCTGGTCTACTTCGACTCGCTGTCCTACCTCACCCCCTACGTGGTGCGCACCTTCACGAACTCGCACGCGTGGCAACGTCGCATCTTCGGCTGGACGCCGTCGCAACGCACCGGCGTCCTGCTGAGGGATTTCAACGACTACGGATCGGCATCGGCCTGGGGCGCGCCGCTGAACCTCGTGTACGTCGATGCCGCCCCGCCATCGCAGGCCTTCGAGACCTCGCCGTCGGCCGAGCGGATGTACTCCGCCATGAACCACGAGCTCGTGCACGTGGCGGCTGTGGACGTCGCCTCCAGCGAGGATCGATTCTGGAGATCCCTGCTGCGCGGCAAGGTCGTGCCGCATTCCCAGAATCCGGAGTCGCTTCTCTACGGCTATCTGACGGCACCGCGCTTCAACGCACCGCGCTGGTACCTCGAAGGCACGGCTGTGTTCTTCGAAACGTGGATGGGCGGCGGCATCGGGCGCGTGCAGGGCGGCTACGACGAGATGGTGTTCCGCGCCATGGTGCGCGAGGACGCGCGCTTCTATGATCCGCTCGGGCTCGCGTCGCGCGGAGTGATGGTCGATTTCCAGGTTGGCGTCAACGCCTACCTGTACGGCACGCGGTTCGTCACCTACCTGTCGCATGCGTACTCGCCCGACAAGGTGGTGGCCTGGCTGCGGCGCGACGAGGGCAGTCGTCGGCATTACGCCGATCAGTTCGCGCAGGTGTTCGGCAAGCCGCTGGAACAGGCGTGGCAGGAATGGGTGAGCTTCGAGCGCACGTTCCAGCGCGCAAACCTGGAGCGCGTGCGCGAGCATCCGGTGACGCCCTACCAGGTGCTGGGCGGGGCCGCCGTGGGCTCGGTCTCGCGCACGCACTTCGACGAGGCGACGGGGACGGTGTACGGCGCGTTCCGCTCCGCGGGCCGCCTCGAGCACATCGGGGCCCTGGGCGTGCGCGACGGCAGCTACCGCGAGCTGGGCGCCATCCGCAAGGGCACCCTGTACCGCGTGGCGTCGTTCGCGTTCGACCCGGCCACGGGAACGGCCTTCTACACCGACAACAACCATGCCATGCGCGACTTGATGTCGCTCGATGTCAAGACCGGCGAGCAACGGCTGCTGTTCAAGGAAGCGCGCATCGGCGAGCTCGTCTTCAATCGTGCCGACCGCTCGCTATGGGGCGTGCGCCACGACGACGGCCTGGCGACGCTCGTGCGCCTTCCGCCCCCCTACGACACGTGGTACCGGGTGCATGCCTTCCCTTATGGCGTGGTGCCGTCCGACCTCGACCTGTCGCCCGACGGCAAGCTGCTGTCGGCCTCGGTGATCGACGACAAGTCCGACCAGTTCGTCAAGGTGTGGTCGCTGGACCGGCTGCTGTCCGGGGACGTCACGCCGCGGGCCGAGTTCAGATTCGGACAGTCGGTGCCGGAGAGTTTCGTCTTCTCCCGTGACGGGCGCTACCTGTACGGCAGCAGCTACTTCACCGGCGTGTCCAACATCTTCCGCTGCGAGCTGGCGACCGGCGAGATCGAGGCCGTGTCCAATGCCGAGATCGGCTTCTTCCGCCCGGCCGAAATGGCCGACGGACGGCTGTTCGTGCTGGCGTACACCGCGGCCGGCTTCGTCCCCGCCGTGATCGACGCCAGGCCGCTGAAGGACGTCAGTGCGATCAAGTTCCTCGGTGCCGAGGTCGTCGCCCGGCATCCGGTGGTGACCACCTGGCAGGTGCCTGCTCCGTCCACCGTCGATCCCGAGAAGCTGATCACCGCACGAGGCGCCTACCTCCCGCTGCGGCAGTTGCAGCTGGTGAATGCCTACCCGGTCCTGCAGGGCTACAAGAGCAACGTGGGTCTCGGGTACCGCTTCAATTTCGAGGATCCGATGGGTTTCGCGAGCGTCAGCGCGGTGCTGGCGTGGACGCCCGGCAGCCGTGACCTCGCGGGCGACCAGCAGTCGCACCTCGACGTCCAGGGGCGCTATCGCGGCTGGCGCGCCGCGCTGTCGTGGAACAAGTCCGACTTCTACGACCTGTTCGGGCCCACCAAGCGCAGCCGCAAGGGCTACGCATTGCGCCTGGGTTATGACCACCACCTGATCTACGACGACCCGCGCAGGCTGGTCTGGTCCACCGACGGCGCGCTGTTCGGCAAGATCGACACCCTGCCCGAAGCCCAGAACGTGAACTCGGGATTCACGCGCCTGAGCGAGCTGAGCACGCAGCTCAACTACACCGACGTGCGTCGGTCGCTCGGGGCGGTGGATGACGAGGCCGGCCTGCAGTGGAACCTTCAGGCCACCGGCAGCCGCGCCGGCACGCTGCCGGCGACGCGGCTGCGCGGTCACGTCGATGCGGGCTGGCCGCTGCCCTTCCTCTCCCATTCGTCGCTCTGGTCTCGCACCTACCTCGGTACCGCCAGTGGCGACGGCGCAAATCCTGCGGCACGCTTCTACTTCGGCGCGTTCGGCAACAACCGCGTCGACAACGGTGCGGTGAAGCGCTATCGCGACGCCGACTCGATGCCGGGCTTCGAGATCGACGAACTCGAGGCGCGCCGCTACGTCAAGCAGACGTTCGAATGGACACTGCCGCCCTACGTGTTCGAGAACGCCGGCACGCCGGCCTTCCACGCCAACTGGCTGCGCGCGGCGCTGTTCGCCTCGGCGCTGTGGACGCAAGACGGCGCGGGCGGGCCACGGCGCCGCTTCATGTCCTATGGCGCACAGGCCGACCTGCGCCTGTCGACCCTGTACTGGTACGAGATGTTCCTGTCGGTGGGCTTCGGTGCCGGGCACGAAGGCTCGCGCCGCACCGGGCGCGAGTGGATGGTGTCGCTCAAGGTCCTGTAGCCGCGCGCGCTGCCCGTGATGTCCCCCGTGCTCATGCCGCTGCTCGTCGCCGTGTTGCCGGTGCTGGCCTTCCTGGGGGGCTTGGTGCTGTTCGACAGTTACAAGCTGGTGCGGGTGCGCACGGTGCTGGCCGTGCTGGTGGGTGGTGCGGCCGCCGCCGGTGCGGCGTACCTGCTGCACGGTGCGTTGCTCGGGCGCACCGAGATGACGCTGCGCGACTTCTCGCACTGGGTGTCGCCCTTCACGGAGGAACTGCTCAAGGGGCTGGTCGTGCTGGCGCTGATCCGCGCGCGGCGCATCGGGTTCCTGGTGGATGCGGCCATCCTCGGCTTTGCCGTCGGTGCAGGCTTTGCCACGCTGGAGAACGCGCATTTCGTGCGGCTGGTGCCCGACGCCTCGATGACGACCTGGGTCGTGCGCGGCTTCGGCACCGCCTTGATGCACGGCGGCGCGACGGCCTCGCTGGCGGTGCTGGCGCTGTCGCTGATCGAGCGGCGGCCGCAGGCCGGCGCCTTCGCCCTCGTGCCGGGCTGGATGGTGGCCGCGCTGCTGCACGGCGTCTTCAACCGCTGGGGCGGGGCGCCGCAGGTCGCCACCTTGGCCACGCTGGTGGCGGTGCCCGCGGTCCTGCTGGCCGTCTTCCACCACAGCGAGCGGCTGACGGCCGCCTGGCTGGGCGCCGGCTTCGACGCCGACGCCCAGCGCCTGGCCGCCTTGCATTCGGGCCAGTTCGCCGATTCGCCGGCGGGCCGCTACCTGGCCACGCTCAAGCGCAGCTTCGACGGGCCGGTGGTGGCCGACGTGCTGTGCTACCTGCGCCTGCACACCGAACTCGCGATGCGCGCCAAGGGTCTGCTGATGCTGCGCGAGAACGGATTGCCGGTGCCTGCGCTGGACGACGCGACACGCTCCAGCCTGGACGAGTTGCGCTATCTCGAGAAAAGCATCGGGCGCGCCGGCCTGCGCGCCCTGCGGCCGTTGCTGCCGCTCAGCCTGAAGGACCTGCGGCAGATCCACCTGCTGGGCGCGGGCTGAAGGCCCGTCGCGCCCCCGGGGCGCGCTTGTGCGCGGGCCTCAGGCGGCCGAGGCCGCGGTCTCGGCGCGTTCCTCGGCGGCACGGGCGGCCAGCCGCGCCTTCTCCGCGTCGTGCGTCAGGCGCTGCACGATCAGGCGCACCACGTGGAAGCCGAGCTTGGGGTTCTCGTAATAGAGCTGGGCCATGCCTTCGGCCGACAGGGAGTACAGCGTGCAGTCGGTCTCGCACGACACGGTCAGCGTGCGGCGGTTGTCCGGGGACAGCAGGCCGATCTCGCCCAGCAGCGTGCCCGGGCCCAGCACCTCCGAATGCTCGACGAGGCGGATCATGCCGCTGTCGACGTAGACCATCTCGGTGGCCCGATCGCCCAGCCGCCACAGCACGGTGCCCGCCTTGACCACGCGCCGCGACATGTGGGGCAGCAGCCACTCCGCGAGCGGCGTGTCGGAGCGCGCGCGCTCGACGGCCTTGACCATCTTGTGCACCTGCCAGGCCTTCTTGATGTTGATCGGGATGAGCAGCCCATACAGCACCAGCGAGGGCAGGGCCCAGGTGTACCAGCCGTAGAGGAAGAAGAAGATGCATGCGGCCAGCGCCACCAGGCGCAGCGGCAGCATGCTCTTCATCAGGTAGCTGGCCACCATGAGGGCGGCGCCAATGAAACCCAGGGCGTAGCCGATCGTCATGGAGCCGGACTGTAACGTCCCCGTCGAATCGGCCGCAAACGGGATCGGCGACACTTTGCGCCTGTTTCAAGGCCGTACCCGCATGAACGCACCCGATCCCCTGCGCCCCGAGCCGCGCCTGACTTCGCTGTCGCACGGCGGCGGCTGCGGCTGCAAGATCGCCCCCGGCGTGTTGAGCGAGATCCTGCGCGGCACCGCGGCCATGCCGGTGCCCGAGGCGCTGATGGTGGGCATCGAGACCTCCGACGACGCGGCGGTCTACCGCCTCAACGACGAGCAGGCCCTGGTGGCGACGACCGACTTCTTCATGCCCATCGTCGACGACCCCTACGACTTCGGGCGCATCGCCGCCACCAATGCCCTGAGCGACGTCTACGCGATGGGCGGCACGCCGATCCTGGCGCTCGCCCTGGTGGGCATGCCGATCAACGTGCTGTCCACCGCCACCATCGGCCGCATCCTCGAAGGCGGCCAGGCCGTGTGCCGCAACGCGGGCATCCCGGTGGCGGGCGGCCACACCATCGATTCGGTGGAGGCGATCTACGGGCTGGTGGCGCTGGGCCTGGTGCATCCCTCGCGCGTCAAGCGCAATGCCGACGCCCGTGTCGGCGACCGCCTGGTGCTGGGCAAGCCGATCGGCGTGGGCGTGCTGTCGGCGGCGCTCAAGAAGGACCGCCTGGACGACGCCGGCTACGCGAGGATGATCGACACCACGACGCGCCTGAACACGCCCGGCCCCGCGCTGGCGGCGCTGGCGGGCGTGCACGCGATGACCGACGTCACCGGTTTCGCGCTGGCCGGGCACGCGCTGGAAGTGGCGCGCGGCGCAAACGCGGCCGTGGCCATCGACTGGGCGCGCGTGCCGCTGCTGGAGGGTGCGCGCGAACTGGCCGCCCAGGGTTGCGTCACCGGCGCTTCGGGCCGCAACTGGGCCGGCTTTGGCGCCGAGGTGGCATTGCCGGCAGGGTTTGCCGCAGAGGACAAGGCCCTGCTCACCGACCCCCAGACCAGCGGCGGACTGCTCGTGGCCTGCGCCCGCGAAGCGGTGCCGGCGGTGTTGTCGGTGTTCGCGGACCACGGGTTCGCGCACGCGGCGGAGGTCGGCGAGGTGCTGTCCTGCCCAGATGGGGCCCCCCGGCTGCAGGTGCGATGAATCCGCCCTCGAGCCCGGGTGGTTTAGGTAATCCCGCGTAAGCTCGCTGCCAGCCCGTCGGTGTGCAATCCGGCATTGGCGCCGGCGGCGCGATCGTCATCCCAGAGGAGCAGGCAATGAGCAAGCGTGATGTGGTGGTCCTGAGTGCGGCGCGTTCGGCGATCGGCACCTTCGGCGGGTCGCTCGCCGACATGGAGCCGGCGGAGCTCGCGGGCACCGTGATGAAGGCGGCGGTCGAGCGCTCGGGCGTGGACCCCAAGGCGATCAACTACGTGACGGTGGGCAACTGCATCCCCACCGAGAGCCGCTACCCCTATGTGGCGCGCGTGGCCTCGATCCAGGCCGGGCTGCCGATGGACAGCGTGGCGATGGCGGTCAACCGCCTGTGCTCGTCGGGCCTGCAGGCCATCGTCACCAGCGCCCAGAACATCCTGCTGAACGATTGCGACTACGGCGTGGGCGGCGGTGTCGAGGTGATGAGCCGTGGCGCCTATCTCAGCACGAACATGCGCAATGGCGCGCGCATGGGCGACGCCAAGATGATCGACGCCATGGTGGCCGCGCTCACCGACCCGTTCGGCGTCGGCCACATGGGCATCACGGCCGAGAACCTGTGCACCAAGTGGGGCATCTCGCGCGAGGAGCAGGACGCACTGGCGGTCGAGTCGCACCGGCGCGCCGCGGCGGCCATCGCCGAGGGCCGCTTCAAGAGCCAGATCGTGCCCATCGTCAAGCAGACCAAGAAGGGCGAGGTCACCTTCGACACCGACGAGCACGTCAAGGCCGGCACCACGATG
Source organism: Burkholderiaceae bacterium (assembly GCA_035716845.1). Taxonomy (GTDB): domain Bacteria; phylum Pseudomonadota; class Gammaproteobacteria; order Burkholderiales; family Burkholderiaceae_C; genus CADEEN01. The sequence goes on from DASTJE010000253.1 coordinate 19,079, forward strand.
GAGGCGCTGGCCAAGATGCGCCCGGCCTTCAAGAAGGACGGCAGCGTCACGGCCGGCAACGCCTCGGGCATCAACGACGGCGCGGCCTTCTTCGTGCTGGCCGATGCGGCGCGTGCGGCGGCCGACGGCCACAAGGCGATCGCCCGCCTGGTGAGCTACGCGGTGGCCGGCGTGCCCAACGAGATCATGGGCGAGGGCCCGATCCCGGCCTCGAAGATGGCGCTCAAGAAGGCCGGGCTGCGCCTGGACCAGATCGACGTCATCGAGAGCAACGAGGCTTTCGCCGCCCAGGCCATCGCGGTGGCGCGTGGCCTCGAGCTGGACATGAGCAAGACCAACGTCAACGGCGGCGCGATCGCGCTCGGCCACCCGATCGGCTGCTCGGGCGCCGCCATCGCCACCAAGGCGCTGTACGAGCTGCAGCGCGTCAACGGCCGCTACGCGCTGGTGACGATGTGCATCGGCGGCGGGCAGGGCATCGCGGCGGTGTTCGAGCGCGTCTGACGCCGCTTCGGCCCCGGTTGCGCTGGGTCACTGGAGAGGGACGGCGCGGCACCAGCCGCGCCGTCTTTCTTTCTGGCTCAGGCCACCGCGTCGAGCGCGCGCGCGAAGCTGGCGACCGTGCGGTCGACGTTCTTCAGCTTGTCCAGGCCGAACAGGCCGACGCGGAAGGTGCGGAAGTCGCTGCCTTCGTCGCAGGCCAGCGGCACGCCGGCGGCGATCTGCAGGCCCTGCGCGGCGAAGGCCTTGGTGTTCTGCCAGTCGGCGTGGTCGGTATAGCTCACCACCACGCAGGGGGCCTGGAAGCCCGTCGCGGCCACGCTCGGGATGCCCTTGGCCTCGAGCAGGGTGCGCACGCGCCGGCCCAGTTCAGCCTGCGCGGCCTTGGCCTGCGCGAAACCCATCGACTCGGTCTCGCGCATGGCGTCGCGCAGCGTGGCCAGGCCGTCGGTGGGCAGCGTGGCGTGATAGGCCGCCGTGCCCTGCTCGTGGGCCTCCATGATCGACAGCCACTTGCGCAGGTCGAGCGAGAAGCTGCTGCTGGTGGTGGCCTCGATGCGCTCGCGGGCGCGCTCCGAGAGCATCACCAGGCCGGCGCAGGGGGTGCTGCTCCAGCCCTTCTGCGGGGCGCTGATCAGCACGTCCACGCCGGTCGCGCGCATGTCCACCCACATCGCGCCGGAGGCCACGCAGTCGAGCACGAACAGGCCGCCGTGCGCGTGCACCGCCTCGGCCACGGCAGCGAGGTAGTCGTCGGGCAGCAGCATGCCGGCCGAGGTCTCCACATGCGGGGCGAACACGACGTCGGGCTGGCCGGCGCGGATGGCGGCCACCACCTCGTCGATCGGGGCCGGCGCGAACGGCTCCTTGGGCCCCGGCACCGCGCGGCGCGCCTTCAGCACCTCGATGCCCGCGGCCACGCCCGACATCTCGAAGATCTGCGTCCAGCGGTAGCTGAACCAGCCGTTGCGCACGATGAGCGCGCGCTTGCCGGCGCCGAACTGGCGCGCCACCGACTCCATGCCGTAGCTGCCGCTGCCGGGGACCACGATCGCCGAGCGCGCGCCGTACACGGCCTTGAGCATCGACGAGATGTCCTGCATGACGACCTGGAAGCGGCGCGACATGTGATTGAGCGCGCGGTCGGTATAGACGACCGAGTATTCCAGCAGGCCATCGGGGTCAACGTCGGGGAGCAGGCCTGGCATGGACGGTCTCGCAGGTCGAAGGGGTTGCGGGGGAGGGGCGAAGGCAGTCAGCTTAGCGCAATGCGCCCATCGCTGCGCCCGCGGCCCGCGTCGCGGCTCAGGACGCCGCTTCGAGGCCGCTCTCGAAGTGCGCGCGCATCAGCGTCGCGGCGGCGGCGCCGTCGCGACGGTGCAGCGCCTCCATCAAGGCCCGATGCTCGGCCAGCGAGTCGGCCAGGCGGCCGTGCTTGAACAGCGAGTGATGCCGGTTGAGCTTCATCACCTTGCGCAGGTCGGCGACGATCTGCGTGCGCCAGCGGTTGCCAGCGATCTCGAGCAGCGCGAAGTGGAAGGCCTCGTTGGCCGCGAAGAAGGCGTCGCGTTGGCGCACCTGGCGTTCCAGCCGGTCGTGCAGCCCCTGAAGGCGCTCCAGGTCGGGCGCGCCGGCGCGCCGTGCGACCTCGGCGGCGGCGTCGGACTCGAGCAGCGCGAGCAGGTGGTAGATCTGCGTCACGTCGTCGCGGCTCATTTCGGCCACGTAGGCGCCGCGGCGCGGCTTCATCGTCACCAGGCCTTCGGCGGCCAGCACCTTGAGCGCCTCGCGCAGCGGGGTGCGGCTGATGCCGTAGGCGGCGGCCAGCTTCATCTCGTCGATCCACGAACCGGGCTCCAGTTCGCGCGCGAAGATCTGGGCGCGCAGGCGGTCGGCCACGTCCTCGTAGAGGGCGCGGCGCGCGAGCGGGGCGGCGTGGGCGGAGGCGAGGGCAGGCACGGACGCTGTCAGGTTCGGGTTGGATTTGAATTCATAATTATGGATAATGCAAGCCGCCACCCCGGCGGGCGTGGCGAAAGACCGAGGACACAGCGATGAGCGACACCCCCAAGCCCACCCAGAGCCCGGCGGCGGGCGCGGCCTCGAGCCCGAACCTGGGAGACTGGCGGCGCGCCGCGGCGAAGTCGGCGCCGGGCGGGCGGGTCGAGGCCCTGCACTGGACCACGCCGGAAGGGCTGACCGTCAAGCCCCTGTACACCGCGGCCGACCTGCAGGGCTTGCCGCATGCCGACACGCTGCCGGGCTTCGCGCCCTTCGTGCGCGGCCCGCAGGCCACGATGTACGCGGTACGGCCCTGGACCATCCGGCAGTACGCCGGCTTTTCGACGGCCGAGGACAGCAATGCCTTCTACCGCAAGAGCCTGGCCGCCGGCGGGCAGGGCGTGAGCGTGGCGTTCGACCTGGCCACCCACCGCGGCTACGACAGCGACCACCCGCGTGTGACCGGCGACGTCGGCAAGGCGGGGGTGGCCATCGACAGCGTCGAGGACATGAAGATCCTGTTCGACGGCATCCCGCTCGACCAGGTCAGCGTGTCGATGACGATGAACGGCGCGGTGCTGCCGGTGCTGGCCGGCTACGTGGTGGCCGCCGAGGAGCAGGGCGTCGCGCAGGACCAGCTCTCCGGGACGATCCAGAACGACATCCTCAAGGAGTTCATGGTCCGCAACACCTACATCTACCCGCCCGAGCCGAGCATGCGGGTGGTGGCGGACATCATCGAGTACACGGCGCAGAAGATGCCGAAGTTCAACTCGATCTCCATCTCCGGCTACCACATGCAGGAGGCCGGCGCGAACCAGGCGCTGGAGCTGGCCTTCACGCTGGCCGACGGCAAGGAGTACGTCAAGACCGCGATGGCCAAGGGCCTGGACGTCGACGCCTTCGCGGGGCGTCTGTCGTTCTTCTGGGCCATCGGAATGAACTTCTACCTCGAGATCGCCAAGATGCGCGCCGCGCGGCTGCTGTGGCACCGCATCATGAGCGGCTTCGGCGCGAAGAACCCCAAGAGCCTGATGCTGCGCACGCACTGCCAGACCTCGGGCTGGAGCCTGACCGAGCAGGACCCGTACAACAACATCGTGCGCACCACGATCGAGGCCATGGCGGCGGTGTTCGGCGGCACGCAGAGCCTGCACACCAACAGCTTCGACGAGGCGATCGCGCTGCCCACCGAGTTCAGCGCCCGCATCGCACGCAACACGCAGCTCATCCTGCAGGAGGAAACGCACATCACCAGCGTGGTCGACCCCTGGGCTGGCAGCTACATGATGGAGACGCTGACCCAGGAGATGGCCGACGCGGCGTGGAAGATCATCGAGGAGGTCGACGCGATGGGCGGCATGACCCGGGCGGTGGACTCCGGCTGGGCCAAGCTCAAGATCGAGGCCAGCGCCGCGGACAAGCAGGCGCGCATCGACTCCGGTGCCGACGTCATCGTCGGCGTCAACAAGTACCGGCTGGCGAAGCAGGATCCGGTGGAGATCCTCGAGGTGGACAACCACGCGGTGCGCGAGAACCAGATCGCGCGCCTGAAGGCCTTGCGCGCCGCGCGCGACGGCGCCAAAGTCCAGGCGGCGCTCGACGCGCTCACGGCCTGCGCCCGGACGGGGCAAGGCAACCTGCTCGACCTCAGCATCCAGGCCATCCGGGCGCGTGCGACGGTGGGCGAGCTCAGCGATGCGCTGGAGAAGGTCTGGGGGCGCCACCGCGCCGACACGCAGAAGGTGACCGGGGTGTACGCAGCCGCCTACGACAGTGCCGAGGGTTGGGACAAGCTGAAGGCCGAGATCGCCGGCTTCGCCGAGCAGCACGGGCGCCGCCCGCGCGTGATGATCGCCAAGCTGGGCCAGGACGGCCACGACCGCGGTGCCAAGGTCGTGGCCACGGCCTTCGCCGACCTCGGTTTCGACGTCGACATCGGACCGCTGTTCCAGACGCCCGAGGAATGTGCGCGCCAGGCGATCGAGAACGACGTGCACGCGGTGGGCGTCTCCACGCTGGCGGCCGGCCACAAGACCCTGGTGCCGGCGATCATCGCCGAGCTGAAGAGGCAGGGCGCCGACGACATCATCGTCTTCGTCGGTGGCGTGATCCCGCGCCAGGACTACGACTTCCTCTTCGAGGCCGGGGTCAAGGGCATCTACGGCCCGGGCACGCCGATCCCGGCCAGCGCCAAGGACGTGCTCGAGCACATCAAGAAGGCGATCGCGTGACCTCCCCGAAGCGGCTGCGCCGCTCCCCCCAGGGGGCGCCGCTGGCGGACCGGCAGAGCCGGATCCGCGGCGGCCGCTTGGCGCCGCTGGTGCACTGCGTCGCGTCTGGCGCAGCGCTCGATGGAGCATCGACATGACGCGTGACGGTTGCGGCTCGTTCCTGCTGCAGCAGGCAACGGCCGAGGACTTCGAGCCGCTGCTGGCATTGCGGCTGCGCGCGATGCGCGAGAGCCTGGAGCGGCTGGGCCGCTACGACGAGACACGCGCACGCGAACGTCTGGCCGCCGGCTTCGCACCCGAGCACACGTACCACATCGTGGTCGACGGCCAGCGCGTGGGCTTCGTCGTGCTCAAGCGCCTGTCGCACGCGTTGCGGCTGGACCACCTCTACGTCGACCTGCCGGCACAGGACCGCGGCATCGGCTCGGCCGTGCTGCGCTGGGTCTGCGCCCGGGCCGACGAGGAACTGCTGCCGGTGCAGCTGTGCGCGCTCAAGGGCAGCGACGCCAACCGCTTCTACCTGCGGCACGGCTTCGTCGAGGTGGGCGAGGGCGAGTGGGACATCGACTACCTGCGCGAGCCCGTCACGCCCAGCGTGCGCGCGGTGCGTGCCCTGTGGGCGGCCATCGAGGCGCGCGACTGGCCACGCGCGCGCACGCTGCTGCACGACGACATGGTGGCGGTGTGGTGGACCAGCGGCGAGCGCTTCGAGGGGGCCGATGCCTACGTCGGCGTGCAGGCGCGCTACCCCGAGGGCTGGACGATCCGCCTGCTCGAGCTGGGCCACCTGCAGGACGGGCGCGTGTTCTCGCTGGTGCGGGTCGACCATCCGCCGGCGAGCTTCTTCGCCACCGCGCTGTTTCGCGTCGACGACGAGCGCATCGCCGGCATCGAGGAGTACTGGGCCACGGCCGAGCCGCCGCCGGCCTGGCGCGAGGCGCTGGCGGGCCGCAGCACCTTCGATCCGCGCCACGACCCGCGAGCCCATACGCCATGAGTGCCGCCACGCCCGCCGCCCTGGGCGACGCCGACCGCCGCCTGGCCGACAGCCTGGTGGCCGGCGTGGGCATGGCGCGCCGGCGCGCGCTGGCCAAGGCCATCACCCTGCTGGAGTCGACCCGCGCCGACCATCGCGCGCGCGCCGACGCACTGCTCAACCACCTGCTGCCGCACAGCGGGCGTTCGTTGCGCGTCGGCCTGTCCGGCGTGCCGGGCGTGGGCAAGAGCACCTTCATCGAGTCGCTCGGCCTGCACCTTCTCGGACAGGGGCACCGCGTGGCCGTGCTGGCGGTCGATCCGTCCTCGTCGGTGTCCGGCGGCTCGATCCTGGGCGACAAGACCCGCATGGAGCGCTTGTCGGTCGCGGAGGACGCGTTCATCCGGCCCAGCCCCACCGGCGGTGCGCTGGGCGGCGTCACCGAGCGCACGCGCGAGACGCTGCTGCTGTGCGAGGCTGCCGGTTTCGACGTGGTCATCGTCGAGACCGTGGGCGTGGGCCAGAGCGAGACCGCGGTGGCGCGCATGACCGACCTGTTCGTGCTGCTGCAACTGCCCAACGCCGGCGACGACCTGCAGGCGATCAAGCGCGGCGTGATGGAACTGGCCGACCTGGTGGTCATCAACAAGGCCGACCTCGATGCCGCGGCGGCCACCCGTGCCCAGGCGCAGATCACCAGCGCGCTGCGCGTGTTCGGCCATCACGGCAATCCGGCCCACCAGGGCAGCGCGCCGGTGCTGCAGGCCAGTGGCCTCAAGGGCGAGGGCGTGGCCGCCGTGTGGGCGGCCGTCGAGGCCGAGGCCGCGCGGCGGCGCGCCGGCGGCGCGTTCGAGGCGCGACGCCGCGAACAGGCCCAGGCCTGGATGTGGGACCTGATCCATGCGCGACTGATGGTCGATTTCCACCGCCACCCCGCCGTGCGCGCGGCATTGCCGCGCGCGCTCGACGACATCGCCCAGGGCCGCATCGCACCGTCGTCCGCGGCGCGGACGATGCTGGCCGCCTACGACAAGCACTGAGATCCGAGGAGACCTGTCCCCATGCACGACATCATCGAGCAACTCGAGCGCAAGCGCGCCGCGGCGCGCCTGGGCGGCGGCCAGAAGCGCATCGACAGCCAGCACGCGAAGGGCAAGCTCACGGCGCGCGAGCGCCTCGAGCTGCTGTTCGACGAGGGCACCTTCGAGGAATGGGACATGTTCGTCGAGCACCGCTGCGCGGACTTCGGCATGGCCGAGCAGAAGGTCCCGGGCGACGGCGTCGTCACCGGCTACGGCATGATCAACGGACGCCTGGTGTTCGTCTTCAGCCAGGACTTCACCGTCTTCGGCGGCGCGCTGTCGGAAGCGCACGCCGAGAAGATCTGCAAGGTGATGGACCAGGCGATGAAGGTGGGCGCGCCGGTGATCGGCCTCAACGACTCGGGCGGCGCGCGCATCCAGGAAGGGGTGGCCTCGCTCGGAGGCTACGCCGAGGTGTTCCAGCGCAACGTGCTGGCCTCGGGCGTGATCCCGCAGATCAGCCTGATCATGGGGCCGTGCGCAGGCGGCGCGGTCTACTCGCCGGCGATGACCGACTTCATCTTCATGGTCAAGGACTCGAGCTACATGTTCGTCACCGGCCCGGAGGTGGTGAAGACGGTGACGCACGAGGAGGTGACGGCCGAGGAGCTGGGCGGCGCGCTCACCCACACCGGCAAGAGCGGTGTGGCGGACCTGGCGTTCGAGAACGACGTCGAGGCCATCCTGATGCTGCGGCGCTTCTTCAACTACCTGCCGCTCAACAACCGCGAAAAGCCACCGGTGCGCCTGGGCGGCGACCGCGCCGACCGGCTCGACCCGAGCCTGGACACCCTGGTGCCCGACCACCCGAACAAGCCCTACGACATGAAGGAGCTGATCCTCAAGGTCGTCGACGACGGCGACTTCTTCGAGCTGCAGCCCGACTACGCCAGGAACATCGTCATCGGCTTCGGCCGCATGGAGGGGCAGACGGTGGGCATCGTGGCCAACAACCCGACGGTGCTGGCGGGCTGCCTGGACATCAAGTCGAGCATCAAGGCCGCGCGCTTCGTGCGCTTCTGCGACGCCTTCAACATCCCGCTGCTGACCTTCGTCGACGTGCCGGGCTTCCTGCCCGGCACCAGCCAGGAGTACGGCGGCATCATCAAGCACGGCGCCAAGCTGCTGTACGCCTACGCCGAGGCGACGGTTCCCAAGGTCACCGTCATCACGCGCAAGGCCTACGGCGGTGCCTACGACGTGATGAGCTCCAAGCACCTGCGCGGCGATGTCAACCTCGCCTGGCCCAATGCCGAGATCGCGGTGATGGGCGCCAAGGGCGCGGTGGAGATCATCTTCCGCGAGGACAAGGGCGACCCGGCCAAGCTCGCCGCGCGCGAGGCCGAATACAAGGCGCGCTTCGCCAACCCCTTCGTGGCCGGCGCGCGCGGCTACATCGACGATGTGATCCAGCCGCACGAGACGCGCAAGCGCATCTGCCGCTCGCTGGTGATGCTGCGCGACAAGCGGCTCGAGAACCCGTGGCGCAAGCACGGCAACATCCCCCTCTGATCAGGACCGAGGAGACCCTTCCATGTTCAAGAAGATCCTGATCGCCAACCGCGGCGAGATCGCCTGCCGCGTCATCAAGACGGCGCGCCGGATGGGCATCGCCACGGTGGCCGTGTACTCCGAGGCCGACCGCGATGCGCTGCACGTCGAACTGGCCGACGAGGCGGTGTTGCTGGGCCCCGCCCCCAGTCGCGAGAGCTACCTGGTGGCCGACAAGATCATCGCCGCGGCCAAGGCCACCGGCGCCCAGGCGATCCACCCGGGCTACGGCTTCCTGTCGGAGAACGAGGACTTCGCCAGGCGCGTCGAGGACGAGGGGCTGGTCTTCATCGGCCCCAAGCACCACTCGATCGCGGCGATGGGCGACAAGATCGCGTCCAAGAAGCTGGCGCTCGCGGCCCAGGTCAACACCATCCCGGGCTGGAACGACGCCATCGCGTCGCCCGAGCAGGCGGTGCAGATCGCCCAGGGCATCGGCTATCCGGTGATGATCAAGGCCAGCGCCGGCGGCGGCGGCAAGGGCCTGCGCGTCGCCTATTCCGACCAGGAGGCCTTTGACGGCTTCAGCTCCTGCCGCAACGAGGCCAAGGCCAGCTTCGGCGACGACCGCGTCTTCATCGAGAAGTTCGTCGAGCAGCCGCGCCACATCGAGATCCAGGTGCTGGGCGACGCGCACGGCAACGTGGTCTACCTCAATGAGCGCGAATGCTCGATCCAGCGCCGCCACCAGAAGGTGATCGAGGAGGCGCCGTCGCCCTTCATCAGCGACGACACGCGGCGCGCGATGGGCGCGCAGGCCGTGGCCCTGGCCAAGGCGGTGAAGTACCAGAGCGCAGGCACGGTCGAGTTCGTCGTCGGCCGCGACCAGAGCTTCTACTTCCTGGAGATGAACACGCGGCTGCAGGTCGAACACCCGGTCACCGAGTGCATCACCGGGCTCGACCTGGTGGAGCTGATGATCCGCGTGGCCGCCGGCGAGCCGCTGCCCTTGCGCCAGGAGGACATCGCGCGCCGCGGCTGGGCCATGGAGTGCCGCATCAACGCCGAGGACCCGTTCCGCAACTTCCTGCCCTCGACCGGCCGCCTGGTGCGCTACCTGCCGCCGCCCACCACGATGCAGGCCGCGGCGCCGATGCCCGAGGGCGGCGGCGTGCGCGTGGACACCGGGGTGGTCGAGGGCGGCGAGATCCCGATGCACTACGACTCGATGATCGCCAAGCTCATCGTGCACGGCGTCGATCGCGACGACGCCATCCGCCGCATGCGCGAGGCGCTCAACGGCTTCGTGATCCGCGGCGTCGCGAGCAACATCCCGTTCCAGGCCGCGCTGCTGGCGCACCCGAAGTTCGTCACCGGCGACTTCAACACCGGCTTCATCGCCGAGCACTACGGCCAGGGCTTTCGCGCCGAGGACGTGCCGCACGACGATCCGGACTTCCTGGTGGCGCTGGCCTGCGCCACCTACCGACGCTACCGCGAACGCGCCGCGCGCATCAGCGGCCAGCTGCCGGGCCACGAGATGCGCATCGGCGAGGACTTCGTGGCCATCGTCAAGGGGCAGGCCGGAGCGCACGAGCACGTGCCGGTGCGCATCCGCTGCGACGGCGCGCTGAGCGTCGAGCTGCGCGGCAAGACCTACACCGTGGCACAGGACTGGACCTTCAACGGCATTCGCGCCGGCGGCACGTGCAACGGCCGTGCCTTCACCGCGCAGGTCGAGCGCGAGGGCCTGTGGACGCGCGTGGCGCACAACGGGCGCCGCATCGAGGCCCTGGTGCTGGCCGCGCGGGCGGCCGAGCTGCTGCGCGTGATGCCTTTCAAGGCCCCGGCCGACATGAGCAGGTTCCTGCTCTCGCCGATGCCGGGCCTGCTGGTGGACGTGTCGGTCAAGCCCGGCCAGGCAGTGCGTTCCGGCGAGCGCCTGGCGGTGATCGAGGCGATGAAGATGGAGAACATCCTCACCGCCACGCAGGACGGCGTCGTCAAGGACGTGCTGGCCGCCAGGGGCGAGAGCCTGGCGGTCGACCAGCCGATCCTGACCTTCCAGTGATGCTGCGGCGGCGCACTTTCGCGCTCGGCGCCGCCGGCGCGGTCGCGCTCGCGGCGGGCACGCGCGGTGTGGCGGCCACTGGCCCCGGGCGTCTGCGCGTGGGCATCGCGTCGTGCGCCGATCAGGACAGGCCGCAACCGATCTGGGACACGGTGCTGGCCGAGCGGCCCGACTTCTTCGTCTTCGGTGGCGACAACGTCTATGCGAGCACGCCCCCGTTCAGCGCCGAGCGATTGCGCGCGGCCTACGCGCAGCTGGCCGACAAGCCCGGCTTCGAGCGCCTGCGCGCCGCCGTGCCGCATCTCGCGGTGTGGGACGACCACGACTACGGTCTCAACGACGGGGGTGCCGACTTTCCGCACAAGCAGGCGGCCAAGGACGAGTTCATGCGCTTCTGGCGCCTCGCCCCCGACGACCCGCGACGCTCCCGCGAGGGCCTGTACCACGCGCAGGTGCTCGACGCCGGCGCGCTGCGCGTGCAGGTGATCGGCCTGGACACGCGCTGGTTCCGTTCCCGGTTGCGGCCGACCGACCAGCGCGGCGCGCCCGGCCGCGAGCGCTACCTGCCCGACCCCGACCCGGCCAAGACGATGCTCGGCGATGCGCAGTGGCGGTGGCTGGCCGAGCGCCTGGTCGAGCCGGCCGACGTGCGCCTGGTCGTGAGCAGCATCCAGTGCGTGGTCGAGGGCCACGGATTCGAGCGCTGGGGCAACCTGCCCGCCGAGCGCGAGCGCCTGTATCGTCTGGTGCGCGACACGCGCGCCCGCGGGGTGCTGCTGCTGTCGGGCGATCGCCATGTCGGCGGCCTGTACCGCGAAAGCGCGCCGCCGTTGCCGTACCCCCTGTACGAGATGACCTCCAGCGGTGTCACGCACCCGTGGACGACGGCGCGCGAGGCCGGCCCCAACCGCCTCGGCGCGCTGGTGACGGTGCCGCATTACGGGCTGGTGGACGTCGACGCCGCGCGGCGCCGCCTCGTGCTCTCGCTGCGCGGGCTGGACAACCTGCCGCTGCACGAGCACGCCATCGACTTCGACGAACTCGACATTGCCCGACGACCATGACCGACACCCCGAAACCCTTCCGCATCCTCGGCGTGCAGCAGATCGCCATCGGCGGCCCCGACAAGCAGCGCCTGCGCCGGCTGTGGGTCGACGTGTTCGGCCTGGCCGTCAAGTCGACCTTCGTCAGCGAACGCGAGAACGTCGACGAGGACATCTGCGCACTGGGCGATGGCGCGCACGCGGTCGAGGTCGACCTGATGCAGCCGCTCGACCCCGAGAAGAAGCCCGCCGTGCACGCCACCCCGCTCAACCACGTCGGGCTGTGGGTCGACGACCTGCCGCGCGCGGTCGAATGGATGAGCGCGCACGGCGTGCGCTTCGCGCCGGGCGGCATCCGCCGCGGCGCGGCCGGCCACGACATCTGCTTCATCCATCCCAAGGGCAACGACGAGTTCCCGCTCGGCGGCGAGGGGGTGCTGATCGAGCTGGTGCAGGCGCCGCCCGAGGTGATCGCCGCGCTGGGTTGATCGGGCCCGGCACGGGCGGTGCAGAATGCGCGGCCATGCCGTACCGGTCGCCGCCCCGAGGTCTTGCCCGCGCGACGGCCGTGCTGGTGGCGGCGTGGGCCGTCGCGTCGTCGGGTGGGGCCGCGTGGCTGGTGCGCCAGTCGCTCGACGAGCGGCGCGCCGCGTTCGAGACCGACGCTCGCATCGTGCACCGCGTGCTGAGCCAGCGCGTGGTCCAGCACGACGCGATGCTCTCGACGCTGGCCTTGCTGCAGCCCGCGGGCGGCAGCGATGCCGGCCCGGCGCAACGCCTCCCGGCCCTGTACCCGCAGGTGCTGCGCGTGCTGCGGCGCGAGGGTGAGCAGCCGTGGACCGACGACGCCGCCCTCGCCGCCGCGCTGGTGCGCGGCGAGACGGCCTCACGCCAGGCCGGACGCGCGGCACTGGGCCCGGTGGACTTCGCGACCGGCCGCTACTGGCTGGTGCGCGCGGCCGAGCCGGCGAGCTTCGCGCTGCAGATCGACCTGCGCTCCTTGCCGCCGGGCGGCGAGTGGCCGCTGCCCGAGGGCGGCGCGGCGCGCGCCGGGCTGGTGCACGAAGGCCAGACCTTCGTGTTGGCGCCGGGGCGGCCGGCGCCGGCCAAGGTCGGCCACTTCGACTTCGCCAAGCACCTGGCTGCCGACAGCCAGCCCTTCGACGTGCAGCTCGCACTGGACGTCGGCGCGGCGCAGCTGCCGTGGGGCGCGATCGCGGCCTGGGCCGCGGCGATCGGCGCGGCCATCGCCGGCGGCGCGGCATGGTGGCGCCAACGCGCCGACCAGCGGCGCGCACGCGAACTGCTGCGCCTCGGCCAGGTCGGCCGGCTCAACGCGCTGGGCGAGCTTGCCGCTGGCATCGCGCATGAACTCAACCAGCCGCTGACGGCCGTGATGGCCAACACCGGCGCCGCGCAGCGCCTGCTCGACGACACCGAGCCCGACCTCGCGACCGCGCGCCAGGCCATGGCGCAGGCCAGCCAGCAGGCGCGCCGCGCGGCCGACGTGCTGTCGCGGCTGCGGCGCCTGATCGAGCGGCCGCAGGCCGCGGGCCAGGGCGGGCAGGCGGTGCGGCTGCGACCCCTGCTCGAGGGCGCGCTCGACCTGCTGCGCGCCGACCTGCGCCGCCTCGACGTGCAGGCGGCTGTCGATGTCGAGCCGGCCACCCTGGCGGTGCAGGCCGATCCGGTGGCCCTGGAGCAGATCGTCCACAACCTGCTCGCCAACGCCTTGCAGGCGCTGGCGCAGGTGAGCCCCGGGGAGCGCCGCCTGGTGCTCGGCGCAGCGCCGGCCGCCGCGGACGGTGCCGCGCGCGTGCGCCTCACAGTGCGCGACAACGGGCCGGGCATCGCCGCGGACGTGCTGCCGCGCCTGTTCGAGCCCTTCTTCACCACGCGCGCCGAGGGCCTCGGCCTCGGGCTCAGCCTGTGCGAGACGCTGGCGCTGGCCCAGGGTGGGCGCCTGACGGCGGCCAACGTCGCGCCGCGCGGCGCCGAGTTCACGCTCGAACTTCCGGGTGCGGAGGCCGGGTCGTGAACGGCGCGCCCACCTCGCCGTTGATCCACGTCGTCGACGACGACGCGGCGGTGCGCGAGGCGCTCGCCCTGCTGATCGGCACCGTCGGCCTGCGCGTTCAGACCTGGGCCGATCCGCTCGACTTCGCGGCGCGCTTCGACCGCGAGGCGATCGGCGCCATCGTGCTCGACGTGCGCATGCCGGGCCTGGGCGGGGTGGCGCTGCTCGAGCAGCTCGTTGCCGCGGGCGTCGACCAGCCGGTGGTCATGCTCACCGGGCACGGCACCGTCGAGCTGTGCCGGCGCGCCTTCAAGAGCGGGGCGGCCGAGTTCCTCGAGAAGCCGGTGGACGACGACGTGCTGCTGGACACGCTGCAGCAGGCGGTGCGCCAGCATGTGCAGCGGCGCGAGCGCGAGGCCGCCGGACGCGGCGCGCGCGAACGCTACGCGCGGCTGTCCGAGCGCGAGCGCGAGGTGCTGTCGCTGATCGTCGCCGGCCTCACCAACAAGGAGATCGGGCGCGCGCTCGCGCTGTCGCCGCGCACCGTGGAGACGCACCGCGCCAACCTGTTCGCCAAGCTCGAGGCCGAGTCGCTGGCGCAGGTGATCCGCCGCTACGCAGCGCTGGTCGAAGGCGACGGCCGGCCGGCGGCGCTTCCGTAGTTCTACGCAGCGCCGCGCGTAGGCGTGCGAATGGCCGCGGCGCACTCGGCTGCCTAGAGTGCGTGCACGGCCGGCAATCGGCCGCCAACCCTGGAGACCGAACGCACCATGACCAAGACCTTCGCCCCCCTCGTCCTCGCCCTGGCCGCCGCGCTCGCCGGCACCGCCCACGCGCAGGCCGTGCGCACCGAGCGCAACATGTCGCTCGAGCTGGCCAACCAGATCGCCACGGCCACCGTGGCCGCCTGCAGCGCCGGCGGCTACAACGTCACCGCCGCGGTGGTCGACCGCGCCGGCACGCTGCGCGCATTGCAGCGCGCCGACCTCGCCGGCCCGCACAGCGTGGGCGCCGCGCAGGCCAAGGCCTACACCTCGGCGTCGGCGCGCAACGCCACCACCGCGATGCTCGAGAACGTGCAGAAGAACCCCGGTGCCGCGACGCTGGTGGACATCCCCGGCTTCCTGGTGCTGGGCGGCGGCGTGCCCGTGCGCGTGGGCCAGGAAGTGATCGGCGCGGTGGGCGTGGGCGGTGCCCCGGGCGGGCACCTGGACGAGCAGTGCGCGCTGGCCGCGCTGGACAAGGTCAAGGACCTGCTGAAGTGAGTCGCGCCGCGCACATCGGGGCGACGCTGACCCTGGCGCTCGGCCTGGCCCTGGGCGCCGCGCCGGCCGCGGCCCAGGTGCCGCCCGATGCGGCCGAGGCGGCGGCCTACGGCGGGCTGCATGCGGCGGCCTGGCGTGGCGACGTGGCCGCGATCGAGCGCCTGGCCTCGAACAAGGCGGCGCGCGAGGCGCGCGACGCCGCCGGACGCACGCCGCTGCACGTGGCCACCTTCGCGCAGCAGCGCGGCGCGGTGCGCGCGCTGCTCAAGGCCGGCGCCGACACGGCGGCCTTCGAACAGGGACGTTACGACGCGGTGACGATCGCTGCGGTGGCCGGCGACGAGGAGACGCTGGCCATCCTGCTGGCCGGCGGCGCCAGCGCCAAGCTGGTGACCAGCCGCTACGACGGCACCGCGCTGATCGCCGCGGCCCACCTGGGCCACGCCGGCGTGGTGCGCCAGCTGATCGCCGCCGGTGCGCCGCTGGACCACGTCAACAACCTGCACTGGACCGCGGTGATCGAGGCCGTGGTGCTGGGCGACGGCGGCGCGCGCCACCAGGCCACGCTCAAGGCCCTGCTCGACGCCGGCGCCAGCACGAAGCTGACGGACCGCAGCGGCGCCACGCCGCTGCAGCTCGCGCGCCAGCGCGGCTATGCCGAGATGGTGAAACTGCTGGAGGCCGCGCCGCGCTGAGGCCCTACGATCGGCGCCAGCGCGGCACGGCCGCGATGGAGCGAACCGATGGACTTCGACGATCCGGCGCTGCTGGCGCCGCCGCGCACGGTGCGCATCGCCTTCGACGACGGCAGCTTCGTGCTGCGCTCGCCCGAGCCGCTGCGGCCGTACGCGCGCTGCGTGGGCGAGTGGCTCGAGCAGTGGGCGAGCCGGACGCCGGACGCGCCCGCCTTCGCCGAGCGCACGCCCGAAGGCGGCTGGCGTCGCCTCACCTGGGGGCAGGCGCGCCAGCAGGTGCGCTGTCTGGCGCAGGGCCTGCTCGGCCTGAAGCTGGCGCCGCAGGCGCCGATCGTCGTGCTGTCGGACAACTCGCTCGACCACCTGCTGCTGCTGCTGGCGGGCCTGCACGTCGGGCGCGCGGTATGCACCGTCTCGAGCGCGTACTGCCGCCTGACGAAGGACTTCAGCAAGATCCACGGCATCCTCAACACGCTCGGGCCGGCCCTGGTCTATGCCGACAACAGCGCTGTCTACGGGCCGGCGCTGGCGCAGGCCGGGCTGCACGCGGTGACCGTGTTCAGCCGCGGCGCGGAGCAGTTCCCCGGCGCGCTGGCCTTCGACGTCCTGTTGGGCACGGCCGAGGGGCCGGCGGTGCAGGCCGCCTTCGACGCCATCACGCCCGACACGCACGCCAAGTACCTGTTGACCTCGGGCTCGACCGGGCACCCGAAGGTGGTGATCAACACCCACCGCATGCTGTGCGCCAACCAGCAGATGATCGCGCAGGCCTGGCGCTTCCTGGCCCGGGAGAAGCCGGTGGTGGTGGACTGGCTGCCCTGGAGCCACACCTTTGGCGCCAACCACAACCTGCACCTGGTGATGCGCCATGGCGGCACGCTGGTGATCGACGAGGGCCGCCCCGCGCCGGGACTGATCGAGAAGTCGGTGGCCAACCTCGTCGAGGTGCAGCCCACGCTGTACTTCAACGTGCCGCGCGGACTCGACCTGCTGCTGCCCTTCCTGGAGGCCGATGACGAGAAGGCACGCCGCTTCTTCGCCCGGCTGCGCATGGTGTTCTACGCCGGCGCGGCGCTGCCGCAGGCCACCTGGGACCGCCTGCAGGCGCTGGCGCAACGCATCCGCGGCGAGCCGGTCTGGCTGACCACCGCGTGGGGCGCCACCGAGACGGCGCCCGCGGTCACCAGCGCGCACTGGCCGCTCGAGCGCGCCGGCAACATCGGGCTGCCGCTGCCGGGGCTCGAGCTCAAGTTCGTGCCGGGCGGGGACAAGCTCGAACTGCGCGTGCGCGGGGTCAGCGTGTTCCCGGGCTACCGCGACGCGCCGCAGCTCACCGCGCGCGCCTTCGACGAGGAGGGCTACTACTGCATCGGCGACGCGGGCCGGCTGGCCGACCCGGACCACCCCGAGCGCGGCGTGATCTTCGATGGCCGCGTGGCCGAGGACTTCAAGCTCGCCACCGGCACCTGGGTCTCGGTGGGCACACTGCGGGTGCGCGTGGTGTCGGCGCTGGCGCCGTGGGCCCAGGACGTCGTGATCACCGGGCACGACCGCGCCGAGGTCGGGGCGCTCGTGTTCCCGTCGGCGCAGGCCGCGGCACTGCCGGCAGCGGAGCTCGAGGCCCGGGTGGCGGCCGCACTGGCGGCCCTGCGCGCGGCCGGCGGGGGCTCGTCGCAGGTGCCGGTGCGCGCGCGCGTGCTGGGCGAGCCGCCGAGCGCGGACGCCGGCGAGATCACCGACAAGGGCTATCTGAACCAGCGTGCGGTGCTGCAGCGCCGCGCCGCCGAGGTCGAGGCGCTGTATGCGGGCGGGCCTGGCGTGATCGAGGCGGCCTGAGCAGGCTCAGGTCGCTGCGGCGGCGCTCAGCGCCTCGGCGAGCTGGCGCGTCGCGGCCGAGACGCTGCCGTCGGCGCGCAGGCA
>DASTJE010000254.1:0-7370 GCA_035716845.1 Burkholderiaceae bacterium
ATGTACAAGACGCCCGAGGGCATCACGATGTACGACTCGTCGATGTGCATCGGCTGCCGCTCGTGCCAGGAGGCCTGCCCGTACAGCCACGAGACGCTGGGCGAGGAGAGCCTGAACGGCGAGACCTACAGCGTCATCAGCTACAACAGCGACGAAGGCGACACGCAGCCCTACTGGACCGACCGCAGCGCGGCGATCCCGGGCTGCACGTCGTCCGGCGCCGAGGTGGCGGCGCGCGCCGGAGCCGTCACGCCGGCGATGAACCAGTTCGAGGCCGGCGAGGCGATGCCGGTGCGGCGCAAGGACGTGGTCGAGAAGTGCACGTTCTGCTACCACCGCGTGAGCAACGGCCTGCAGCCGGCCTGCGTGGAGGTCTGCCCCTCGCAGGCGCGCATCTTCGGCGACCAGGAGGACCCGAACAGCGCGATCTCCAGGATCCTGGCGACGCAGAAGACCTTCCGCCTGCAGGAAGACAAGGGCACCAAGCCCAACGTCCACTACGTCGGGAAGTACAGTGCTCGCGCCTGAGGCCGCGCGCACGGTGGTGGCCCGCGAGGCGGCGCGGGCCGACCTCGGCCGCTTCATTGCCGCGTGCTACTACGAACCGGCGCCGGCGTTCGCCGAGGAGGACCTGTTCGGATCGATGGCGGCCGCCGCCGCACGGGTCGACCCGGAGCTGGAAGCCCTCGCGCGGCGCCTCGGAGAGGCCTTCGCGGGAGCCGACCTGCAGGACCTGCTCGTCGACTACACCCACCTCTTCCTCGGGCCGGTCGACGCGCAGGCGCAACCCTATGCCTCGGTGTGGCTGGGCGGCGAGCACGAGCTGATGCAGGACGACACGCTGGCGGTGCTGCGGCTGTACGAGGAAGGCGGGTTCGAGATCGACGAGGCCTTCCAGGACCTGCCCGACCACGTCGCGGTCGAGCTGGAATTCCTGTACCTGCTGCTGTTCCGCGAGAACGAGGCCCGGCTCGCCGCCGACGCCGCGGCCGGCCAGGCCTGGGCCGAGCTGCGCCGCCGCTTCCTCGAGCGGCACCTGGGCCTGTGGCTCGGGCCCTTCCTGCGCGCGCTGCACGAGCATGCGCGCAGCGGGTTCTACGAGACGCTCGCGGAACTCACCGAGGCGTTCGTGCGACAGGCTGCACTGGAGCGCGACGGCGGATGCGGCCGGTGATTGCCCGGCGCGATCGGCCGCGCCCGGTCAGCGGCAGCCGCGGCCTGGCGCGCAGCACGGCGGCGACGCGGCGCCCGCCCCGGGGCCGATCCGTTGCGAGGCCGCGATGAGCGCCGCCTTGACGATCAGCTCTGCGGGAATGGCCTCGTAGGTCCGCCCCTCCACCTCGACGGTACGGCACGGCAGGTCGCCACAGACGTCGCAGCAGGGGCTGTCGGCGCTGCGTGCTCCCAGCCACGCCTCCAACGGCCGGCCGTCGATCCAGATGCGGTTGGACTCGGCGGGCGCGGCACGGAAGGCGGCCTCTTCCATCGGTCGTGTCTCGAGCACCGGCCGCAGGCCCAGCGCCTTCAATGCCGGTTCGAGCCTGGCCATCGCGGCCTCGAGGGCGCGCTCGGTCGAGCCGCACCGTGGACAGGTCTCGCCCTGGACGACGAGGCGCTTCCAGAGGATGGGCAGGTCGCGCACAGGCCGCCCTCAGCCGCAGGGCCCGGCCGACGACGCGCAGCCACAGCCATCGGCGGCAGGTTGCGGACCGGCGGCCGCGCGCGCCAGCCACCGCCCGACCTGGGCCCGGCCGGGCACGCCGCCGGCATGCACCACCTGGCCGTCGATCACGACGCCGGGCGTGGACATCACGCCGTAGGCCGCGATCTCGCGCAGGGCCTCCACCTTGCCGATCGTCACCGCCACACCCTGCTCGCGTGCGACCTGCTCGATCAGGGCGATGGTGTTCCTGCAGTTGGCACAGCCGGTGCCGAGCACCTTGATGTCCATGTCGACTCCCGTGGGGCGGCCGTTCAGAGCACGGCGTTGAAGACGAAGCCCACCAGCAGGATGCCGGTGGCCACGATGCCCGCGAAGGTGAGGATCAGGCGCAGCTTGAGCACCTTGCGCAGGATGATCATCTCGGGCAGCGACAGCGCGATCACGCTCATCATGAAGGCGAGCACGGTGCCCAGCGCCGCGCCCTTGGCCAGCAGCGCCTGCACGATGGGGATCACCCCGGCCGCGTTGGTGTACATCGGCACCCCGATCAGCACCGCCATCGGCACCGACCACCAGGCCTGCTTGCCCATGATCGAGGCCATGAAGGCCTCGGGCACCCAGCCGTGGATGGCCGCGCCGATGGCGATGCCGGCCAGGATCCAGGGCCAGACCTTGCCGACGATCTCGCGCACGCGGGCAAAGCCGGCCTCGACGCGGTCCGCCAGCGCCAGCGTGTCGGCCCCCGCGCCGGCGCGCACGCGCGGCATCTCGCGCACCCAGTCCTCGAGGTGGCGTTCCATCTTCAGGCGGCCGATCACCCAGCCGGCGCCGATGGCCACGCCCAGGCCCAGGGCCAGGTAGAGCAGCGCGATCTGCCAGCCGAACAGCCCGAACAGCAGCACCAGCGCCACCTCGTTGACCATCGGGGCGGAGATCAGGAACGAGAAGGTCACGCCCAGCGGCACGCCCGCCTGCACGAAGCCGATGAACAGCGACACCGCCGAGCACGAGCAGAACGGCGTCACGATGCCGAGCGTCGCGGCGGCCACGTTGGCCAGCCCCTCGCGCCCCTGGTGGCCGGCCAGCAGCGCCCGCGTGCGCTCGGGCGTGAACCAGGAGTTCACCATGCCCATCACGAACACCACCGCGGCGAGCAGCAGCAGCACCTTGGGCGCGTCGTAGACGAAGAACTGCAGCGCGCCGCCCAGGTGGCTCTGCCGGTCGACGGGCAAGGCGGCCACCAGCGCCTCGGACGCGGGCGCCAGCGAGCGGTACAGCGCCCACCACAGTGCGGCTGCCGCGAGCAGGAAGGCGCGCGGATGCTCGCGCGGCAGGCGCTGCGTGCGCTCGGTCAGGGTCAGGGAACTCATCGCGGCCCCTTCGGCGGATGCAGGCGCAGCAGGTACGCGGTGACCCTTGCCCATGCATCCGCGGCGTCCTGTGACACGTAGGCGAACTGTGTTTCCTCGAGGTTGAATCCGTGGCCGGCCGACGGGTAGGTCACGAGTTCGAACGGCGCCGACTTGGGTGCCGCAGCCAGCGACCGCATCGACTCGATCAGGCAGCAGTCGGCGTAGCGGTCCTGCTCGCCGGCGATCAGCAGCACGGGCACCTGGAGCCTGTCGGCCAGCGCGCGCATGTCCGGGCCAAGCGGCGTGATGGCAGGGTAGTAGGCCACCACGGCGGCCACGCGGTCACTCAGCGGCGCGCCGTGCACCAGCACGCCTGTGCCGCCGAGCGAGAACCCGACCAGGGCCGCCTTGCCCGGCACCGCTTGCGGCGCCGCGTTGGCGTCGTCCAGGACGGATTGCAGGACGCCGGCCCCGTCGAATCCCACCGGCGGATAGCGCTTGTACAGGTGGGTGCCATCGATGAGCACCGCGAAGTAGCCCAGAGCCGCCAGCCTGGACGCGGAGTCGCGGTAGTACGCCGTGCCCGAGGCGCCGGAGACCACGACGACCACGGCACCTGCGTCTCGTGGCGGCGGAAACACCTCCCGGCCGGGAACCTGCGACTGCGCGAGTGCGGCCGTTGCCGCCAGCATGGCCACCCCCCATGCGAGGAGGCGGCCGCCGAGCGCGCTGGGAGCCATACCCGCGGCAGCACGCTGCAATGTGGATGAAGGCACGGCCGGCCTCGATTCGGATTGGCTTGACGACTGTCGTTCGAACCCACCGCGACGGTGGCGCGTGGCACCCTGGCTGCTTGCCAGCGCCGCCACGCCAAGCATGCAGCCGCACGCGCCAGGCTCGCTGAGCCTGGTCAAGCCCGGCCCGGCGAGTCGCTACAGGAGCCCGGCAAGCCTGCGCAGCGCCGCGTCCTGCAGCGCCGGCGTCGCGCGCGCCGCATCGAGCCGCCGCCGCAGCGCCTCGGCGCGCGGCGCGATGACGCCGAACCACACCGGCTGCCCGTCGCGCACCACGAGCAGGGTCGGGAAGTCGTCCACCTCGATCGGGCCCAGCAGCTCCTCCTCGTCCTCGATGTCGATCCAGCGTGCGGGCACCCCGGCCTGGCGCAGCGTGGCCTCGAACTCGTCGCGCCAGCCGCTGCACACATGGCACCAGTCGGCGCACAGGCAGGCCACGCGCAGCGAGGCGGCGGCGCCGGCATGCGGGTCGTCGACGACGGTCATGCGACGCCGCCTCGGTGCCTCACCACGCCCGCGGCACCGGCCGCGCCTGCGCGAGCACGAAGTCGGCGATCGCCTCGATGCGCTCGAGCGCGAGCACCGCGGGCGCGCCGGGTGGTGCGCGCGGCGGCTCGTCGGTGGCCAGCCCCACGATGCCGGGCCAGTCGGGCCACAGCGGCCGGCGCTCGCGCGATGGGCGCCAGACCTCGAGCTTGGCGAACTCGCCGCTCTTGAAGCCCTCGATCAGCACCAGGTCGCAGGCCTGCAGGCGGCCGACGAGGTACTCCAGCGGCGGCTCGTCGGCACCGCGCAGCTCGTGCATCAGGGCCCAGCGCTCCTGCCCCATCAGCAGCACCTCGCGGCACCCCGCCTCGCGCAGGCGGAAGCTGTCCTTGCCCGGCCGGTCGATCTCGATGGCCTTGTGGCTGTGCTTGATCAGCGACACGGTGAGCCCGCGCCCGGTGAGCACGGGGACCAATCGCTCGAGCAGGGTCGTCTTGCCCATGCCCGAATGGCCGGCGATGCCGAAGAGCTTCATCGTGTCGCGGGGTCGAGGAGTCGCGTGCGGCGCGCATTGTCGCGCGTCGGCGCGGCGCTCCGGCCGGCGGCCGCCTCAGTGGCGCTGCAGCACCTCCATGCGCTTGCCCGACGTGCTCATGCGCGAGCCCACGAGCGGGATGTGGCGGCCCGGCAGCAGCAGGTTCCAGTAGATCGGCTTGAACGCCAGCTTGCCGAGGTGGTTGAGGCGCGTTTCCTCGAGCAGGGTCATCGGCCCGATCAGCGGCAGCGGGAACTTGCCCGGCACCGGCTGGATGTCGTAGTTGAAGTCGATCAGGATGGCCTTGCCGTGGCCGGTCTCGATGAAGCAGTTGGCGTGGCCGTCGGCCAGCGGCAGTGCGGGCTGGCCCTCGATCTCGCGCAGCAGGTTGTGCACCACCACCTCGGCCTGGAAGTGGGCGACCGAACCGGCCTTGGAGGTCGGCACGTTGGTGTTGTCGCCCAGCAGGAAGACCCGCTCCGCCCTGAGCGCCTTGAGCGTGTGCTTGTCGGTCAGGCCGAAGCCCAGGCCGTCGCCCAGGCCGGCGGCGTCGATCACGTCGGCGCCCTCGTGCGGCGGGATGACCACCAGCAGGTCGTAGGGGATCGCCTTGCCGTCGGGGCAGCCGATCGCCTTGTCGTCGACGCTGGCCAGCGACGCGTTGGCGATCACGTCGATGCGCTTGCCGCGCAGCAGGTCGCTGAGCCTCTCGTTGCAGATCGGCTTGGTGAAGGCACCGCTCAGCGGCGTCACCAGCGTCAGCTTGGTCTTGCCGCGGATGCCGCGCTGCGTCAGGTATTCGTCGGCCAGGCAGGCGAACTCGATCGGCGCCACCGGGCACTTGATCGGCATGTCGGCCACGTCGATCACGAAGTCGCCGCCCTGGAAGTCCTGCAGCGCCTGCGCCAGCCGCAGCGCGGCGTCGGGCGTGTAGAACCCGAACGCACGCTGGCCCCAGCGTTCAGCGAGGCCCTCGACGGCATCGAGCACCGTGCGGCAGCCCAGCGCCAACACCAGCCAGTCATACGAGTGGCTGCCGCGTTCCGTGGTGACCACACGCGACTCGGCATCGATGGCCGTGATGCGCTCGACCACGTACTCGACGCCCGCGCCGACAAAACCGGCGTTGGGGCGCTGGATGTCGGCCAGCGTGCGGTAGCCGGGCTTCTGGAAGGGCAGGAAGAGCATGCCCGGCTGGTAGGTGTGCGTGGGCGAGTTGCCGATCAGCTTGATCCGCAGTGGCAGGCCGCGGCGGCGCGCCTCCTTGGCCAGCAGGTTGGCGGTGACCAGGCCGCCGGTGCCGTCGCCCAGCACGAGCACGGTTGTCGTCATGGCACGCTCTCCCGCATGTGCGGGACCGGCCCGCACTCCACCTTGCGGCCATCGTAGCCACGCCCACGATGGCGGGCGCACCTCGGCAACGCCGGCCTCTGCGCGCCGTCAATGAAGGCGCGCGAACGGCCTCATCGCGCCACCCAGCCGCCGCACACCGGGAACACCTGGCCGACGAAACAATCGGCCGCGCTGCTGCACAGGTAGGCCGCGAACTGCGCGTCTTCGCGCGCGGCCACCAGGCGGCCCAGCGGCACCTCGCGCGCCAGCCGCTCCTGGAAGCGCGGGTTCGCCTGCACCTCGGGCGGAAAGTAGGTGGGGTTGTCGACGAAGTTCTGGGCGATCGCATTGACCTGCACCCCGTGCGGCGCGAACTCGACGCCCACCGCCTGCACCCAGGCCAGTTGCGCACCGCGCGCGGCGCTGTAGGTGGAGGCCCGCTTCATGCCGCGCAGCGCGGCGGCGCTGCCGATGACGAGGATCTTGCCGGCGCGGCGGCCGATCATCGCCGGCGCCGCGGCGCGCGCGAGCCGCGGCAAAGGGTCGACGAGCGCGGCGAACACCGCGCGCCACTCGGCGTCGTCCACCGCGGCGGCGGGCGTGCTCGGCGCGCCGTATGCGAGGTTGGCCACCAGGACGTCGATCGCCCCGGCGTCCTGCACCACGCGCTCGGCCGCGGCCGGCTCCGACAGCGCCTGCACGCTGGCGACGACGGTGGCGCCCTGCTCGGCGAAGACCTCGCACAGCACGGGCCCCATGAATTCGGCGGCCTGGGTGACGAGGATGCGCCTGCCGGCGAGTGCGTTCTGCATGGGGGGGCTCACGCCATGTGCTCGATGCCGGGCGGCAGGGACACCCAGGCGTGCATGCGCTCCTCGTAGACCGAGAACGTGGGCGCCGGGAACCGCGGATCGGCGAACGCGCCGACCGGGATGATGACCGCGTCGTCGTGGAAGTCCGTCGTGTACCAGACCGTGGCGCCGCAGTCGGGGCAGAACCTGAACGTGGCCCGGCCGCCCTCGTCGCCCACGCGCACGAACGCCTGGCTGCGCCCCGACACCGTGACGGCCGCCGCCGCGAACCGGGCCTGCGCACCGAAGACGCTGCCGGTGCGGCGCTGGCAGGCCAGGCAGTGGCACACCGCCACGCGCACCGGCTCGGCGCTGACCTGGGCCCGGAGCTGGCCGCAGCTGCAGGCGGCGGTTCGG
>DASTJE010000255.1:0-5985 GCA_035716845.1 Burkholderiaceae bacterium
CTTCTTGATCGGGATGCCGATGACGCCGAACATCATCCAGACCATGAAGCACACCGTGAAGGACAGCGTGCTGACGGCGAGGACCGACCAGGCCTCGCGGGGGCGGAAATTGCGGTCGGTGGTGGACATGGCGTGCTCCGGGGACGTGGCATCGCGTGCTGCGACGCCGTGACTGTCCCGCGGATGCGACGGGGCGGGTATCCGCCGCTCGGTCGCGCCGGCGTTGCCGGAAGGACGAGGCCGGCGGCCCGCCCCTAGTTCTTTCGGAGGATGGCGCGGCCGGCGGCCCCGCGCCAGACGCTCAGCGCGTGGCCTCGGCGGCCAGTACCGGCCGCAGCACGGGGGCGGGCGCCACGACGATGCGGTTGCGGCCCTGCGCCTTGGCCGTGTACAGCGCCTCGTCGGCCGCACGGAACACCGCTTCCAGGCTCAGGCCCGGCGCGGCCTCGGCGACGCCCACCGACAGGGTGACGGCCGGCAGCGGCTGTCCCTCGTGCTGCAGCGACAGGGCCGACAGGGCCAGGCACAAGGTCTGCACGCGTTCGCGCGCCTCCTCGGCGCTCGCCCCGGGCAGCAGCGCGACGATTTCCTCGCCCCCGACGCGGCACACGATGTCGGTGGCGCGCAGGCCGTCGGCCATCGTGCGCGCGGTGGCGCGCAGCACCAGGTCGCCTGCGGCGTGCCCGTGATGGTCGTTGAAGCGCTTGAAGTGGTCGAGGTCGACGCTCACCAAGGACAGCGGCGTGCCCGAGCGGCGCGCGCGCTCCAGTTCGCGCGGCGCGGTCTCGTCGAGGAAGCGCCGGTTGTACAGCCCCGTCAACGGGTCGCGCAGCGCCGCGGCCCGCAGCGCCTCGCGCAGCCGCAGGTTCGACAGCCCGAACTTCACCGCCTCGCCCACCACGTCCAGCAGGCCCTCGAGCCGGTGCATCTCGTCGGCCGCAACGCCGGGCGCCGGCACCGACATCAGCACGCCCAGGGTCTCGCCCTGCACCGACAGCGGCAGGCAGCGCATGCCCGCGACGCCCGGACTGCAGTGGCGGCACGCCGGCGCCGACGCGCTGCCGGCATCGTGCAGGCGCCCCAGCCGCAGCGACCAGCAGTCGTCCAGCGCGAAGCGGGCACGGCTGGCGTCCTGGGCGCCCCAGCGCGCGATCACCTCGTACTGGTCGTTCTCGCCGTGCACCGCCAGTGCGCCGACGTGCCCGTCGAACAGCCGCACCAGCGCCGGCGCGATCACCTCGTGCGCCTCCTGCAGCGACTGGCAGGAGGCCAGCAGCTCGTTCATGGTGTTGATCTGCGCCATGTCCTCGTCACGGCGCCGCAACTGGCGCACCGAGCCCTCCAGCCGCGCATTGGCCTCGCGCAGGCGGGCCTCGCCGTCGCGCTGCGCCGTCGCGTCGCGCACCAGCACCACCCACTGCGAGCGCGCACCGAAGACCAGCAGCGACACCGAGATGTCGGCAACGAACTTGCCGCCCCGACGGCGCGCGGTCGCGACGCACTGGAAACGCCCCTTCTCGCTGACGCCCACCGCCGAGCGCGCGATCAGCGACGGCCACTCCGGCAGCAAGGCGGCAATGCCGCGCCCGATCATCTCGTGGGGCGTGTGGTCGAACAGCTGGTCGCACGCGCCGCTGAAGGCCTCGATGCGACCGCTGGTGTCGACCAGCAGCAAGCCGTCGTTCATCTGCCGCTGCACGGCGTCGAGGTGGGCGCGCGTCTGGTCGAGCGCCTCGGTACGCGCCGCCACCTGGGCCTCCAGCGTCTCGTGCGCCTGGCGCAGGCTGGCGAGCATCTCGTTGACCGACAGCGCCACCTCGCCGATCTCGTCGTGGGCGTGTGCCGGCACCTCCAGGTCGAAGCGGTGCTCCTGACGGATGCGCTGCGAGACGGCGGAAAGCGCCTCCAACGGGCGCAGCAGGCGCCGAATCGTCACGCGCGCGAACGCACTGGCTGCCAGCACTGCCAGCAGACCCGCGGCGGTGATCCGCAAGGCGATGGCCGACAGGCCCTCGAGCGCGTGACCGCGCGGCAGGCTCACCTCCAGTTCCAGCTGCAGGCCCGCCAGCGCCTCGCGCAGGCTCAGGGGCAGCGCGGCGCGCATCGCGTCGGCCGGCCGCGCCGCCACGCCCGCAGGCGCGGCGGCCGGGTCGACGCCCGCGGCACCGCCGCGCAGCAAGGGGCTGCCCGCCGCGCTCAGGCGCGCGCTCGCCTCGGGTGCCAGCGCGCGGGCGGCCTCGGCGAACAGCGGCGCCAGCGGCAACTCCATCAGCAGCGCACCCTCGGCCTGACCGCTGCTGGCCAACACCACGGGATAGGCCACCACGAGCGTCGCCGTGGCCGCCGGCGCGATCCAGGCGCGCGCGCGCCGCGAATCGATCACTTGCCGCAGGCCGTCCACTTTCCGATAGTCCGGAGCGTCGCCCTGCGCGTTGCTGGCCAGCGCCATGCCGGTGTGGTCGGTCAGCGTGAGGATGCGGTGGGCGTTGTCCCTGTCGCGCAGGTCGCGCAGGAACGGCCCGAGGTAGGCGCCGCGCCCGCTCGAGTCGAACAGGCCGTTGACCACCAGCGAATTGGCCGCAAGGTTGGCCAGGTCGGACTCGACGCTGCCCAGCCGCAGGGCCAGGCGCTCCGCCACCTGCACCACGTCGTTGCGGAGGTCTTCCTCGGCATTCCTGAGCAGCACGGACCGCCCCGTGGCGTAGGCCAGCACGGCCAGTGCCAGCACCAGGCCGGTCACCAGCAACGCGGTCGAGGCCGTGATGCGGTTGGCGATGCTGCGCGTCCACCAGCGCGGAGCGCGGATGCCCGGTGGCCTCATCGATCGTCGATGCGCAGCAGGGCGCCGTCGGGCGCGTAGCGCGCCAGGAACACCACCGAGGGGTCGAGGGCCTCGTGGCGCGAGGCCGTGAAGGGCTGGGCGTAATGGCGCACGAGCCCCTGGTGGCCGCGCAGCCGCTCCAGCGCCTCGCGCACCTTGTCGCGATCGGCGCTGCCGGCCTGGCGGATCGCCTGGGCCAGCAGGTGCACCAGGTCGTAGGCATGGGCCACGCCCACCGGCGCCTCGACGCGCCGCGCGTCCTCCACCCCGAAGCGCTCGCGCAGGGCCGCCAGCACGCGGCGCGCCGCCGGGTCGCTGCGGCCGATGAAGCTGTAGGTCTGCACGACGGAGAAATCGACCGTGCCCAGCGCCGTGCGCGCGGCCTCGAAGAAGCGGCCGCCCGTGACCCCCCAATGGCCGAGCACGGGCATGCGTTCGGACGGCGGCAGCGCCGCCATCTCGTTGACGAGGATCGAGCCTTCGAGCTCGTTGGCCACCAGCAGCAGGATGTCGGCCCCGCCCTGGCGCAACTGCTGATAGGCCGGCAGCAGCGACTTGTCGCCCCAGTTGTACCAGGCCGGCGCCACCAGCTTGGCCCTGCCGTCGGCGGCGAGGCGGCGCTCGGCCGCCGCGAGCGAGCTGCGCCCCCAGGCGGTGTTGGGCAGCATCAGGCCGATGCGCCGCGCGCCCAGCGCCCGCGCGCGCCGCAGCATCACCTCGATGGCCCAGTCGTCGCGCAGCGACAGGCGGAACACGTAGTTCGGGCGATGCCCGTTGTCGACGATGCCGTCGGCGGCCGACCAGGCCGCCAGCAGCGGCAGCTTGAGTTCATGCACCAGGGGCACGCATTCGATGACCGCCGGACTGAACTTGCCGGTGATCACGGCCACCACGTCGGGCTGGGCCGCCAGTTCCCGCACGTTCTGCACCGCACGCGTGGGCACGCCGCGGTTGTCGCGGATCTCGAGCGCCAGCGGCCGGCCTGCGAGCACGCCCCCGGCACGGTTGACCTCGTCGATGGCGATCTCGGCCCCGCGCCGGATGGCCTCGGCCGACGTGCTCGTGGCGTGGCCGAACTCGGCATCGATGGCCACGCGCACGGGCGATGCGCCCTGCGCCAGGGACAGGCCCGCGACACCCCCCCAGCACAGGCCCGCGAGCAGGCGTCGGCGGCAGAGGAAATGGTTCGCGTGCGTCATGCCAGAAGGGCTCCCGTCGCGGAAGGGTCACCGCGGCACCCCCATCCTAGGCAGCGCCCCGGGCTCGGAAAGCCTCGAGAAGGAGGGCGAAAACGGGCCAGTTCCACGGGCGCCCATACCGCGCCGGCGCCCCCGCGCAGGCCCCGGTTGCGCGGCGGCGGCGCTCGTGCGAGCCTATGCAGCAGGAGGTTTCATGCGTCACAAGATCGTGAGCCCGGCCGAGGCGGCCGCCCTGGTGCGCCCGGGCGACACGCTGGCCACCTCGGGCTTCGTGGGCATCGGCACCCCCGATGCCCTGCTGGCCGCGCTGGCCGAGCGTTTCGCCGCCGACGGCGAGCCCAGCGGGCTGACCCTGCTGTTCGCCGCCGGCCAGGGCGACGGCCACGAGCGCGGCCTGAACCGCCTCGGGCACGAGGGCCTGCTCAAGCGCGTGATCGGCGGCCACTGGGGGCTGATCCCCAAGGTGGGCCGCCTGGCGGTGGAAAACAAGCTCGAGGCCTACAACCTGCCGCAAGGGGTGATCTCGCACCTGTACCGGGACATCGCCGCGGGCAAGCCCGGCGTGCTCACGCGCGTGGGGCTGGGCACCTTCGTCGACCCGCGCCTGCAAGGCGGCAAGCTCAACGCCATCACCACCGAGGACCTGGTGCGCGTGATGGAGATCGACGGCCGCGAGTGGCTGTTCTACAAGGCCTTCCCGATCGACGTGGCCTTCATCCGCGGCACCACCGCCGACACCCACGGCAACATCACGATGGAGCGCGAGGCGCTCACGCTCGACAACCTGGCGATGGCGATGGCCGCCCACAACTCGGGCGGGGTGGTGATCGCGCAGGTCGAGCGCATCGCGCGCGCCGGCTCGCTGCACCCGCGCCAGGTGCGCATCCCCGGCACCCTGGTCGACGCGGTGGTGGTGGCCGCGCCCGAGCACCACCGCCAGACCTACGCCACGGCGTACTCGCCGGCCTTCGCCGCCGAGATCCAGGTGCCGCTCGATTCGATCGCGCCGATGGCGCTCGACGAGCGCAAGGTGATCGCGCGCCGCTGCGCGATGGAGCTGCCGATCGACGGCGTGGTGAATCTCGGCATCGGCATGCCCGAGGGCGTGTCGGCGGTGGCCAACGAGGAGCGGGTGATGGACCTCATCACCCTCACCGCCGAACCCGGCATCGTCGGCGGCGTGCCCGCCGGCGGGCTCGACTTCGGCGCCGGCTTCAACGTCGAGGCGGTGATCGACCAGAACCAGCAGTTCGACTTCTACGACGGCGGCGGGCTCGACCTGGCGGTGCTGGGCATGGCCGAGTGCGACGGCGCGGGCAACGTCAACGTCAGCCGCTTCGGCACGCGCCTGGCCGGCGCGGGCGGCTTCATCAACATCTCGCAGAACGCCAAGACCCTGGTGTTCGCCGGCACCTTCACCGCCGGCGGGCTCGAGGTGGCCGTCGAGGACGGGCGGCTGCGCGTCGTCAGGGAGGGCCACGCCGGCAAGTTCCACCGCGCGGTGCAGCACGTCACCTTCGCGGGCGCCCAGGCCGCGGCGCGCCTGCAGCGCGTGCTCTACGTCACCGAGCGCGCGGTGTTCGAGCTCACGCCCAACGGCCTGGCGCTCGTCGAGATCGCGCCGGGGATCGACCTCGAGCGCGACGTGCTCGCGCACATGAAGTTCCGCCCCCACGTGGGCCAGCTGCGCACGATGGACGAGCGCATCTTCCGCGCCGAGCCGATGAACCTGCGCGCGATGCTGCTCGACCCCGACCTGCCGCGCCGCATCCATTACGACGCGCTGCAGGACACGCTGTTCCTGAACTTCCAGCACCTGCATGTCAAGAACGTCGACGAGATCGAAGCCATCCGCGCCGCCGTGACCGCCCAATGCGAAGCCATCGGCCACAAGGTCAAGGCCGTCGTCAACTACGACGGCTTCCAGATCGTGCCGGGCCTGGAGGACGCCTACGCCGCGATGGC
>DASTJE010000256.1:0-11422 GCA_035716845.1 Burkholderiaceae bacterium
GTTGACTTCCTGCACCTGCACGCCGGCGCCGCTGGCGATGCGTCGCTTGCGCGAGGCCTTGAGCAGTTCCGGCTTGCGGCGTTCCTCCGGGGTCATCGAGTGGATGATGCCCTCCATGCGGCGTACGTCGCGTTCGGCGCGGTCGAGGTCGCCCTGTCCGATCTGTCCCGCGCGCGCGGTCAGCTGGCTCGGCAGCTTGTCCATCAGCGAGCCCAGGCCTCCCATCTTCTTCATCTGCGAGATCTGGGTCAGGAAGTCCTCGAGGTCGAATCCGTCGCCGGCCTTGAGCTTGTCGGCGACCTTCCGGGCGGCGTCGAGGTCGACGCCCTTCTGCACCTCCTCGACCAGCGCCACGATGTCGCCCATGCCGAGCACGCGTCCGGCGTGACGCTCGGCGTCGAAGACCTCCAGCCCGTCGATCTTTTCCGACACGCCGGCGAACTTGATCGGTGCGCCGGTGACCTGCCGCACCGACAGCGCCGCCCCACCGCGCGAGTCGCCGTCGAGTTTGGTCAGCACGACCCCGGTCAACGGCAGCGCGTCCTTGAAGGCCTTGGCGGTGTTGACCGCGTCCTGGCCCTGCATCGCGTCGACCACGAACAGCGTCTCGACCGGCGCCAGCGCGGCGTGCAGGTCGCGAATCTCGGCCATCAGCGCCTCGTCGATCGCCAGCCGTCCGGCCGTGTCGACCAGCAGCACGTCGAAGTAATGCCGTCGCGCATGGTCCAGCGCCGCCAGTGCAATGTCGCGCGGCTTCTGGTCGGGCGCGCTCGGGAACCACTCGGCGCCGGCCTGGCGTGTCACGGTCCTGAGCTGTTCGATGGCGGCGGGCCGGTACACGTCGGCCGACACCGTGAGCACCTTCTTCTTGCGCTTGTCGATCAGGTGCTTGGCCAGCTTGGCGGTCGTGGTGGTCTTGCCCGCGCCCTGCAGGCCTGCCATCAGGATCACCGCCGGCGGCTGCGTGGCGAGGTTCAGGTCCGCCACGCCCTCGCCCATGGTGGCGGCGAGTTCCTTGTGGACGATGCCCACCAATGCCTGGCCAGGGTGGAGCGACCCCGCCACCTCCTGGCCCAGCGCCTTGTCCTTGACGCGAGCGATGAAGTCGCGCACGACGGGCAGCGCCACGTCGGCCTCGAGCAGCGCCACGCGGACCTCGCGCAGCATGTCGGCGACGTTGCTTTCGGTGATGCGCGCCTGCCCGCGCATGGTCTTGACCAGGCGCTGCAGACGGTCTGAGAGGGCGGAAGCCATGCGAGCGGCCGCAGGGGTGCCGAGAGTCGGCGCGGCGGCGGAAAGTACACTGACCGCATGAGTGTAGCGACGCAGGGGCCCTCCCCATGACGCTGAGCCTGCCCTGGGCCCTGGGCCTCGTGGCGATGCTGTCCTACACCGCGGCCGCCTGGCCTTGGCCGGTGCGCTCACGCTGGCCGGAGGTGGCCCTTGCCCTGGCGTGGATGGCCCATGCGGCCACGCTGGTGCTCGATGTCTCGGGCTACGGCACCGGCCTGCCAGGCGCGCGCTTCGGCTTTGCGCCGGCGCTTTCCGCCACGGTCTGGCTCGTGCTTGCAGTGCACAGCGTCGAAAGCCGCCTGCTGCCCGTGCCGGCGGTGCGGCGGCTGCTCGCATTGGCCGGCGCGTCGGTGGTGCTGCTGGCCACCCTGCTGCCCGGCAGCGTGAGGCCGCAGGTCGGCTCGGCGTGGCTGCCGCTGCACTGGCTGCTGGGGGTCGTCAGCTACGGCTTGTTCGCGATGGCGGTGCTGCATGCGTGGCTGCTCGACACCGCCGACCGGCGCATGCGCAGCGGGCTCGACGGTGGGCACGCAGGCGGGGGCGCCGGCATGCCCTTGCTGCAGCTCGAGCGCATCACCTTCCGCTTCGTCGAGGTCGGGTTCGTGGCGCTCACCTGTGCCATCGCGCTCGGGATGGCCCTCACGGAGCAGTGGCGTTGGGGCCACAAGAACGTGCTGTCGCTGCTCGGCTGGACCACTTTCGCCGTGCTGATCGGCGGGCGTCATGTGCGTGGCTGGCGTGGGCGCCAGGCCACGCGCTGGATCTACGCCGGGGCACTGATGCTGCTGCTCGCCTATGTGGGCCTGCGTTTCGTGCTCGAAGTGATCCTGCAGCGCGAGGGCTGAATGAAGGTCCTCGTGATCGTCGCGGCCCTGGCATTGCTCGTGCTGTTGCTGCTGGGGCGCGGCGCACGCGCGGCGAAACCGCCGCCGCGCGACCGCAGCGCCGCACCGCCGCCGCCATCACCGCCGCCATCACCGCCCGAGGGCATGGTCGCGTGCGCGCACTGCGGCTTGCACGTGCCGCGCAGCGAAGCGCTTGCCGACGGTGACGACGCCTATTGTTCTGCGGGCCATCGACGCGCCGGGCCGCGCCGCCCGCCTGCTCCGTGACGCGCGCTGACGGGCGCCGCGCCGGGCGGGAGCGCCCGGCTCCCGACACGGCGTTCGGCCCCACCCTGACCGGCGAGTCGCTGTTCGACGCCATGGGCGTCGGCCTGGAGGGCGTGCGCGAGCAGCAGGACGCGCCGCCGTCCGAGCTGATGGGCTGGGCAGCGGCATCGCTGCCGGCCGATGAACGATTCCTCGCGCGCGAGGCGCACCGCATCGTCAGCGCAGGCGGCGACGCCTTCGAACGTCTGTACCGCACCTTTCTGGGCGCGCGCGCCATGCTGGGGTTGGCACTGGTCGTCGCCCAGGCGCTGGGGCAGGCGGTCGGCGTGCGCGACATGGTGGCGCTGGCCGTCAGCCTCGTCTACGGCGTGCAGGCGATCTCGATGTGGTTGCTGCCGCGCTGGCGTGGGGCCGGTCGCTCCGGCGCGCCGCTGTCGCGGCTGTCGCGCCGCCGCTGGGTGGCGACGATCGGCTTCGACCTGCTGCTGTTCTCGATCCTGCACGCGTTCGAGCCGATGTCCACGTTCAACTACGTGGCCTTGCTGGTGCTGCCGGTGCTGATGGCCGGCGTCCTCACGTCGCGCATGGCCGCGCTGGCCACGGCCGCCGCTGCGTCGCTGATGCTGCTGGCGGCGGCCTGGCGCACTGCGGGCAGCGGCGTCGACCCGGCTTCGGTCCTCACCCCGGCCGGCCTGACCGGCATCGGCCTGTTCGTCGTCGTGCTGCTGTCGGGCGAGCTGGCGGGGCGCCTGGCGCGCGAGGAGCTCGCAGCGCGCGGCAGTCTGGAGCTCGCGCGGCAACAGGCCCAGCTCAACCGTCTGGTGATCGAAGAGATGGCCGATGGCGTGCTGGTGATCGACCGCCGCGCCCGCGTGCGGGCCGCCAACCCGGCGGCGCGCCGGCTCCTCGCCGAGGAAGGGCTGACGCGCGCCGCGCCGTTCCAGCTGCAGGACGACCCGGCGTGGTCGGAGTTGGCCGCGCGCGTGCTCGACGCGTTCGAAGGCGGGCAGCCGCGCGAAGCCCTGCGCGATGCGACGCTGCATTTCGTGGGCGGCCAGACGCGGACGCTGCGCCTGCGCGCGCGCTTCACGCGGCCGCGCGCACGCGCGGCCGGACAGGAGGGCGAGGTCTTCTGCGTGCTGTTCGTGGAAGACCTGCGCCGCGCCCAGGAGCGCATACGGCAGGAGAAGCTGGCGGCGATGGGGCGCGTGTCGGCCGGCATCGCGCATGAGATCCGCAATCCGCTGGCGGCCATCGCTCAGGCCAATGCGTTGCTGGGCGAACAGCCGGACGGCCCCGACGCGGAAATGCTCTCGCGCATGATCGCCGACAACGTCGAGCGCCTCAAGCGCATCGTCGATGACGTGATGGAAGTGGCGCCGGGGCATGACCCGAATCCGCGCGCGATCGATCTCGGTGCGGAGGTCGGACGCATCGTCACCGATTGGGCGCGCACCAGCGAAGTGCCTCTGGGAGGCGAAAGCCGGCTGCAAGTCGAGCTGCCGGTCGAGCCGCTTGCGGTGCTGTTCGACGCGGAGCACCTGCGTCGCGTGCTCGTGAACCTGCTGGACAACGCGCGCCGCTATGCGAGCCAGCATCCCGGGGCCATCCGACTGAGCGCGCGGTCGGTCGGCGTCGGGCAGGCCCGCCTGGCAGTGGCCAGCGACGGTGACCCGATCCCGCCGGACATCGAGCCCTACCTGTTCGAGCCCTTCTTCTCCACGCGCAGCCGCGGTACGGGGCTGGGCTTGTATATTTGTCGTGAACTCTGCGAGCGCTACGGCGGCAGCATCGACTACCGGCAGCACCCGCAGGGCACTTCCCACCGCAACGAGTTCATCGTGTCCATGCGCGTTGCGCCACACGTGCCCGATGCGGGCGAGGGCCGCCTGCCTTGATGCCACAGATCGATCCCGCCCACTTCAGCCTGCTCGTCGTCGACGACGAGCCGGACCTGCTGACGCTGTACGAACTCACGCTGCTGCGCGAGGGCTACGAGGTGGAGACCGCGGGCTCGGTCGAGGAAGCGCTGCTGCTGCTCAAGGATCGCGCCTTCAGCGCGCTGATCACCGACATGCGCTTGCCCGACGGCAGCGGGCTCGATCTGCTGGCCCGCCTCGAGGCGGACGGCCGGCGCGAGAAGGCGATCGTGATCACCGCCTTCGGGTCCTCCGAGAACGCGGTCGAGGCGCTCAGGGCGGGCGCCTACGACTACCTGACCAAGCCGGTGGACCTGCGCCAGTTCCGTGCCGTCGTCGCGTCCGCGCTCGGTCGGGCGCCGCAAGCCGCGCCCAGCGTCGTGCCCTCGCGCCTGCCCAGTCGCGACGCAGCCGCGCCCGGCGCGATGGCCCCGGCTGCCGCGCCGGTGGCCTCGGTACCGCAAGGCGTATCGGCCCCTGAGGTGCCGGCGGCCCTGCGTCGCCTCTCGGGCAACTCAGCGGCGATGCAGCAGGTGCGTGAGCTGATCGAAAAGGTGGCGCGCAGCATGGCGCCGGTGTTGGTGCAGGGGGAGTCCGGCACCGGCAAGGAGCTTGTCGCGCGGGCCGTGCACGACACCAGCGCACGACACGCGCAGCCGTTCATCGCCGTCAATTGCGGCGCCATTCCGGAACACCTGCTGGAAGCGGAGTTCTTCGGCTACCGCAAGGGCGCCTTCACCGGCGCGGCCGAGGACCGCGAGGGCTTCTTCCAGGCGGCGCATGGCGGCACCCTCTTCCTCGACGAGATCGGCGATCTGCCGCTCGCGATGCAGAGCAAGCTGCTGCGCGTGATCCAGGAGCGCTCCGTGCGGCCGGTGGGGGCCGTGGCCGAGTCCCCGGTGAGCGTGCGCATCATCAGCGCCACGCACAAGGACCTGTCGGCCGAGGTGCATGCCGGGCGGTTCCGGCAGGATCTGTTCTACCGGCTGAACGTGATCCAGATCCGGGTGCCCCCGTTGCGCGAGCGCATCGAGGACCTTCCCGAGATCAGTGCGGCGCTGCTCGAGCGCATCGCCCGCGACGCCGGGGTCTGGCCGCCGCCGATGCTGACGCGCGACGCCTTGCTGTCGCTCGAGCAGTACCCGTTTGCGGGCAACGTGCGCGAACTCGAGAACATCCTGCACCGCGCCGTGGCGCTGGCCGGCGGCGAGAGCATCGGCCGCGCCGACCTCGGGCTGGCCGACGACCTGTTCCACGAGAGCGACGCGGCCGAGCTCGATTCGCGGCTGGCCGAACTGCAGGCCATGCCACTGACCCCCGCGGAGCCGGATCTCCCCACCGACCTCGTGGCCTATCTCGACGAGGTCGAGCGCGACGTGCTGGTGCGTGCGCTGGAACGCTTCCGCAACAACCGCACTGCTGCCGGGGCGAGCCTCGGCCTGTCGCTGCGGCAGATCCGCTACCGCATGGCGCGGCTGGGCATCGTGGTGGCGGGCCACGACGGCGACTGAGTTGCAGCGTCGCGTCTGGAGCGGGGGCTGGTGGCGCGGGGCGCGTCGCGTCGCATCGCCCAACTTCGGTGTGCGCCCGGCGGGGACGGACGTCTCGCTGCTGGTGCTGCATTCGATCAGCCTGCCGCCCGGACACTACGGAGGCGACGCCATCGAGCGCCTGTTCACCAACCGCCTCGACCCTGCGGCCCACCCGTACTTCGCAAGCCTGGACGGACTGCGCGTCTCGGCGCACTTCCTGATCCGCCGCGACGGCGCATGCGTGCAGTTCGTCTCCTGCGAGGCGAGGGCCTGGCATGCCGGTGCATCGACCTGGCGCGGGCGCGACGACTGCAACGACTACTCGATCGGCATCGAACTCGAGGGCCTCGAGGGCCTGCGCTTCGAGCGCGCGCAGTACCGAGTGCTGGCCGCACTGGTGCGCGCGCTCGCGCGGCGGTACCCGCTGCGGGAGATCGTCGGTCATGAGCACGTGGCACCGCAGCGCAAGGCCGACCCGGGCGCGGGTTTCGAGTGGCGTTGGCTGGCACGCGCGCTGGGCCGCACGCAACGTGACGCGCCCATCGCGCTCGATTCGACTATCCGGGCAAGCACGGAGTAGGTACACTATAGCTAGTGGTCTAATTGCCGCCGGACCCTACATGTAGTGTTCGTTTCCCCCGTGCACTCCACCGGCTTTCCACACCCTTGTCCACACGCGTCGGCACGTCGGCCCACCGGGAGCCCCGTGCCGACGGCACTTTGAACCGCCGCGCGGGCCGCGCGTGGCGCACCAAAACGATTCGGAGGTATCCATGCAGTCTGTCGCTTCGATCCCGGCGTCGTCCGTCAATCCAGCGCTGGGATCGGCGCCGGGCGTTACGGCCGCGGCCAGCGCCTTCCAGGGCTACCAGATCATCCGCCGCAATGGCGCGGTCGTTGCCTTCGAGCCCAACAAGATCGCGGTCGCCCTGATGAAGGCGTTCCTGGCCGTGCACGGCACCCAGGGCGCGGCGTCGGCCAGCGTGCGCGAGACGGTCGAAGGGCTGACCGAGGCCGTCGTGCGCGCCCTGCTGCGCTCGCGTCCGGGGGGCGGCACGTTCCACATCGAGGACGTGCAGGACCACGTCGAGCTCGGCCTGATGCGCGGCGGCCACCACGAGGTGGCGCGCGCCTACGTGCTGTACCGCGAGCGCCGTGCCCAGGAGCGCGCGCGTCAGGCGCAGACGCAGCCGCGGGCTGAGACGCCGACGCTGACGGTCACTGACCGCGGCCAGCGCATGCCGCTCGACGAGGGCAGGCTGCAGGCGCTGATCGAATCAGCCTGCGCGGGCCTGGGGGCGGACGTCAAGGGCGAGCCGATCCTGATCGAGACTCGCCGCAATCTGTACGACGGCGTGCCGATCGACGAGGTGTACAAGGCCTCGATCCTCGCGGCGCGCACGCTGATCGAGAAGGAGCCGGCCTACACGCGTGCCACTGCGCGCCTGCTGCTGCACACGATCCGCAAGGAAATCCTGGGCGAGGAAGTGACGCAGGCCGAGATGGCAACCCGCTACGCCGATTACTTCCCGGGCTTCATCAAGAAGGGCATCGCGGCCGAACTGCTCGACGAGAAGCTGTCGCAGTTCGACCTTGCCAGGCTGGGTGCGGCGCTCAAGCCCGAGCGCGACCTGCAGTTCGACTATCTGGGCCTGCAGACGCTCTACGACCGCTACTTCCTGCACGTGGACGATGTGCGCATCGAGATGCCGCAGGCTTTCTTCATGCGCGTGGCCATGGGGCTGGCGCTCAACGAGATCGACCGCGAGGCGCGGGCGATCGAGTTCTACGACGTGTTGTCCAGTTTCGATTTCATGAGCTCGACGCCGACGCTGTTCAACAGCGGTACGCGGCGTTCGCAGCTGTCGAGTTGCTACCTGACCACCGTGGCCGACGACCTGGATGGCATCTACGAGGCGCTCAAGGAGAACGCACTGCTGTCCAAGTTCGCAGGCGGCCTGGGCAACGACTGGACGCGCGTGCGGGCGCTGGGTTCCTACATCAAGGGTACCAACGGCAAGAGCCAAGGGGTCGTTCCGTTCCTGAAGGTGGTCAACGATACGGCCGTGGCGGTCAACCAGGGCGGCAAGCGAAAGGGCGCCGTGTGCGCCTACCTGGAGAGCTGGCACCTGGACATCGAGGAGTTCCTGGACCTGCGCAAGAACACGGGCGACGACCGCCGCCGCACTCACGACATGAACACCGCGAACTGGATTCCGGACCTGTTCATGAGGCGGGTGATCGAGGGTGGCCACTGGACGCTGTTCTCGCCCAGCACATGCCCCGACCTGCACGACATGTTCGGCGCCGAGTTCGAGGCCGCGTACACCGCGTACGAGGGCAAGGTCGACCGCGGCGAGCTCAAGCTCTACAAGCGCATGCCCGCCAAGGACCTGTGGCGCAAGATGCTGTCGATGCTGTTCGAGACCGGGCATCCCTGGATCACCTTCAAGGACGCCTGCAACGTGCGCAGCCCGCAACAGCACGCCGGCGTGGTGCACTCGTCCAACCTGTGCACCGAGATCACGCTCAACACCAGCGACACCGAGATCGCCGTGTGCAACCTCGGTTCGGTGAATCTGGTGCAGCACCTGAAGGACGGCCAGATCGATCAGGCCAAGCTGAAGAAGACGGTGGCCACGGCGATGCGCATGCTCGACAACGTCATCGACATCAACTACTACGCCGTCAAGAAGGCGCGCGACAGCAACCTGCGGCACCGGCCGGTGGGCCTGGGCATCATGGGTTTCCAGGACTGCCTCTACCAGCTCAAGTTGCCCTACGCCAGCGCCGAGGCGGTGGAGTTCGCCGACCGCTCGATGGAAGCGGTGTGCTACCACGCCTACTGGGCCTCCACCGAGCTGGCGGCCGAGCGCGGGCGCTACAGCAGCTACCGCGGCTCGCTGTGGGACCGCGGCGTGCTGCCGCTGGACTCGCTCGACTTGCTGGCCCAGCAGCGTGGCGGCTATGTCGACGTCGACCGCTCGATCGCGATGGACTGGGAGGCTCTGCGTCAGCGCATCGCCGCCCACGGCATGCGCAACAGCAACTGCGTGGCCATTGCGCCGACGGCCACGATCTCCAACATCATCGGCGTCGACGCCTCGATCGAGCCGAGCTTCGGCAACCTCTCGGTCAAGTCCAACCTGTCGGGCGAGTTCACGGTGGTCAACGAATACCTCGTGCGCGACCTCAAGGCGCTCGGCTTGTGGGACGACGTGATGGTGATGGACCTCAAGCACTACAAGGGTTCGCTGCGTCCGATCGACCGCGTGCCCGAGTCGCTCAAGCAGCTCTACGCCACCGCCTTCGAGATCGACGCCACCTGGCTGGTCGAGGCCGCGGCTCGGCGGCAGAAGTGGATCGACCAGGCGCAGTCGCTCAACATCTATATGGCCGGCGCCTCGGGCAAGAAGCTCGACGAGACCTACAAGCTCGCCTGGCTGCGCGGCCTGAAGACGACCTACTACCTGCGCACCATGGGTGCCACGCACGTCGAGATGAGCACGGTCACCAAGGCGCAACTCAATGCCGTGTCCAACGGCGGCGCCGCGGGTGGCGCGTCGATGTCGGCGCTCGATGCCGCGGCAGCGCAGGCGCGCGCGCAGGCGGATGCCGCACCGGCGACCGACATCAAGTTCTGCGCCATCGATGACCCGACATGCGAAGCGTGTCAATGAAGCTCGGCGCGTTTCGCGTCGATGCATGAGCGCAACAACGTGAGCGCGCGAATGTCAAGAAGTGCTTGGTGTTCGCGCGCAACACTCCGATAATCCGCACCACTGGAAGCACCTCACACATGCTGGTCTGGGAAGACAACGTCAGCACCAAGACGCAACCGACACTCCGCGCCGCGCACGAACCGTCACTTGACGCGCGGCCCATGGCAGCGTCACCCCTTCCGATTCCTGAGTCGATGCCCGTCGACGAGACCGCGCGCGCAGCCAGCACGCGGCGCGTCAACGTTGCCGACAAGCGCATCATCAACGGCCAGACGGACGTCAATCAGCTCGTTCCGTTCAAGTACAAGTGGGCATGGGAGAAGTACCTCGCCACCTGTGCCAACCACTGGATGCCGCAGGAGATCAACATGTCGCGCGACATCGCGACGTGGAAGGATCCCAACGGCCTCACCGAGGACGAGCGCCGCATCATCAAGCGCAACCTCGGCTTCTTCGTGACGGCCGATTCCCTGGCGGCCAACAACATCGTGCTGGGCACCTACCGCCACGTCACGGCGCCCGAGTGCCGGCAGTTCCTGCTGCGCCAGGCCTTCGAGGAGGCGATCCACACCCACGCCTACCAGTACATCGTCGAGTCGCTCGGGCTGGACGAGGGCGAGATCTTCAACGCCTACCACGAGGTGGCGTCGATCCGCGACAAGGACGAATTCCTGATCCCGTTCATCGACGCGATCATGGACCCCAACTTCCGCACCGGCACGCCCGAGGCCGACCAGAAGCTGCTCAAGAGCCTGATCGTGTTCGCCTGCCTGATGGAAGGCCTGTTCTTCTACGTCGGCTTCACGCAGATCCTGGCGCTGGGCCGGCAGAACAAGATGACCGGCGCTGCCGAGCAGTACCAGTACATCCTGCGTGACGAGTCGATGCACTGCAACTTCGGCATCGACCTGATCAACCAGATCAAGCTCGAGAACCCGCACCTGTGGACGCCGCAGTTCAAGGCCGAGATCAAGGCCCTGTTCGTGAAGGCCGTCGAGCTCGAGTACCGCTATGCCGAAGACACCATGCCGCGCGGCGTGCTGGGTCTCAATGCCTCCATGTTCAAGGGCTATCTGCGCTACATCGCGAACCGCCGCGCCACGCAGATCGGCCTCGAGGAGCTCTTCCCGAACGAGGAGAACCCGTTCCCGTGGATGAGCGAGATGATCGACCTGAAGAAGGAGCGCAACTTTTTCGAGACGCGCGTCATCGAGTACCAGTCCGGAGGCGCGCTGAGCTGGGAATGAGTCGGGAGTGAGCCGGTCTTTCGAAGCAGGCCACTCCACTGTGTGAGATCAAGATCCGCGTTGCGTGACACGAGGCCGCCAGAAGCCGAAGCCGCGCAGCGCCACCCCGTTCACGGCATCGGGGAGCCGGCCGAGAGGCCGGACAAACCCCGGGCCGTGAATCGCCGCAGACGATCGAGCTCGATCGCTGCGGTGCTCTTTGCAACTTGATCAAGGAGATCGAAATGGCAACTGCGAAGAAGGCCCCGGCCAAGAAGGCCCCGGCGAAGAAGGCGGCGGCGAAGAAGGCCGCGGCGAAGAAGGCGCCGGCCGCGAAGAAGGCGGCGGCGAAGAAGAAGCCGGCGGCGAAGAAGGCGCCCGCCGCGAAGAAGACGGCGGCCAAGAAGTCCGCCTCCAAGAAGAAGGAGCGTTAAGCGATGCCGACGATCACTCGGACCATCGTGCGGCCGCTGATCACCGAGAAGAGCTCGGCGGCTTACCAGGAGCGCGGGGAGTACACCTTCGAGGTGCACCCCGAGGCGACGAAGCCGCAGATCCGCGCCGCCGTGGAGCAGCTGTTCGGCGTCAAGGTGACCGGGGTCTGGACGTCGCAGCAGC
>DASTJE010000257.1:0-3837 GCA_035716845.1 Burkholderiaceae bacterium
AACGCGGCGCGCCCGCGCCGCGCAGGTCCTCGTAGCAGGGAATCTCGGGGTTGTGATACAGGATGCCCACCGGGATCGGGTCCTCCACGCTGGCGATCTCGCGCGCGGTGTTGAGGTCCAGCGGGTCGTGCTCGCGCTGCGTGCGGTAGATGCGGCTCACGTCGGCGCTGGGCTGCAGCCCGTTGGCATGCGTCAGCAGCAGCGTGCGCCCCGGGTCGTGCAGCCAGGGCTCGAACATCTTGGGCAGGAACTCGGGGCAGCGCTGGATCACGCGCACGAAGGAGAAGCCGCGGTGGTGGAAGGCGCGGCGCACGATCTCGTAGAGCTGCTCGGGCATCCAGTCGACCGCCTGGGCCACGAAGGAGGCGTTCTGCACGCCCAGCGTCACGGTCAGCGGGTTGAGCGCCTCGAGCACCGCGCCGCGCGGCGTGGTGTTGCTCTTGAGGCCCTGCGGCGAGGTCGGCGAGGCCTGCTTCTTGGTCAGCCCGTAGACATGGTTGTCGTGCAGGATGACCGTGAGGTTCATGTTGTAGCGGATCGCGTGGATCCAGTGCGCCGCGCCGATCGAGCAGCAGTCGCCGTCGCCGGTGTTGACGAACACGTGCAGGTCGGGCCGCGCCATCTTCACGCCCTCGGCCAGCGGGAAGGCGCGCCCGTGGATGCCGTGGAAGCCGTAGGTGCGCATGTAGTGCGGGAAGCGGCTCGAGCAGCCGATGCCCGAGACGAACACCGTGCGCTCGGGTGCCAGGTCCTCGTCGCGGCACAGGCGCTGCACCGCGGCCAGGATGGCGTTGTCGCCGCAGCCGCTGCACCAGCGCGGCACGCCGCCCTGGTAGTCCTCGAGCGCGTGACGCTCCTCGTGCAGCCGGATCACGCATTGGTGGAGAGCGGAGCCCATCGTGATGTCCTCTTTGCCTCTTGTGTCCTGATCAAGCACCGACGGGTTGCGCCAGCTTCGCGAGCGCGGCCTCGACCACGCTGCCCGGCTTGATGGGCTGCCCGCGCGACTCGCTCCAGCAGTCGACGTCGACCAGGAAGCGCGAGCGCAGCATCATGGCCAGCGCGCTGTAGCGGCGGCTGTCGGCATCGATCAGCTCGTCGTCGAGCCGGTCGCTCCAGTTGCCCTCGATGGTCATCACGCGCCGGAAGCGCTTGAGGATCGGCCCGATGCCCGAGGGCATCGGCTGGATGAAGCGCAGGTGCAGCGACGACACCGCGTGGCCCCGGGCCTGCAGGCGGTCCACCGCCTCCTCGATCACCCCCTGCATGCTGCCCCAGCCCACCAGCAGCAGCTCGCCGTCCTCGGCGCCGTACACCGGCGGCGCCTTGAGCGTCTTCTGCAGCGCCGCGAGCTTGAGGCTGCGCATGCGCAGGC
Organism: Burkholderiaceae bacterium; assembly: GCA_035716845.1. Lineage (GTDB taxonomy): Bacteria > Pseudomonadota > Gammaproteobacteria > Burkholderiales > Burkholderiaceae_C > CADEEN01. The sequence goes on from DASTJE010000257.1 coordinate 1,376, forward strand.
CTTCCTCGTTGATGGCCGGGTCGTAGGCCACCTTGCTGTTGCGGTCGTGCGCCAGGCCGGTGATCGTGTGCATGCCGCCGGGCTGGCCCGGCACGAAGCGCCGCGCGATGCCGGTCACCGGATCCCAGTCGTAGGGCCTGGCGCCCTCGGGCACCGGTGTCTGGTCCAGCGGCGGCGCCAGCCACTCCTCGTTGAACTGCGGGCGCGGGAAGGGCTGCTGCGCGGTGGACAGGCTGGCGTCGGACAGCACCACCACCACGGTGTTGAAGGTCTCGGCGATCTTGCGCGCGGTGATCATCGAGTAGAAGCAGTCCTCGATCGAGGACACCGCCATCACCACCTTGGGCGCGTCGCCGTGGCTGCCGTAGATGCTGGTCAGCAGGTCGCCCTGCTCCACCTTGGTCGGCTGCCCGGTCGAGGGCCCGCCGCGCTGCACGTTGACCACCACCAGCGGGATCTCGGCCATCACCGCCAGGCCGATGCCCTCCTGCTTGAGCGCGTAGCCCGGCCCGGACGTGATGGTGACCGCGCAACGCCCGGCATAGCTGGCGCCGATGGCGAAGGCGCAGGCGGCGATCTCGTCCTCGGCCTGGTGCACCAGGCCGCCCACCTTCTCGAAGCACTCCGACAGGTAGTGCGAGGCGCTGGTGGCCGGCGTGATCGGGTACATCGCGCAGATGTCCATGCCCGAGGCCAGCACCCCCAGCGCGATCGCGGTGTTGCCGCTCACCACCACCTGCGGCTCGGCGACCTTGGGCGCCGGGATGCGGTACTTGAAGTCCAGGTTCTGCTCGGCCCAGTCGAAGCCCGCCTCCATCAGCCGCACGTTCGAGGCGATGACCTTGCTGTCCTTCTTGCCGAAGATGAGCGCGATCTGCGCGCGCGCGAGCTTGAGGTCCAGGCTGTAGATGCTGCACAGCATCCCGAGCACGAACATGTTCTTGCCCTTGCGCGGGTCGGCCACCCACTTCCGGCACTCGCGCTCGAGCGGCACCTCGACGACATGGAACGCCGCCTCGCGCAGCGACGTCACCGTGCTGGTGTAGGACGCGACGATGGCCGGGTCCGGGTGCTCGCGCCACATGCCCTCGAGCAGGATGGTGGCGCCCTTCTTGAGCTCGCCGGCCTTGACGCGGCCCAGCAGCACCTGCTCGTTGAAGGCCACCGCGAGGTCGGTCTGGTCGCCGCCGTTGGTGACGCGCTTGGCGCCGATGCGGATGCGGATGCCCGAGGCGCCGGCCACGCTGCGCGCGGGCGGCTGGATCTCGGCCGGGATGATCTCCACCGTCCAGATGCCGTTGCCGCTGCGCGCGGCGATCGCGGCCAGCGACTGCCCGCAACGCTGCGCGCCCTCGCCGGAATCGCTGATCACCTCGACGATGTGTTCGGACAGCTCCTGCGCCGGCTTGTCGCGCGCGATGTCCTGGGGACGTTCGAGAAGGCTGCTCTCGCTCATGGTGTGTGGGTGCTCCTGGAACTCGTCTTCACGCGATGCGCACGCGCGCCGCGCCGTGTTCTTCCCTGGCGATGCCGAACAGGGTGCCGCGGCCCTCGTCGCCGTAGATGGCGTCGCTGTCGCGCAGGCCGAGCCAGGCCTTCATGGCGCGCGCCGCACGGCGGCCCGCCCCCATGGCCTGGATCACGGTGGCCGCGCCGGTGACGATGTCGCCGCCCGCCCACACGCCGGCCATCGAGGTGGCGAGGTTCTCGTCGGTGGCGATGTAGCCGCGCGAGTTCAGCGCCAGCTTGCAGGTCTGCCCGAGGATCGGGTTGGCGTTGGTGCCGATGGCGAACACCACCGAGTCGCAGGCGAACTCGAACTCGCTGCCGGCCACCACCACCGGCTTGCGCCGGCCGGAGGCGTCGGGCTCGCCCAGTTCCATCTTCACGCAGCGCAGCGCGCGCACCGTGCCGTCGGGGTTGCCCAGGATCTCCACCGGGCTGGTGAGCCAGTTGAAGTCGACGCCCTCCTCCTCGGCGTGGTGGATCTCCTCGGCGCGCGCCGGCGCCTCGGCGCGCGAGCGCCGGTAGATGCAGTGCACGCTCTCGGCGCCCAGGCGCAGCGACACGCGCAGCGCGTCCATCGCCGTGTTGCCCGCGCCGATCACCGCCACGTGGCGGCCCGGCTGCAGCGGCGTGTCGAAGTGGGGGAAGTCGCGCGCGCGCATCAGGTTGCAGCGCGTCAGCAGCTCGTTGGCCGAGAGCACGCCGTTGAGCGACTCGCCCGGGATGCCCATGAAGCTCGGGTAGCCCGCGCCGGTGCCCACGAACACCGCGGCAAAGCCCATCTCGCCGAGCATCTGCTCGAGCGTGAACAGCCGCCCCACCAGCGTGTTGCACACGAACTTCACGCCCAGCGCCTCGAGCTTGCGGATCTCGGCGTCGATCACCGTGTTGGGCAGGCGGAAGTCGGGGATGCCGTACTTGAGCACGCCGCCGGGCTCGTGGAAGGCCTCGTAGAC
>DASTJE010000258.1:0-10523 GCA_035716845.1 Burkholderiaceae bacterium
CATCAAGATGATCCCCGAGCGGCACAACAAGGTGAAGGTGCTGCTGCTGATGGACGTGGGCGGCACGATGGACGAGCACATCCACCGCGTCGAGGAGCTGTTCTCGGCCGCCAAGAGCGAGTTCAAGCACCTCGAGTTCTACTACTTCCACAACTGCGTCTACGACTTCATGTGGAAGAACAACCGGCGCCGCTTCTCCGAGAAGTTCGCCACCTGGGACGTGATCCGCAAGTACAACAAGGACTACAAGCTGATCTTCGTCGGCGACGCCACGATGAGCCCTTACGAGATCCTGCAGCCCGGCGGCAGCGTCGAGTACAACAACGAGGAGCCGGGCGCCGAGTGGCTGCAGCGCCTCACCCACGCCTTCCCCAGGTTCGCCTGGATCAACCCCGAACCGCAGGGCGTGTGGCAGTACCGGCAGAGCATCGCCATCGTGCAGCAGCTCATGCACCAGCGCATGTTCCCGCTCACGCTGGCCGGCCTCGAAGGAGCGATGCGGCTGCTCAGCAAATGAGCCCTTCGCGGCCTGCACGTGGCGCGTCGCGGATCGCGGCAGCAGGGCTGGCCGCCCTGCTGCTGCACGGCTGCGCGCTGCTGCCCGCGGCGGTGCCGGCCGAGCGCACCGCCTCGGCGGCCGCGGCGCCGGCCGCGCTGGACGTGCGCATCGACGCGCCGGCCGACCTCGCGCGACTGCTCGCGAGCCACCTCGACCTGACGCGACTGGCGCAGATCGCGCCGGGCGAGGCGCTCGACGATGCCGAGCTGCGCCGCCTGGTCGCCGCCACGCCGTCGCAGGCGCGCGCGCTGCTCGCCACCGAGGGCTACATGGCCGCCGAGGTGCAGGCCGAACGCGAGGCCGGCGTCGCGCCTGCGCGGGTGACGGTGCGCGTGCGCCCCGGCGCGCGCACGCGCGTCGAGCAGGTGCGCCTCGACGTGCGCGGCGCGCTGGCGCAGGCCGCCGACCGCGGCGACGCCGAGGCCCGCGCGCTGCTCGACGCCTGGCGCCGTGCCTGGCCTCTGCGCAGCGGCCAGGCCTTCGTCAATTCCGCCTGGCGCGACGCCAAGAGCGTGGCGCTGGCCACGCTGCGCGCCGCCGGCTACGCGCAGGCCAGCTGGAGCGAGACGGCCGCCGACGTCGACGCCGACCAGGCCCGGGCCCGGCTGTCGCTCGTCGCCGACTCGGGCCCGCTGTTTCGCACCGGCACCATCGACGTGCAGGGCCTGGAGCGTCAGCACGGAAACAGCGTGCGGCGCCTGGCCGGGTTCAGCCCGGGCACGCCCGCCACCGAGGCGCTGCTGCTCGACTTCCAGGAGCGGCTGCAGCGTGCCGGCCTGTTCGAGGGCGTGTCCGTCACGCTCGACACCGACCCGGCGCAGGCCGAGCGCGCCACCGTCGCGGTACGCGTGCGCGAACTGCCGCTGCAGCAGGCCACCGTGGGCGTCGGCGTCAGCGCCAACACCGGCCCGCGCGTCAGCCTGGAGCACCTGCACCGGCGCGCCTTCGGCCTGCGCGCCAGCCTGCGCAACAAGCTCGAGTGGGGCGCGCTGCGCCAGGCCTGGGAGGGCGAGCTGTCGAGCCACACGCTGCCGGGCCTGTACCGCAACCTGCTGGGCGGCACCGCGGAGCGGCTCGAGTCGGACACCGACGTCGTGCGTTCGCTGCGCCTGCGTGTCGGGCGCAGCCACGACTCGTCCACCATCGACCGGCTGTGGTTCGTCGAGGGCGAACGCGTGGTCACCGATCCGAGACCGGGCAGCGCGGCGGCGCAGTCGGTGGGCAGCCTCGTCACGGCGGGCACGCTGAACTTCCACGGCACCTGGCGCGACGTCGACAGCATCCTGCTGCCCACCGACGGCCGTACGTTCGCGCTGCAGGCCGGTGCCGGCCGCGTGCACGACAGCACCGACGGCGGCAGCGGCACGTTCGGACGCCTGCACCTGCGCGCGCAAGGGTGGTGGCCGCTGGGCAGCAGCTGGTACGCGCAGGCCCGCTTCGAAGCGGGCCAGGTGTTCGCGGCCGACGCGGTGCAGGTGCCCGAGACGCAGCGCTTCCGCGCCGGCGGCGACGATTCGGTGCGCGGCTATGCCTACCGCTCGCTCACGCCTCAGGTGGCCGGCGTGGACGTCGGCGGGCGCGTGCTCGGCACCGCCAGCGTCGAGATCGCACGCCCGATCAGCGCTGGCCTGCCCAGCCTGTGGTGGGCGGCCTTCGCGGACGCCGGCACCGCGGCCGAGCGCTGGAGCGACTACAAGCCGGTGTGGGGCGCGGGCCTGGGACTGCGCTGGCGCAGCCCCGTGGGCCCGCTGCGCGCCGACCTGGCCTACGGCGAGGCGGTGCGCCAATGGCGGCTGCACGTGTCGGTGGGCATCGTGTTCTGAACATGCTGCGCCGCACCCTGTCGGGCTTCGCCCTCGCGCTCGCCGCGGCGCTCGCGCTGCTGGCCGGCGCGCTGGCCTGGCTGGCGGGCACCGACGCCGGCAGCGCCTGGCTGCTGGCACGCGTGCCGGGTCTCGCCGTCGAGGCGCCGCAGGGCCGCCTGCTCGGCGGGCCGTGGTCGGCGGCGCGCCTGGAGTGGACCGGCAGCCGCCGCGTGGTCGTCGAGCGGCCGGCCTGGCGCGACCTGCGTTGGCGCCTGGCGCCTCACGCGGGCGCATGGCTGGCGCTGGAGATCGAGCAGCCCACGGCCGGGCGCATCGAGGTCGGCGCGAGCCACGACCCCGCGCCGCTGCAGGCGCCGTCGAGCCTGCGCAGCCCCATCGCGCTGACGTTGACGGCGCTGCATGTCGACCGGCTCGACGTGGAGGGTGTCGGCGCCCTCCAGGCCGTGCGGGTGGAGCGCCTGGACCTCGGCGCCGACGGCGGGCGCGCGCACCGCGTGCAGGGGGCGAGCGCACGCTCGGCGCGTGCATCGTTGCGCGGCGACGCCATGCTGGCGGCCGACGCGCCGTTCGAGCTCGCGCTGCGCGCGCAGGCCGCGTCGCACGAGGACGCGGCCACACCCTGGCAGGCCGGCCTGCGTGTCGAGGGCCCGCTCGCCGGCCCGCAGCTGCACGCGCAATTGCGCAGCACGCGCGCGGCCGGCGCGGCGCTCGACGCGCAGGCGCGGCTGGCGCCGTTCGCGGCCTGGCCGCTCGGCACGCTGACGCTCGAGGCGCGCGACCTCGACCTCGCCGCCTTCGTCGAGGGCGCGCCCTCGACACGGCTGTCGGGCCGCGCCGACATCAGCTCCAGCGCCGCCGACGCGCCACTGCAGGCGCGCGCAAGCCTGCGCAATGCCGCGCCCGGGCGCTGGGACGAGCGCCGCCTGCCGCTGGCCACGCTCGAGGCCGAGGTGTCGGGCAGCGTGCGCACGCCGCAGCGCCTGTCGGTGCGCCGGTTGGAAGCGCGGCTGGCCGGTGACGGCGGCACCCTGCGCGGCGACGGCGCGTGGGACGGCGCGCGCGCACACCTGACGCTCGCGCTGAACGCGCTGCGGCCGGCCTCGCTCGACCGCCGCGCCGCCGCCATGACGCTGGGCGGCCGCCTCGACGTCGAGGCCGACGGGCTGCCCGCGCCGGACGCCTCGCAGCCTGCGGCCGCCCGCCAGCGCCTGACGTTGCGCGCCGCACTCGACGGTCGGCTCGACGCGCGGCGCGACGAGGCGGCGCGCGTCGGCCTGCAGGCGACGCTGCAGCGCGAAGGCATGGCGTGGCGCGTCGAGGTGGCCGAACTCGACCTGCGCGCCGGCCAGGCACGGTCCACGGCGCAGCTGCAGGCCCAGGGCACGCGCGGCGGCGCCTGGCGCCTGGCCTCGCAGGGCACGCTGGACCGCTTCGACCCGACGGCCTGGTGGTCGTCGCTGCGCGGCGAAGGCGCCACGCAGCTCGAGGGCCGCTGGCGCTTCGACCTGCAGGGCCCCGGCGCACTCGCACCCGACCTGAAGGGCGCGCTCGCACTGCGCGGCGAGGCCTTGCTGGAACTGGCGCCCAGCCGCTGGTCGGGCGTGCCGCTGCAGGGCCGGCTCGCTCTCGACGGGCGCCGCGAGGGTTGGGGCATGCAGGCCGAGCTGCGGGCGGCGGCCAACCGCCTCGGGCTGCAGGGCCGGCTGATGCCACGCCCCGCCGACGACCGCTGGCAGCTCGAGATCGACGCGCCCGAGCCGGCGGCGCTGACGCCGTTGCGCCATGCGCTGGGGGATCCGGAGGCCGTCGCGGCCTGGTGGCCGAGGGCAGGTCGCGCCAGCGCCCGCCTGCAGGCCAGCGGGCGCTGGCCCGAGCTGCGCCTGCAAGGCGAGATCAACGCCTCGGCGTGGCAGTCGCCGCGCCTGCAGGCCGCACGCCTGACGCTGCAGGGCGCGGCAGGGCCGGACCGCGAGGCGCCGCTGGCCCTGGACATCGACGGCGAGGCCTTGCTGCTGGCCGGGCGCCTGCGCCTGGACCGCGTGACGGCACGGCTGGATGGCAGCCTCGCCGCCCACCGCCTGCGGCTGGACGCCGACAGCGCATTGCGCCCGCCGGGCTGGGTCGACACGCTCAGCGGTGCCGCCGCCGGCGACGGCAGCCGCCTCACGCTGGCCGCCGACGGGCGCTGGAGCGCCGAGGCCTGGCGCGCCACCTTGCAGTCGCTGCAGTGGGGCGCGCGCGGCGCCACGGGTGCCGCACCCTGGCTCGCGGTGCAGGACGTGCGCGCCGAAGTGCAGCTCGACGCGCAGGGCATCCCGGTCGCGGGCCAGGCCGACGCCGGGCGCGCGCTGCTGCTGGGCACCCCGGTGCAGTGGCGGCAGGCGCGCTGGCAGGCGGCGGGAGCGGCCCAGGCCGACAGCCGCTTCGAGCTCGACCTCGAGCTCGAAGCGCTCGCCCTCGCGCCGTGGCTGCAGCGCGCCTGGCCGCAGGCCGGGTTGGGTGGCGACCTGGCGGTGCGCGGCCACGCACGCGTGTCCGCCGGAGAGCGCTTTGCGGCCGATCTCGTGCTCGAGCGTGCGCGCGGCGACCTGAGCTACCGCGACGAGGACGGCACCCTGCAGCCCTTCGGCCTCACCGACCTGCGCCTGGCGCTCGCAGCCGAGGACGGCACCTGGCACTTCACGCAGGCGCTGGCGGGCACGCAGGTGGGCGTGCTGGCCGGCGCGCAGACGCTGCGCGTCGACGCGCGCCAGCGCTGGCCCGCCGCGGACACGCCGATGCAGGGCGTGCTCGAATGGCGGGTGGCGGACCTCGGCGCCTGGGCCCGCTTCATGCCGCCGGGCTGGCACGTGGCCGGCACGCTGCACACCAGCGCCGCGCTGGGCGGGCGCTTCGGCGCGCCCGAAGTCGAGGGCGAGATGGTGGGCAGCGCGCTGGCGGTGCGCAACCTGCTGCAGGGCGTGGACGTGCGCGACGGCGAGCTGGCGCTGTCGCTGCGCGGCGCGCAGGCGCGCGTCGAGCGCTTCAGTTTCAAGGGGGGCGACGGCACGTTGCGCGTGACCGGCGGCGCCACGCTCGGCGACGCCCCGAGTGCGCGCCTCACGCTGGAGGCCGAGCGCTTCCGCCTGATCGGGCGCGTGGACCGCCGCCTGGTGGCGAGCGGCCGCGCCACGCTGCAGCTCGCGCCGCATGCGCTGGCCCTGGACGGCCGTCTCGTCGTCGACGAAGGCCTCGTCGACGTCTCGCGCGGCGACGCGCCGAGCCTGGACGAGGACGTTCACGTGCGCGGCGGGCGCTGGTCGGCCACCGCGGACGAGTCGGCAAGGCGCCCGGCGCTCGCGCCGCGCGACCTGCGCGTGGCCGTGCAGGTCGACCTCGGCCGCGAGCTCAAGCTGCGCGGACGCGGCCTCGACACGCGACTGGCCGGCCAGCTCGCGGTGAGCGCACCGGGCGGGCGCCTCGCGCTCAACGGCAGCGTGCGCGCCGTCGACGGGCAGTACGCCGCCTACGGGCAGAAGCTCGACATCGAGCGCGGCATGCTCGAGTTCCGCGGTGCCGTCGACAGCCCGCGCCTGGACATCCTCGCGGTGCGGCCCCACCTCGACGTGCAGGTGGGCGTGCAGATCAGCGGCACCGCGCTCGCGCCGCGCGTGCGCCTGGTCAGCGAACCCGAAATGAGCGAGTACGACAAGCTGTCGTGGCTGGTGCTGGGCCGCGCCAGCGACGGGCTGGCGCGCGCGGACACCGCGCTGCTGCAGCGCGCCGCGCTGGCGATCCTGGCCGGCGAGGAGCGCGCCAACGACCTCGCATCGCTGGGCCCGCTCGGGCTCGACGACTTCTCGGTGCGCCAGCGCGAGAGCGGCGACGTGCGCGAGACCGTCGTCAGCCTCGGCAAGCAGCTGTCGCGGCGCTGGTACGTGGGCTACGAACGCAGCGTCAACGCCACCGCCGGCAACTGGCAGCTGATCTACCGCGTGGCGCAGCGCTTCACGCTGCGCGCACGCGCCGGCGAGGACAGCGCGCTCGACGCGATCTGGACCTGGCGCTGGAATTGAACGTTGCGCCCCTCGGCTGTCGCCGACGCCGCTCGCTACCATCGACCGCATGATCGACCGCTACGCCGTGATCGGCCACCCGATCGCGCACTCCAAGTCGCCGCAGATCCACGCCGCCTTTGCCGAGGCCTGCGGCCACGCGATCCGCTACGAGCGCGTGGAGGCGCCGCTCGACGGCTTCGCCGCCACCGTGCGCCGCCTCGTCGCCGAGGGCTGGCGCGGCGCCAACGTCACGCTGCCCTTCAAGGTCGAGGCCGCGGCGCTGGCCGACCGGCGCAGCGCGCGCGTGGCGCAGGCCGGCGCAGCCAACGCGCTGCGCTTCCTGCCCGACGGTTCGATCGAGGCCGAGAACTTCGACGGCGTGGGCCTGGTGACCGACCTCGTGCACAACCTGGGCCTTGCGCTGGCCGGCCGGCGCGTGCTGCTGCTCGGCGCGGGCGGCGCGGCGCGCGGGGCGATCGGCCCGCTGCTCGAGGCCCGGCCGGCGACGCTGCTGATCGTCAACCGCACGCCCGCCAAGGCCGCGCAACTGGCCGCCCTGTTCGCCGCGCACCCCGGCGCGGCGGCCCTCGACGGCGGCGGGCTGGAGCGCTGCGCCGGCGGCGCCTTCGACGTGGCGATCAACGCCACGCCCACCGGCCTCGCGGAAGCGGACGTCGCCCTGCCCGCCGGCAGCCTGGCGCCCGGCGCGGCCGCCTACGACATGATGTACGGCAAGGGCCTCACGCCCTTCCTGCGCGCGGCGCGGGGCGCCGGCGCCGGGCCGCTGGCCGACGGGCTGGGCATGCTGGTCGAGCAGGCGGCCGAGGCCTTCGCGTGGTGGCGCGGCGTGCGCCCGCGCACGGCGCCCGTGATGGATGCGTTGCGCGTGCCGCTCGTCTAGCGCCGACGACCCGGCCACCTACAATCGCAGCCCCGCCGCCGTAGTTCAATGGATAGAACGGGCGCCTCCTAAGCGCCAGATGCAGGTTCGATTCCTGCCGGGGGCGCCAGCCCTGGGGCCCGTTCTCACGACGGAGCGGACCGCAGCGTGAGCAGAGGCCCTACGCGCGCCGCATCGCGCGCACCAGCAGCAGCACCGGCAGCAGGCCCACCGCAACGATGGCCAGCGAGGGCAGCGCGGCCTCGGCCAGTCGCTCGTCGCGCGCCAGGTTGTAGGCCACCACTGCCAGCGTGTCGCTGTCGAAGGGGCGCAGCACGAGCGTGGCGGGCAGTTCCTTCATCACGTCGACGAACACCAGCAGCATGGCGGCCAGCACCGAGCGGCGCAGCAGCGGCGCGTGCACCTGCGTCAAGAGCCGAGCGCGCGACGCGCCGAGCATGCGCGCGCTTTCGTCCAGGCTGGGCGGCAAGCGCTCGTAGCCGGCCTCCACCGACTGCAGCGCGACCGCCGCGAAGCGCACCAGGTAGGCATAGACGAGGCCGAGCGCGGTGCCGGTGACCAGCGCTGCCGCCGGCGCCTGCGGCCACCGGGCCTGCACCGCGCCGAGCGGGATCAGGATGCCCACCGCGATCACGGTGCCCGGCAGCGCGTAGCCCAGCCCGACCAGGCGCACGCCGCCGCGCAGCGCGCGCGCCATCCAGCCGGACGGCGTGCGTGCGAACGTGCGCATGCCGAAGGCCAGCGCCACGGCGAGCAGCGCGGCGGCCACGGCGGCAATGCCGGCCAGGCTGAAGCTGTTCCAGCACCAGCGTGCGAAGCGCGCCAGCGGCAGGCCGAACTCGCCGTAGGTCGCCTCGCGCCACACGCCCTGCACCAGCATCGCGGCCGGCAGCACGAAGCCCAGCAGCACGGGGATGGCGCACAGGCTCCAGGCCAGCAGCGCCAGCCGGCCGCGCAGGCGCACCGGCCGCCCCTCGAGCGGCGCCGCCGGCCGCTGCGTGGCGAAACGCAGGTCGCGGCGCGCCCGGCGCTCCGCGCCCAGCACCAGCACCACCAGCACGAGCAGCGCCGAGGCCAGCTGCGCTGCGGCGATGCGGTCGTTCATCACCAGCCAGGCCTTGTAGACGCCGGTCGACAGCGTCGTGAGCCCGAAGTAGGCGCCGACGCCGTAGTCGGCCAGCGTCTCCATCAGGGCCAGCGCCACGCCGGCCACCAGCGCCGGGCGCGCCAGCGGCAGGGCCACGCTGCCGATGCGTCGCCACAGCCCGGCGCCCAGCAGGCGTGCCGCCTCCATCAGCTGGATGCCGCGTTCGGCCAGTGCATTGCGCACCAGCAGGTAGGCGTAGGGGTAGAGCGCGAGCACGAACAGCACCACCGCGCCGGGCAGGCTGCGCACGTCGGGCCACAGGGCCCCGCGCGCGCCGGTGGCCTCGCGCAACGCGGTCTGCAAGGCGCCGCTGGGCTGCAGGGTGTCGGTGTACACGTAGGCCAGCACGTAGGCCGGCACCGCCAGCGGCAGCAGCAGCGCCCACTCGAACACGCGACGCCCCGGAAACTCGAACAGCGCCACCGCGGCCGCCGCACCGCCCCCCACCAGCGCCACGCCGAGCGCGACCAGGCCGGCCAGCAGCAGCGACTGCACGACATAGCCCCCCAGCACCGTGTCGGCCTGGTGCGCGAGCACGGCCCAGGCCTCGGCATCGAAGGCCAGCCACGCCCCGAGCACGCCGAGCACGGGCAGGGCGAGCACGGCGCAGACGGCAAGCAGCAGGGAGCGCATGGCGGCAAGGGAAGGCGGCGCGCCGCCGAGCCAAATGAGAATGATTCTTATATGACGGCTATGATAGCGGCCATGTTCCTGCAACTGCGCGACGTCTTCGTGCGCTACCCCGGGCGGCACGCGCCGCACGAGGCCGTGGCGGGGGTCACGCTCGGCCTGGCCGCCGGCCAGATCGGCGTGCTGATCGGGCCCTCGGGCTGCGGCAAGACTTCGCTGCTGCGCGCGGTGGCCGGCCTCGAGCGCCTGGCCGGCGGCAGCGTGACGATGGACGGCCGCCTGCTGGCGGACCTCGAGACCCACGTCGAGCCGGAACACCGACGCATCGGCATGGTGTTCCAGGACTACGCGCTGTTCCCGCACCTGTCGGTGCGCGAGAACGTGCTGTTCGGCGTGCAGGACCTGCCGCGCCCCGAGCGCGAGGCGCGCGCCGACGAGCTGCTCGAGCGCGTGGGCCTCGCGCACGCGGCACGCCGCGCGCCGCACCAGCTCTCGGGCGGCCAGCAGCAGCGCGTGGCGCTGGCGCGCGCGCTCGCGCCGCGGCCGCATCTGCTGCTGCTCGACGAGCCGTTCTCGAGCCTCGACGCCGACCTGCGCGAACGCCTGGCACAGGACATCCGCGCGGTGCTGCAGGCCACCGGCACCACCGCGCTGTTCGTGACCCACGACCAGCTCGAGGCCTTCGCGATCGGCGACGTGATCGGCGTCATGCACCGCGGACGCCTGGAGCAGTGGGACGACGCGTATTCGCTCTACCACCGGCCGGCCAGCCGCTTCGTCGCCGAGTTCATCGGCCACGGCGTGTTCGCGCCCGGGCGCATCGCCGCCACAGCCGAGGGCCCGCGCGTGATGACGCCGCTGGGCCCGCTGGCCGACGCCGCGGAGTGCCCGCTGCCCGGCGCCTATGCCGGCGGCGAGTGCGACGTGCTGCTGCGCGCCGACGACATCGTGCACGACGATGCGGCGCCGGTGAAGGCGCGCATCGAGCGCAAGGCCTTCCGCGGCTCGGAGTTCCTGTACACGCTGCGCCTGGCCAGCGGCGAGCGCGTGCTGGCGCACGTGCCCAGCCACCACGACCACCAGGTGGGCGAGTGGATCGGCATCCGTGCGGTGGTCGACCACGTGGTGACCTTCGAGCGCTCGCACGACGCCCACGCGGCGTCCAACAGCCCTTCAGGGGCGTGAACTTTGCCGTTCTTCACGCATCCCCTCCCGGAGCCGGGCGTATAGTGCCCAGCATCCCTTTCGTGCAGTCGGAGGCACCTCGATGGGCTCCAAGTTGAAAGTCGCCGGTCTGGTCGCCGTCGGTGCGCTCGCCGGCGCGCTGACCACCATGCAGTTCCAGGCCGTGGCGCGCGGCTCGTTCACGCCGCTGCCGCTGGAGGAAATGCAGCAGCTGGCCGCCGCGTTCTCGATGATCAAG
>DASTJE010000259.1:0-67640 GCA_035716845.1 Burkholderiaceae bacterium
ACTGCTCGCCGATCAGCTTCTCCACCTCGGCGAGTTCCATCCCCAGCAGGGTCGACAGCGCGCCCACGTAGATGATGTTCTTGAACAGCTGGCGCTGGCGCGGGTCGGAGTACACGGCGTTGGTGATCTCGGTGAGCGGCATGCCGATCACCTGGATGTCGCTGCGGAACTTCGCCGGCGGCATGGGCCGCGTGCTGTCGTAGAACAGGTAGCCGCCCGGCTCGATCTCGGCCACGTCGGCGTCCCAGGTCTGCGGGTTCATCGCCACCATCATGTCCACGCCGCCGCGCCGTCCCGAATAGCCCTTCTCGCAGATGCGGGCCTCGTACCAGGTGGGCAGGCCCTGGATGTTGCTCGGGAAGATGTTGCGCGGGCTCACCGGCACGCCCATGCGCAGGATCGCCTTGGCGAACAGCTCGTTGGCCGAGGCCGAGCCCGAGCCGTTGACGTTGGCGAACTTGACGACGAAGTCGTTGAGGGCCTCGATCTTCTTCATGCGGTGCGCTCCACTTCACGTGCCTTGGCCGCGTGCGGCGCGGCACCGCAGGCGTGCGACATGCGCACGAGGAACTTCTGCATGTCCCAGGCGCCGGTCGGGCAGCGCTCGGCGCACAACCCGCAGTGCAGGCAGACGTCCTCGTCCTTGACCATCACGCGCGCAGTCTTCAGCGGCCCGCTCACGTACAGCGGCTGCGCCGCATGGCGCGCGGGCGCCTTCAGGCGCGTGCGCAGGTCGGCCTCCTCGCCCGCATCGGTGAAGGTGATGCAGTCCATCGGGCAGATGTCGACGCAGGCGTCGCACTCGATGCACAGCCGGTCGGCGAACACCGTCTGCACGTCGCAGTTCAGGCAGCGCTGCGTCTCGCGGAAGGCAGTGGCGGCGTCGAAGCCGATCTCGGCCTCGACGCGGATGCTCCTGAGCGCTTCCTCGGCCTTGGCCCAGCGTGTCTTGTGGCGCAGGTCCGGGCTCACTGCGTTGTCGTAGCTCCACTCGTGGATGCCCATCTTCTGCGACAGCACCTGCACCTGCGGCAGCGGGCGCTCGGCCGGGTCCTCGCCGCGCAGCTGGCGGTCGATCGACACCGCCGCCTCGTGGCCATGCGCCACCGCCGTGATGATGTTCTTGGGCCCGAAGGCGGCGTCGCCGCCGAAGAAGACCTTGGGATGCGTCGAGCGCAGCGTCTTCTCGTCGAGCACCGGCAGGCCCCAGCGGTTGAACTCGATGCCGGCATCGCGCTCGATCCACGGGAAGGCGTTCTCCTGCCCGATGGCCACCAGCACCTCGTCGCACTCGATGAACACGTCGGGCGCGCCGGTGGGCCGCAGCGTGCGGCGGCCCTCGGCGTCGTACACCGACTCGACGATCTCGAAGCTCATGCCCTTGAGCACGCCGTGCTCGTGCACCACCGCCTTGGGCACGTGGCAGGGCAGGATCGGGATGCCTTCGTGCATCGCGTCCTCCTTCTCCCAGGGCGAGGCCTTCATGTCCTCGAAGGTCGAGCGCACCACCACCTTCACCGATTCGGCGCCGAGCCGCCGCGCCGAGCGGCAGCAGTCCATCGCGGTGTTGCCTCCCCCGAGCACGACGACGCGCCGGCCCACCTGCTGCACGTGGCCGAAGTAGACCGAGGCCAGCCAGTCCAGGCCGAGGTGGATGTGGGCCGCGGCCTCGCCGCGCCCCGGCACGTCGAGTTCGCGCCCGCGCGGCGCACCGCTGCCGACGAAGATGGCGTCCCAGCCGCCGGCCAGCAGCTCCTTCATCGAGGTGACGCGATGCCCGCCAATGAACTGCACGTGATCGCGCAGGACGTAGCCCACCTCCTCGTCGATCACGTCCTCGGGCAGACGGAAGCGCGGCACCTGGGTGCGCATGAAACCGCCGGCCTTGACCTCGGCGTCGAGCACCGTCACCGAATACCCGAGCGGCGCCAGGTCGCGCGCGACGGTGAGCGAGGCCGGTCCGGCGCCGACGCAGACGACACGTCGACCGTTGGCCGGCCGCGCCTGCGGCAGGCGGGCCCGGATGTCCTCCTTGTGGTCGGCGGCCACGCGCTTGAGGCGGCAGATCGCCACCGGTTCCGGCTTCTCGGCATTCGCCTCCTCGACGCGGCCGCGCCGGCAGGCCGGCTCGCAAGGACGGTCGCAGGTGCGGCCGAGAATGCCCGGGAAGACGTTCGACTCCCAGTTGACCAGGTAGGCGTCGCCATACCGGCCCTGGGCGATCAAGCGGATGTATTCGGGCACCGGCGTGTGCGCCGGACAGGCCCACTGACAGTCCACGACCTGATGGAAATAGGCCCCCAACTCGTCGGGGGCCGCGCGGGTCGACTGCACGGGACATCCTCCTCGCGGAGACGCCACCCCGCTCGACGGCGCAGTCTAGGGCCCTCGTCCCTCGGCGCGCACCGGGCAAGCCACTAGCCCGATCCGAGGGTGGCGCAAAACCGACAGTGCCGTGCCCCTGCCGCAGCGTTCACGAAGCTTTACAGGTGGCCCGTCGTCGGCGCGCGGACATCGGCCGTTGTCGGTGCACGGGCCTCGATGTCGGGGCCGGCTGGAGACCTCGTGATGCGCCCCGCCCTCGTGAACCTCAGGAAGTTGACAATGCCCATGGCACTGTGCGCGGCCGCGCTGCTGGCAGCACCCGGCGCGCGGGCCCGCGATGTCGACGTGCGGTGGTCGGTCACGATCGGCGTGCCAGGGCTGGTGGTGCAGTCGGGCCCGGTGGTGGGCGTGCCGGTGTACGGTGTGCCGGTGTATGGCGCACCGGTCTATGCGCCGCCGGTGATGGCCATGCCGGCACCGGTGTACGCGCCGGCGCCGATCGCCGTGATGGCGCCCCCGGTGTACGGCCCGCCGCGCCATCGCCACCCCGGCCACGCCACGCCACGCGCCTGGGACCGCGACGGTGACGGCATTCCCAACCGCTACGACCCGGTCTACAACCCGCGCTGGGATCGCGACGGCGACGGCATCCCCAACCGCCACGATCGCTACGACGACCGCTACGACAACCGCTACCGCGACGGCTGGCGCCGCTGAGGCGCTCGCGGCCAGCGGTTCAGCCGAAGCTGAGCTTCTGCGCCAGCACGAGTTCGGTCCAGCGCCGGGACTCTGCGGCCATGAAGGCGTCGAACTCCGCCGGGCTCGATCCCACCCACTCCAGGCCCTGCTGCGCCAGCGTCTGGCGCACTGCCGGCTGCGACAGCGCCTGCGTCACCGCCGCGTGCAGCGCCTGCTGGCGTTCGGCGCCGATGCGCGCCGGCGCCAGGGCGCCGATCCAGGTCGAGACGTCGAAGTCCTTGACGCCTTGCTCCTGCAGGGTCGCGATGTCGGGTACCACCGGGTAGCGCTTGGCCGAGGTCACGCCCAGCACCTTGACGCGGCCGCTCTTGACGTGCGGGCCGATCGCGACCCAGGAGCCCATGAAGAGCTGCACCTCGTCGTTCATCACCGCCTGCAGGGCCGGCACGCCGCCGCGGTAGGGGATGTGCACGATGTGCGTGCCGGTGCGCATCTTGAACAGCTCGGCCGCCAGATGGTTGAGCGTGCCCAGCCCCGCGGACGAGACGTTGAGCGCGCCAGGCTTCTTCCTGGCCAGCGCGACGAACTCGCGCACGTTGTTCGCCGGCAGGCTGGCCGGCACCGCGAATACCAGCGGAAAGCTCAGCAGGCGCGAGATCGGCGTGAAGTCGTTCAGGCCGTAGGGCAGGTTCTGGTACACGAGCGGGTTGGTGACGTGCGAGTCGAACACCAGCATCAGCGTGTTTGCGTCGCCCGCCTGACGCGCCACCGCCGCCGCCGCGATCGAGCCGGACGCTCCCGGCTTGTTCTCGACCACCACGTTCTGCCGCAGCACCTTCGGCAGGTGTTCGCCGAGCAGGCGCGCCGTGAGGTCGACCGAACCGCCCGGCGGTACGGGTACCACCAGGTTGAGGTGGGCGGCCGCCACCCCCTGAGCCTGCGCCCACGACGACATCCCCAGGGCCCCGGTCAGGGCCAGCATCCGCCTGCGATCCATCATTGCTCCTTCACTGCGCCGACGCGGCAGTGTGTTGTACGACGCTGACAACTCGATGTCAGGCCGCGGTCACCCGCAGCACCTTCACGAACCCCTGCACCTTGTGGCCCTTGCGTGCGCGCCGGCCCTCGTGGCCTGCAAGCGCCGCGCCCTTGAGCACTTCGTCCTTGGCCCTGCCGCCGCGGCCCTGGCCCGACACGGCGAGCGCCTCGCCGCAGGTCGCCACCGACAGCAGCGGGTCCTTCGCATCGACGTCCATCAGCGTCAGGCCACGGCCGCCGTTGGCCTGACGCTTGAGCTCGGCCAGCGGGAACACCAGCAGGCGCCCACCCACCGCCAGCGCCGCCACGCGCGCGTGCCCGGCGTGCACCACCGCCGGCGGCAGCACGTGCTCGCCCGCTTCCAGGGTCAGGAAGGACTTGCCGCCGCGCTGGCGCCCGACGAGGTCGCCCGCGTGCGCCAACAGGCCGAAGCCCCCGGTGTTGGCCAGCAGCAGCAGCGAGTCGGCCGCGCCCGCGAAGTAATGCGCCGGCTGCGTGCCGGGCTCGAGGTCGATGAAACTCGTGATCGGGGCGCCGTCACCGCGTCCGCCGGGCAGCTGGGCCACCGCCACGCTGTAGGCGCGGCCGTTGCTGCCCAGCACGACGAGCGTCTCGACGCTGCGGCAGGCGAATGCGCCGTACAGGCCGTCGCCGGCCTTGAAGGCGAGCGCCGCCGGGTCCACCTCGTGGCCCTTGAGCGAGCGCACCCACCCTTTCAGGCTCACCACCACGGTCACCGGCTCGTCCGGCACCTTCACCTCGGCCACCGCACGCCGTTCCTCCTGCAGCACGGTGCGCCGGTCGTCGCCATGGGCCCTGGCGTCGGCCTCGATCTCCTTGATGACGGTGCGCTTGAGCGCCGCCGCGCTGCCGAGGATGTCCTCCAGCTTGCCCTGCTCGTCGCGCAGCTCCTTGAGCTCCTGCTCGATGCGGATCGCCTCCAGACGCGCCAGCTGGCGCAAGCGGATCTCGAGGATGTCCTCGGCCTGGCGGTCGCTCAGCGCGAAGCGCTGGATCAGCGCCGGCTTGGGCTCGTCGGCGCCGCGGATGATGCGGATCACCTCGTCGATGTTGAGCAGCACGAGCTGCCGCCCCTCGAGCACGTGGATGCGGTCGAGCACCTTGTCGAGCCGGTGGCGCGTGCGCCGCTGCACCGTGGCCTGGCGGAAGGCGACCCACTCGGCGAGGATCTGGCGCAGGTGCTTCTGCACCGGCCGGCCGTCAAGGCCCACCATCGTCAGGTTGATCGGCGCACTGGTCTCCAGGCTGGTGTGCGCCAGCAGCGCGACGATGAACTCCTGCGGATCGACCGTGCGGCTACGCGGCTCGAACACCAGGCGCACCGGCGCGCTCTTGCTCGACTCGTCGCGCACGGTGTCGAGCAGGGCCAGCACGGTCTGCTTGAGCTGCGTCTGCTCCTGCGTGAGCGCCTTCTTGCCGGCCTTGACCTTCGGGTTGGTCAGTTCCTCGATCTCCTCGAGCACCTTCTGCGCGCTGGTGCCGGGCGGCAACTCGTGCACCACGAGCTGCCACTGTCCGCGCGCCAGGTCCTCGATGGTCCAGCGCGCACGCACCTTGAGGCTGCCGCGACCGCTGCGGTAGGCCTCGCGGATGTCCTCGACGGCGCTGATGACCTGCCCGCCGCCGGGAAAGTCCGGCCCGGGCAGCAGCGCGAAGAGCTCGTCGTCGCCCAGCCCGTCATTGCGGATCAGCGCCACCGCCGCCGCCGCCACCTCGCGCAGGTTGTGGCTCGGGATCTCGGTGGCCAGGCCGACCGCGATGCCCGACGCGCCGTTGAGCAGCACGAAGGGCAGGCGCGCCGGCAACTGCCTGGGCTCGGTGGTGCTGCCGTCGTAGTTGGGGAGGTAGTCGACCGTGCCCTCGTCGATCTCGTCGAGCAGCAGGCGCGCGATCGGCGACAGGCGCGCCTCGGTGTAGCGCATCGCCGCCGCGCCGTCACCGTCGCGTGAGCCGAAGTTGCCCTGGCCGTCGACCAGCGGATAGCGCTGCGAGAAGTCCTGCGCCATGCGCACCAGCGCGTCGTAGGCCGCGGTGTCGCCGTGCGGGTGGTAGCGGCCCAGCACGTCACCCACCACGCGCGCGCTCTTGACCGGTTTGGCGCCGGAGGCGGCATTCCAGCCCAGCCCCATGCGCTGCATCGCGTACAGGATGCGCCGCTGCACCGGCTTCTGCCCGTCGCACACGTCGGGCAGCGCACGCCCCTTGACCACCGACAGTGCGTACTCGAGGTAGGCGCGCTCGGCATAGTCGGCCAGCGCGATCGCGTCCGAGGAGGGCGCGGCAAAGGGCAGTTCGGGGGTGAACAGGTCGGACATCGGATCGGGAACAGGGACGAAGACGGCGCGGCGCTGCCGCAGCAGGCGCTGCAGTGTAGCGACGCGTCCCCGGCGCCCCGCCAGGTTTGTCAATGCCGGGTAATCAGGTGCCGGCGCGCGCGCGGATGGGACACGATGGCGCTCTCCATCACGCACCGTCACCATGCCTGCGTACCCCTTCGTGAAGCCGCTCGCGGCGCTGGCCCTCCTGGCGGCTCTCGCCGCTCCGGCTGCGGCCCAGAGCCTGCGCATCCTCACCGCCGGTGCCTTCAAGCAGGTCGTCGTCGCGCTGGTGCCGGTGTTCGAAGCGCAGACCGGTGTGCACGTCGAGGTGTCCAACGACACGGCCGGCGCCCTGGTGCGCAGGGTGCAGGGCGGCGAGGCGTTCGACCTCATCGTGCTGCCGCCCGGCAGCCTCGAGACGCTGGCCAGGGACGGCAAGGTCGACGCGGCCAGCATGCGCCCCGTCGCGCGGGTGGCCATCGGCGTCGCGGTCAGGGCGGGCGCCGCGCGCCCGCCGCTGGAGACGGTGGAGCAGTTCAAGGAGGCCGTGCTCGCGGCGCGCAAGGTGGCCTACATCGATCCCGCGGCGGGCGGCTCGAGCGGCATCTACCTCAGCGGCCTGTTCCAGCGCCTGGGCATCGCCGACGCCGTGCAGGCAAAGGCGGTGCTGGTCCCTGGCGGCCTGGTCGCGGAACGGCTCGTCAGCGGCGAGGCCGACCTCGCGATCCACCAGATCAGCGAGATCCTGCCGGTCAAGGGGGCCGAGCTCGTCGGTCCCCTGCCCGCGGCAATCCAGAACCACACCACCTATGCGGTCGGCATCGCGCGTGCGCCGCGCCACGAGGCCGCGGCACTGGCCTTCGCCGCGGCACTCACCGGCCCCGAGACCGCGCAGATCCTGCGTGCCACCGGCATGACGCCGGCGCGCTGAGCAGGCCGGGGCGCACGCGCCAGCCGGGCCGCGACAATCGTGCCGTGACCCCGACGCCGACGCACGCCCCCGACTCGCGCTACGCCTGGCTGCGCCTTTCGATCGCCCTGCTGCTGATGACGATCGGCAGCGGCGCGATGTACGTGATCCCGGTCGTGCTGCCGGTGGTGCAGTCCGAGTTCGGCGCCGCGCGCGCCGACGCCTCGCTGCCCTACACGCTGATGATGCTGGGCTTCGGCCTGGGCGGCGTGGCAATGGGCAAGGCAGCGGACCGCTTCGGCGTGATGCCGGTGGTGCTGCTGGGGGCCTGCGGCCTGGGCAGCGGCTTCGTGCTGGCGGGATTGGCCGGCAACCTCCTCGTGTTCGCGCTGCTGCATGGCCTGCTGCTGGGCGCGCTCGGCAGCTCGGCCACCTTCGCCCCGCTGGTGGCCGACACTTCGCAGTGGTTCGTGCGCCGGCGCGGCATCGCGGTGGCCGTGTGCGCCAGCGGCAATTACCTCGCGGGGGCGGTGTGGCCGCCCGTCGTGCAGCACTTCGTCGAGAGCGCGGGCTGGCGTGCCACCTATGTCGGCCTGGGGGTGTTCTGCGTGCTGACGATGCCCCTGCTGGCCTGGGGCCTGCGCGCACGGCCCCCGGCCGCGGCCGTCGCGGCGGCCACCGGCGCGGCAGCATCGTCCTCGACGAGCGCGCTCACGCGGCCGTTCGGCCTGTCGACGGGCACGGCACAGACGCTGCTGTGCATCGCCGGCGTGGCCTGCTGCGTGGCGATGTCGATGCCGCAGGTGCACATCGTGGCCTACTGCGGCGACCTCGGCTATGGGGCGGCGCGCGGCGCCGAGATGCTGAGCCTGATGCTGGCCTGCGGGATCGTCAGCCGCCTGGTCTCGGGCTGGATCTGCGACCGCATCGGCGGCCTGCGCACCCTGGTGCTCGGCTCGACGCTGCAGGGCCTCGCCCTGCTGCTCTTCCTGCCCTTCGACGGCCTCGCCTCGCTGTACGTGATCTCCGCGCTGTTCGGCCTGTTCCAGGGCGGCATCGTGCCGAGCTACGCGATCATCGTGCGCGAGCACTTCCCGGCGGCCCAGGCCGGCGGGCGCGTCGCGGTGGTGCTCACCGCGACCTTGTTCGGCATGGCGTTGGGCGGCTGGATGTCGGGCAAGGTGTTCGACCTCACCGGCTCCTACCACGCCGCATTCGTCAACGGCATCGGCTGGAACCTGCTGAACCTCGCGATCGCCGGCTTCCTGCTGTGGCGGGTGCGCCGCACAAGCCGCCCCACCACGGCCGCTTAGGCCGCCGCGCGCTCGCCCAGCGCGATGTCGGCCATCAGCGTGCGCGCCAGCTCGCCCAGCTCCGCGCGCAGCACGTCCAGGTCGAGCGCCGCCGGCACCAGCAGGTGGGCGTGGACCTTGAAGCGCGCCTTCTCGGCAGCGTCGCCGGGCAGCGTCTCGGTGTTGAGGCGTTCGATGCTGATCCCGCGGTCGGCCAGTACGCGGGTGACGTCGGCCACGATGCCCACGCGGTCGTCGGCGACGAACTCGAAGTCGAACGCCCGCCATCCCGCCGGCGCGCCGCCGCGGCCCTCGCTGGTGGCCACCGCCACCTTGAGGCCGGTGGACTCCAGCCCGCGCAGTGCCGCCTCCAGCGCGCCGGCCTGCTCGCGCGGCACCTCGAGGTGCACCATGCCGGCGAACTCGCCGGCAAAGCGCGCCATGTGGCTGACGGTCCAGCTCGCGCCGTAGCGCTGGGCGCGGTCCGACAGCGAGCGCACGATGCCCGGGCGGTCCGGGCCCATCACGGTGGCCACGAGCGAGGTGTGCGCCGGCGAGGCGTCCTCCGTCAGCACCACCGCCTTGCGCAGCATCGGCGCCTTGGTGGCGAAGCGCGGGTCCTGCACGCGGGCCGGCAGCTCGCCGTGATCGCGCGCATGGCGCACCACCTGCGCCAGCAGGCGCAGGCCCATCGGCGCGAGTTCGCGCTCCCACAGCGTGCGCGCGTTGTCGTCGCGTGCCACGAAGCACCAGTCCTGGGCCGCGATGGCGCCGGCATCCCAACCGTCGGCCAGGTGGTACACCGAGCCGCCGGCGATCGGGTCGCCCTCCAGGATCGTCCATTCCACCGCCGCGATGCCGCGGTGGCGCGGCAGCAGCGACGGGTGATAGCCGACGCCGCGCAGGCGCGAGCGGTCCAGCGCCTCGTTGCTGATGCGCGCGTGGGTGTGCGCGGCGACGATCAGGTCGGTGCCATCGGGCACGGCCTCGCCCGGCACGATCTTCGGGTTCACCTGCACGTGCACCGGGACGCCCGCCGCACGCGCCGCGTTGGCCAGCCGGTCGTCGGCCGTGGGCACCACCACGCCCACGATCTGCACGCCCGCCTCCTGGCGCAGCGCCTCGAATGCCGTCGCGCCGAAGTAGCGCGACCCCACGATGGTCAGCTTCATCCTTGCCCTCGCCCCGGCGCCGCTGCGGCGCCCACCACGGCATTGTCCGGCACGAGGCCGGCGGCATCGGCCGGCCGGCTCAATGCGGCCTGTCGTACATGGCCACGGCCCGCCGCAGCCGCTCCCGCACCTCGGTCGCAAGGGCCGCCGGCGCCGCCACGCGCACCTGCTCGCCGTGGCGCAGGATGTCCATCGCCAGCTCGGTGGCGTCGGCGTAGGGCACGCGCAGCGTGAGCGAGCCGTCGGCGTGAAGCTTCTGCTCCTGCTGCGGGTGCCACTGCTCGTGCCGCACCCACTGCGCCGCCTCGGGCGTGAACTCGAGCGTCGCCCACTGCACGCGCGCGCCGCTGAACGCGCCGTAGCCGGCGTCGAGCTCGGCCTCGATGGTCCTGGGCGCCACGTCCTTGGCGCGCGGCGAGGACACCAGGTCCGCCTCGCGGATGGCGTCGAGCGCGAAACGCCGCAGCGCGTCGGTGGCGTGGCACCAGGCATCGAGGTACCAGGTGTTGCGCCAGTGCACGAGTCGCTGCGGGCTCACGGTGCGCTCGGTCATCTCGCGCCGGCTGCGCACCCAGTAGTGCAGGTGCACGCGCTGGCGCCGCGTCAGCGCGCCGCCGATGAGCTCGAAGTGCCGGGGCGCCACCGCGCGCCGTGCCGGCGCCATCACCTTGATGCGCCGCGTCAGCTCGCGCGCCTGCTCATCGCTGGTGCCGAGCATGCCGTTGAGCTTGTCGAGCAGGGGCTGCAGGTGGCGCGCCAGCACGCCGCCCTCGTCGAGGCCGCCGATCAGCTGGTGCATCGTCAGCAGCGCGTGGATCTCGCGCTCGGAGAACCAGAGGCCGGGCAGTTCGTGCCTGACCTGGCGGGCGTCGCGCGCATCGGGACGGAAGGCGTAGCCGTTGGCGAAACGGTCGTAGACGATGGGCGCATCCAGGCGTTCGCGCAGGTATTCGAGGTCGCGCTTGAGCGTGGCGCGCGACACGCCGAGCTCGTCCATCAGCACGGCGAAGGGCACGCTGCCCCGCGTGCGGATCAGCAGTTCGATCTTGTAGAAGCGCTCGGTGCGGTCCATGCGACACCCCCTGGGTGGCTCATCAGATGAGCCACCATGCTAACCGATCGGGCTTTGGGTGGCTCATTCGATGAGCCTGTCGACGCCGATCCTGGAGCTGCCGGGGTCGTCCCGGCGCCTGCCAGGAGCGCCTGCATGTTCTCCACCGCCGACCTGTTCGCCGACACCGCGCCGGCCGCCCCCGCCCGCACCCCCGAGGCCGCGACGGCCTTCGAGATCGGCTGGGACTACGCGCACTTCCGCCTCACGCCACCGGCCGACGCGCTGGCCGACGCCCACCCGGTGCGCCAGGGCTGGCAGGCCGGCCAGGCCGTGTTCGGCACCCGCACGCTCAAGCCCACGACGCACGTGCGCAAGTGGCTCCAGCTGCGCCTGAACGCCTGGCGCCGCGGCAAGGCCTTCGAGGGCGTGCAGGTGACGCCGAACTTCCTGGCGCAGATCGACGTGCCGGTGTGCCCGATCACGCGTGTGGAGCTGACCCACGCCAGCGGCGCCGGCAGCGACGCCTCGGTCGACCGCGTCTGCAATGGGGCCGGCTACGCCGCGGGCAACCTGGCCGTGATGAGCGCGCGCGCCAACGAGGCCAAGGCCGACCTCGACTGGCGCGAGGCGCTCGCGGTGGTGCGCCAGCTCGAGGCCTCCGGCCTGGACACGCTCGACGGCCTGACGCCGCTGCACTGGTCGCGCCTGGCGGTGCTGATGAGCTTCGTCACCGCCCTGCCCCACGCCGAGGCGGCCTGCCTGCCGCTGCTGGTGCTGCCGCCGAACCGGCTGCGCGTGCTCAATCCGGTGCAGGCCCTGCAGGCCATCGTCACGCGCACCTTCACCGAGGCCGAGGCCGTGCCGCGCCTGCGCGCCCTGATGGCGCACCTGCCGGCCGCGGCGCGGCACGACTTCCAGGTCTTCGTGCTGACGCTGCAGGCACGCCGCCTCGCGCTGGGCATGCGCCTGGCCGGCCTCGAACTGCGCCATGCGCTGGAGGACCTGTGGCGCGACGCCGCGGTCAACCGGCGCTGGCAGCGCTTCGCCCTGCAGCTCGACGCGGACGGCTGCGAGCGCGTGCTGCGCGTCGCGGCGCGACGCAGCCTCGGCGGCAAGGGCTGGCGCTGGCTGCCGCGCTCGAGCGCCACCGAGGGCTGGGCGCTCGACCGTGCCGGGCACAGCGCACCACGCCGCCCGCCGGTCAAGGCCCCGGCCTGAACCGGTGCGCCATCGCCATGGGCGCCGCCCCTACCATCGCGGCGTGAGCACGACGGCATTCGATGTGATCGTGGTGGGCGCGGGCATCGCCGGCGCGTCCGTGGCCGCCCACCTGGCGCCGCACCTGCGCGTGGCCCTGCTGGAGCGCGAGCCGCAGCCGGGCTG
Source organism: Burkholderiaceae bacterium (assembly GCA_035716845.1). Taxonomy (GTDB): domain Bacteria; phylum Pseudomonadota; class Gammaproteobacteria; order Burkholderiales; family Burkholderiaceae_C; genus CADEEN01. The sequence continues at coordinate 12,213 of DASTJE010000259.1, forward strand.
GCACAGCACCGGCCGCTCGGCGGCGATGTTCATGGAGAGCTATGGCCCGGCGCAGGTGCGCGCGCTGACGCGCGCGAGCCGCCGCGCGTTCGAGGCCCTGCCCGGCGCGCTCGCGCCGCGCGGTGCGCTCTTCGTGGGGCGAGCCGGCCAGGCCGACGCGATCGAGGCCCTGCAGTCGGCGCTGGCCACCGAGGGCGCCCCCGCACGCCGCCTGGGCGCCGAGGCGGCGTGCGCCCTCGTGCCCGCGCTGCGGGCCGAAGCGGCCGCGCACGCGCTGCTCGATCCGTCGGCCGCCGACCTCGACGTGCACGCGGTGCACCAGCATTTCCTGCGCCAGGTGAGCGCGCAGGGCTCGGTGCTGAAGTGCGATGCCGAAGTGACGGCGCTGTCGCGTACCGGCGCCGACTGGACGCTGGCCCTGGCCGACGGCAGCACGTGGCGCGCCGCAGTGGTCGTGAACGCGGCCGGCGCCTGGGCCGACGAGCTGGCCGCGCGCGCCGGCGTGACGCCGCTGGGGCTGCAGCCACGGCGCCGCAGCGCCTTCACGTTCGCGCCGCCCGCGGGCGTCGACGTACGGGCGTGGCCCTGCGTGGCGGGCATCGACGAGGACTTCTACTTCAAGCCCGACGCCGGCGTGCTGCTCGGCTCGCCGGCCAACGCCGACCCCGTGCCGCCGCACGACGTGGTGGCCGAGGAGCTCGACGTGGCCACCGGCATCGCGCGCATCGAGGAGGCCACCACGCTGGCGATCCGACGCCCGCTGCGCACCTGGGCCGGACTGCGCAGCTTCGTGGCCGACGGCGCGCTGGTGGGGAGCTTCGACGACGCCGTGCCCGGTTTCTTCTGGTGCTGCGGCCAGGGCGGCTACGGCATCCAGACCAGCCCGGCCATGGGTGCAGCCTGCGCAGCGCGCATCCTGGGCCAGGCGTTGCCGCCATGGATCGCCGACGAGGGACTCGCCTTCGACGACCTGCGATGCCGGCGCTGAGCGCGCGCCCTAGACTCGGGCCATGCGCGACCTCGAGTACTTCCGCACCCTCGGCGAGGGCCACCTGCCCGGCCACCTGGGCATCGTCATCACCGGCCTGGGCGAGCGCGAGCTGCGCGCCGAACTGCCAGTGACGCCGCAGCTGATGGCGCCCAACGGCTTCCTGCACGCCGGCAGCATCGTGACGCTGGCCGACACCTGCGCGGGCTACGGCTGCCTGGCCCACCTGCCCGCGGGCGCACGCGGCTTCACCACCCTGGAACTCAAGAGCAACCACCTCGGCACCGCGCGCGACGGCACGCTCGACTGCGTGGCCAGCGCCGTGCACCTCGGCCGCACCACACAGGTGTGGGACGCGACGGTGACGCACCGCGACAGCGGCAAGACCCTGGCCCTGTTCCGCTGCACTCAGATGGTGCTGTACTGAATGCGGCTTCCGACGCGGCCCTGAGGCCTCCTGCAGGAGCTCGATCTCATCGCCACGAGGCGGTACTCGATGCCGGGGTCTTCGATTCGGAGGTCAACGAAGGCTTCGCGTGTTGCGTGTTTCATCGCCAAGTGCGTCTCAACGGGCTCTGGCGTCTCGACGGCAGCGCGGCTGCGCCGCGCGCCAGGTCCGAGGCCCGCGACCGCCGCCCACGGTGATCCCGCACGTCACGAAGGAGCACACCATGCACGGCCGCCCTGACCCCGCATCCTGCCGTCGAGATCGGCGCTTTCCGCTGGGGTGCTTGGCTGCGGCAGGCGCAGGATCAGCTTGCGGCGGACGCCGACGAGCGTTCTCTCCGCGGCACGCATGGCCCGGGCGACCTGGCGTGGCGACTGCCCGATCCGGAGGCACCGCGGTCGCGCCTGCGCAGCCGCCTCGACAGATCGAGCGTCGCTGCGGTCAACCCGAAGCGGGAAAGGCAAGAGTCAAGCCCGCGCACGAGCAAGGCGGCTCATCCCAGGGCCATGCTCGCAAGCGCCAGGAGCAGCGCTCCCGCCACGGCAAGCCACAGCACCAAGCATTTCGGATGGGTGCGTTCGGCCGTCGAGTAGCGCAAGTCGCTTGCGGCCGAGACTCGACCGCAAGCATCGCAACGCGCCTGTGTGGCCATGTCAGGAACCGCTGGAGCGGGGACGAGCGTCGAGACCGCCACCTCGGCCCAGGAGCGCTGTGCGGGCATGGACGCGCCGCAGCGAGGGCAGTGCAGTGACACCATGGGGTGCGCCCTCTGCCGCCGGCTCAGGGAGCGAACTGGAGTTGGAGCGGCGGCGAGATCGTCACTGACCCGATCCACGTTCTGGAGCGGCGCGCGAGCCGGCCCTCCATGGGCTCATCGTCGAAATCGGTCGCCACTTCAGGAGCGGAGAAATGGTGGTCGACCATCGATTGCGAGCGCACCACCGCCCTGAGTCGACCTTCGATCATGCTGATTGCGGCAGTCAGCACCCCACACCGCGAGCAGAGGATCCAGTGCGACGTTCGCTGGCCGAACTGATACACGCTGACGCGTGCCGGATCAAGACAGTTCAACTCCAATGTCGCTTGCGGATCGGAGATCCAACTGGCGCCGTGGCGACGACACATGGTGCAGCCGCAACGCCGCGGGACCAGGCTGCGCTCGCTTTGCTGCGTCAGCAAGGTGAAACCCACGTTGCCGCAGTGGCAACCTCCCCTGAGTGCGTTCATCGGTACTCTCCGTTCATGCATCGAAGGCCAGGATCGCTCGTACCTCGATGCTCCGGCGTGGCGGCGCGTCGGGTGCTGCTGCGGGATTTTCGAAGCCAGTGTGCGCGGTATGGCAGGTGCGGCCGTCGGCGGCGGAATCGAAGCACTTGAGCAGCATCGCCTCGTCGTTGCGGATGCCGCCGACGTAGAACCAGCCTTGTCCGGCAGAGTCGGTGCAGCGGCAGCCCTCGCCGACGCGATCGGCGTAGATCATGTCCACGGCCACATGGTCGGCCGGCGGCATTGAACGCCCGTTCGCCGCGGCCAGTGGAAAGCGCTCGGCCGACGCACCGATGGGTCGCCACACATTCACCAGCGCCATCTTGCCGGCCGCAAGGCACGCCGCGTCCAATACGGGCAAGAGGTCGCGCACCCGCTGCCATGCCGACCGCTCCGTGAATCCGTTGTGCACAAAGGCGACGGGCTCCCGCAGGCCGGTGCCTGCCCCATGGGATTCGGCTTGCACACGCACGCTCTGGTCGAAGACCCAGACGTCCCTCGCGATCGAGGGTCGGCGGCTTGACCAGGTGCCGCGCGACGTGGATCACGACGGGCACCGCCTCGCAAGTGCCGGTGCGCTCGACGTGATCGGCAGGACCTGAAGGCATCAGATCCTTGGGCTTCGCTTCCGATCGCAAGAGGAACATCGGCGCGGCCTCGATGGCACGGGGGGTCGCCGGTGACTTCGTGAACATGCCGCGTCCTTCGTTTGAAATGACGATAGGCGATCGACCGATCCGCGGAAACGGAGACTTCCGCAATTCGACTTTGCAGTTTCCGGAGAACCAGCCAAACTCCAGCCATGCAGTTGCGGCTCGACGACATGGCCTTGTTCGTCCGCGTCGCCGAACTCGGCACGCTGTCGGCGGCAGCGCGCGAGCGCGACATGCCGGTCAGCCAGGTCACGCGCTCACTCGCCCGTCTGGAAGCCCACTGTGGTGCACGTCTGATGCATCGCAGTACCCATGGTCTGAGCCTCACCGACGAAGGCGACACCGTGCTGGCGTACGGCCGCCGCCTTCTGGAGACGGCAGGCGAACTGGACGGTGCGTTGACCGGCCGCGTCGGCGGGCCGAGCGGCTGGGTACGCGTGAGCGTCAGTCTGGTGGTCGCCGAGACGGTGATCGCGCCGAGCCTGGCGGGTCTGTACGAACGCCATCCGCAACTTCACGTCGATCTGACCGCCGACGACCGTGTGGTCGATCTGGCGCGCGACGGCATCGACGTCGCGATCCGCACCGGCGAACTCGGCAACGACAGCCTCGTGGCGCGCCGGCTCGGTCACTTCGGTCGCACGGTCGTGGCGTCGCCGAGCTACATCGAGCGCTTCGGCGCTCCGAAGAACGTGTCGGATCTGGAGCGGCATCGCCTGATCACCTTCACGGCCAATCCGCAGATGAACCGGTGGCCGCTCAGCGGCATGCACAAGCCGGGCGTCTACCAGGCCCGCGGCCATACGCGCAGCGACAGCATCACACTGACGCTGGCGCTGGCACGGCAGGGTGTCGGCATCGCGCGGGTGATGGACCTGCTGGCCCTTCCGCTCATCCATCGCGGCGAGCTCGTTGCGCTGCTGCAGGACCAGATCGACCCTCAGATCGTGCCGATCCACGCGCTGATCCTGCAGGAGAGGCACCGACTGCCCAAGGTGCGCGCCTGCATCGACTACTGGGCCGAATGGCTGTCGCGCCAGGCATGAATTCGGCGGCCGGCATGCCGTCGGCACCGACGTCGGCTGGTTTGCCATCCCGGTGTTCGCCACTGAGCGAAAAGCAGTCGACGGCCTCAGTCAGCTTGCGGCCGACAGCGACCCTATCGCGTCCCGCAGGGATTGCGCGTGGCCGTCAGCCTTCGAGGCCCAGCGCGACGCGTGCGTCGTACTCGCGGTCGAGCATCGACATCACCACGAGCGAGTCGTAGCCGTCGCCGGCGCGCACGCTCTCGCGCAGGCGGCCCTCCTCGACGAATCCTTCGCTGGCGTAGAGGGCCAGCGCACGCTGGTTGAGCGTCTTGACGTCGAGCCAGAACCGGTGCGACTTGAGATCGCGGAAGGCCATGCGCTTGAGCAGGCGCACGCAGGCCCGGCCCCGCCCCTGGCCCTGCCCGGGGCGCTGCAGCACGATGCGCTTGAGTTCGACGCTGCGGTTGGGGTTGCGGCAGCCCTGCAGGATCACGAAACCGGTGCGTTCGTAGTCGTCGCCCACCTCGATCACGAAATGACGCGTGTCGGGGATGCGGACCGCGCTCTCGTGCTGCGTACGCTCCCAGGGGGTGATGAAGGGCAGGTTGGCCGGATCGGTCTCGATCGACACCACCCAGTCGAGATCGGACAGCATGGTGGGCCGCAGGTGCACCCGCGGCGTGGCCTTCGGTGCTGCGGTGGGCTCAGACATCGACGTCCACCGTGTCGCCGTGCAGTTCCATCAGCTCGCGCCGCGCGGCAGCCTCGCCCTTGCCCATCAGCCTGGTCAAGGCCTCGGTGGTGGCAGACAGGCCCTGCGCCGCGAAGCTCACCTGCAGCAATCGCCGCGTGTCCGGGTTGAGCGTCGTCTCCCACAGCTGTTCCGCGCTCATCTCGCCCAGGCCCTTGAAACGGCTGATGGCCCACGCGCCCTCGCGCGCGCCCTCCTTGCGCAGCTTGTCGAGCGTGGCGTCGAGCTCGCCGTCGTCGAGCGCGTAGATCTTGGCCGCCGGCTTCTTGCCGCGCGCCGGCGCGTCGACACGGTACAGCGGCGGCTTGGCCACGTGGACATGGCCGCGTTCGATCAGCTTCGGGAAGTGGCGGAAGAACAGCGTGAGCAGCAGCACCTGGATGTGCGAACCGTCGACGTCGGCGTCGGACAGGATGCACACCTTGCCGTAGCGCAGGCCCGAGAGGTCGGGCTCGTCGGCCGGGCCGTGCGGGTCGACGCCCAGCGCCACCGCGATGTCGTGGATCTCGGTGTTCTTGAACAGCAGGTCGCGTTCGACCTCCCAGGCGTTGAGCACCTTCCCGCGCAAGGGCAGGATGGCCTGAGTCTCCTTGTCGCGTCCCATCTTGGCGCTGCCACCGGCCGAGTCGCCCTCGACGAGGAACACCTCGTTGAACGCGAGGTCGCGGCTCTCGCAGTCGGTGAGCTTGCCCGGCAGCACGGCCACGCCCGAACCCTTGCGCTTCTCGACCTTCTGGCTCGCGCGCTGGCGAGTCTGCGCCTGCTTGATCACGAGCTCGGCGAGCTTGCGGCCGTACTCGACATGCTGGTGCAGCCACAGCTCGAAGGCCGGCCGCGTGTAGCCGGAGACCAGCCGCAGCGCGTCGCGCGAGTTCAGCCGCTCCTTGGTCTGGCCCTGGAACTGCGGGTCGAGCACCTTGGCCGAGAGGACGAAGCTGGCGCGCGAGAACACGTCCTCGGGCATCAGCTTGACCCCCTTGGGCTGCAGCGCATGCAGTTCGATGAAGCCCTTGACGGCGGCGAACAGGCCGTCCTTCAGCCCCGCCTCGTGCGTGCCCCCTGCCACCGTGGGGATGAGGTTGACGTAGCTCTCGCGCAGCGTGGCGCCTTCCTCGGTGAAGGCCACGCACCACGCGGCGCCCTCGCCCTCGGCGTTGTTCTCGGCGTCCCCGGCCTCGGCGTAGTGCTCGCCCTCGAAGAGCGGAATCAAGGGGTCGGCCGCGAGGCTTTGCTGCAGGTAGTCGGCCAGACCCTTCTTGTACTGCCAGGTCTGCGTCTCGCCGCTCTTCTCGTGCGCGAGCGTGACCACCACGCCGGGCATCAGCACCGCCTTGCTGCGCAGCAGGTGGGTCAACTCGTGCCGCGGCAGCTCGGCGCTGTCGAAGTACTTCGGGTCGGGCCACACGCGCACCGATGTGCCCTGCCTGCGATCGCCTGCGGCGGCCTTGCGCAGCGCCAGCGGCTCGACCACGTCGCCGCCCGAGAAGGCGATGGTCGCCACCTGGCCTTCGCGGAACACCGTCACCGCGAGCCGCCTGGCCAGCGCATTGGTGACGCTGACGCCCACGCCGTGCAGGCCGCCCGAGAAGCTGTAGGCCCCGCCCGCGCCCTTGTCGAACTTGCCCCCGGCGTGCAGCCGCGTGTAGACGATCTCCAGCACGGGCACCTGCTCCTCGGGATGCAGGCCGAAGGGGATGCCACGGCCGTCGTCCTCGACGCTGACCGATCCGTCGGCGTGCTGGATGACGGCGATGCGCCTGCCGAAGCCCGCCAGCGCCTCGTCGGCGGCGTTGTCGATGACTTCCTGCACGATGTGCAGCGGGCTGTCGGTGCGGGTGTACATGCCCGGACGCTGCTTCACGGGCTCGAGGCCCTTGAGGACGCGGATCGATTCCTCGGCGTACTTCGGCGGGGTCTTGGCGCTCGGCATGGCCGGGCATTCTAGGCAGCGCGCCCGGGGCGCCTGCACGAAGACACGCACGGGGCTAAAGTCACGCCATGACAACTTCCTCCCCCAAGCTGTCCCTGGGGCAGGTGCTGCTGTGCGGCGCCGCGATCGTGACCCTGTCGATGGGCATCCGCCATGGCTTCGGCTTGTGGCTGCAGCCGATCACGATGGACCGCGGCTGGACGCGGGAGTCCTTCGCGTTCGCGATGGCGGTGCAGAACCTGGCCTGGGGCGCGGCCGGGCCGGTGGCCGGGGCGCTGGCCGACCGCTTCGGGGCGTTCCGCGTGCTGCTGGCCGGTGGCCTCATGTATGCCGCGGGCCTGGTGCTGATGGCCCTGGCCACCTCGGGACTGGCCTTCACCGGCAGTGCGGGGCTGCTCATCGGCATCGCGCAGTCGGGCACCACCTATGCCGTCATTTACGGCGTGATCGGCCGCAACGTGGATCCGAGCAGGCGCTCATGGGCCATGGGCGTGGCCGCTGCGGCGGGGTCGTTCGGCCAGTTCCTGATGGTGCCCGTGGAGAACTGGCTGATCGGCACGTGGGGCTGGCAGAACGCACTGTTCATCCTGGGCTGTGCAGCGCTGGCGATCGTTCCGCTCGCCTGGGGCCTGAAGGAGCCGCAAGCCCCCGGCGCCGCTGCCGGAGGCCACCGCCAGAGCATCGGTGCCGCGCTGCGTGAGGCCTTCGGCTACCGCAGTTTCCAGCTGCTGACGGCGGGCTACTTCGTGTGCGGCTTCCAGGTGGTCTTCATCGGCGTGCACATGCCGAGCTACCTGAAGGACCATGGCCTGTCGCCCGGCGTGGCCACGACGGCGCTGGCGCTGATCGGCCTGTTCAACGTGTTCGGGACCTACGGCGCCGGCCTGCTCGGCCAGCGCTGGCCCAAGCGCTACCTGCTGTCGGCAATCTACCTGTTGCGCGCGGTGGCCATCGTCGCCTTCCTCGCGGCGCCGCTGACGCCGTGGAGCGTGTACCTGTTCGCCTCGGTGATGGGGTTGCTGTGGTTGTCGACGGTGCCGCCCACCAATGCCGTGGTGGCGCAGATCTTCGGCGTGCAGTACCTGTCGATGCTGGGCGGCATCGTGTTCTTCAGCCACCAGGTCGGCAGCTTCCTCGGCGTCTGGCTGGGCGGCTTGCTCTACGACACCACCGGCAGCTACGACATCGTGTGGTGGATCGCGGCAGCGCTCGGGGTGGCGGCCGCCCTGATCAACCTGCCGGTGCGCGAGCACGCGATCGTGCGCCGCACCCCGTCGGTGGCCGCCGCGTGAAGCGACCGCTGCCGGTGCGCTGGCTGTGGCGCGCGGCGGCGGCCACGGCGCTCGCGCTCGCGTTCGCGGCCTACCTGCAGCCCGACCTCATGGTGCGCCTGGCCAGCGAGCTCTGGGCCTGCTTCTGAATGCGCCCGTGACGCACGGCCTGTCGCCGCCCTCGCCCTGGCTGCTGCGCTGGGCCCATCTGCTCCCACCGGGCGCGCACGTGCTCGACCTGGCGTGCGGGAGCGGGCGGCACCTGCGCTGGCTGGCCGCGCGCGGCTACAAGGTGACCGGCGTGGATCGCGATGCCGGAGCGGTCGAGCCGCTGCGCACAGTCGCGCGCGTCGTCGTGGCCGACATCGAGGAGGGCCCCTGGCCACTGCCCGGCGAGCGCTTCGACGCCGTGCTCGTCACGAACTACCTGTGGCGCCCGCTGATGCCCACCGTGCTGGACAGCCTCGCCGCGGGCGGCGTGCTCCTCTACGAGACCTTCGCGATCGGTCACGCCGCATTCGGCAGGCCGTCCAACCCCGCGTTCCTGCTGCGCGAAGGGGAACTTCTGGAGTGGTGCCGCGGGATGCACGTCGTCGCCTTCGAGGACGGTCTGCTCACCGGACCGCCTCGGCGCGTGCAGCGCATCGTCGCGCAGTGCCCGCCCGCATCGACGCCCCCGCTAGAATCCCCGGTGAATTTCCACTGAGCCGATCATGAACCCGATCATTGGCAGCATCGTCGCGCTGGTCACCCCGATGCACGACGACGGCAGCGTCGATTACCCTGCCCTGCGGCGGCTGATCGACTGGCACGTCGCCGAAGGCACGGCCTGCATCGGCGTCGTCGGCACGACGGGCGAGTCGCCCACCGTCACCGTCGAGGAGCACTGCGAGATCATCCGCGTGGCCGTGGAGCACGCGGCCGGCCGCATTCCCGTGATGGCCGGCGCCGGCGCGAACTCCACGTCGGAAGCGCTGGAGTTGACCCGATTCGCGAAGCGCGTCGGTGCGGACTGCTCGCTGCAGGTGGTGCCGTACTACAACAAGCCCACGCAGGAAGGCATCTATCGGCATTTCCGCACCATCGCCGAGGGCGTGGACCTGCCGGTGGTGCTGTACAACGTGCCCGGCCGCACGGTGGCGGACATGCAGCACGACACCGTGCTGCGCCTGACCCAGGTGCCGGGTATCGTCGGCATCAAGGAGGCCAGCGGCAACATCGATCGCGCCGCGTGGCTGATCAAGCAGGCGCCCAAGGGCTTCTGCGTCTACTCCGGCGACGACCCCACGGCGATCGGTCTCATGCTGCTGGGCGGGCACGGCAACGTCAGCGTCACGGCCAACGTGGCGCCGCGCGCCATGGCCGACCTGTGTGCCGCCGCCATCGCGGGCGACGCTCGCCGCGCCGCGGCGATCCACCTCAAGCTGCTGGGCCTGCACCGGCACCTGTTCGCCGAGGCCAATCCGATCCCCGTCAAGTGGGCGCTGGCGCGCATGGGCCGCATCGGTCCGGCGCTGCGTCTGCCCCTGGTGCCGCTGACCGAGGCCCATCACGCGGTGCTCGAAGCGGCGCTGCGCGAGGCCGGCGCGCTGTGACGCGGCGCTGCCCGAACCGCGTTCCGCGCGTCCATCCCCGGCCACTCGGCCACGCACTTCTTGCGAAGCAAAGAATGAAACAGCCTGCGCAACCGTTCCGCCTTGCGGTCTTGACCACCGCAGCCCTGTGCCTCGCCGGCTGCTCGTCGTTCGGCGACTTCCTCCAGGGCGACAAGCTCGACTACAAGGCCGGCGCGGTCAAGACGGCCCCGCTGGAGGTACCACCGGACCTGACCCAGCTTGCACGCGACGGCCGCTACGCACCGCAGCAAGGTGCCGTCAGCGCCAGTACCTACCAGCAGCAGTCGGCCGCCGCCCCGGCACAGGCGACGACCAACGCCGCCGCGACCGCTCAGGTGGCCCCCAACGTCGCCGGCGAGATGCGCGTGGTGCGCGACGGCAACGAGCGCTGGCTGGTGGTGCCGATGCCGGCGGACGCGCTGTGGCCGCAGTTGCGCAGCTTCTGGCAGGAGCGCGGCTTCACGCTGGTCGTGGACAACGCCGAGGCCGGCGTGATGGAAACGGACTGGGCCGAGAACCGCGCCAAGATTCCGCAGGACATCGTGCGCCGCATGGTCGGCCGCGTGCTCGACAGCCTGTACGACAGCGGTGAACGCGACCGCTTCCGCACACGCGTCGAACGCAACGGTGCGAGCAGCGAGGTGTACATCAGCCACCGCGGCATGCAGGAGGTGTACACCGGCGAGACGCGCGACACGCAGAGCACGCGCTGGGTGCCGCGGCCGAGCGACCCCCAGCTCGAAGCCGAGTTCCTGACGCGGCTGATGGTCAAGCTCGGCGCGAAGGAGGCGGTGGCGCGCGACACCGTGGCCAGGCCGGTCACGTCGGCGGCCCGCGCCCGTACCCTGAGCGGCCAGCCCGCGACGCTGCAGGTCGACGAGAACTTCGACCGCGCGTGGCGGCGCGTCGGGCTCGTGCTCGACCGTGGCGGATTCACGGTGGAGGACCGCGACCGTGCGGGGGGGCTGTACTTCGTGCGCTACGTCGATCCCTCCAATGCCGCGACCAAGGCCGAACCCGGCTTCTTCGCCAAGCTGTTCAGCTTCGGCAAGAGCGAGTCCGCCGCGCCGGAGCGCTATCGCATCGCGCTCAAGGCCGACGGCGATCGCACGACTGTCAGCGTGCAGAACGCCCAGGGCGCACCCGAGACGGGCCCCACCGGCCAACGCATCGTCGGCATCCTGCTCGACGATCTCAGGTAGAGCGCCGCCCGGTGCTGCGCTTCTCGAGCCTGGCCAGCGGCAGCTCGGGCAACGCAACACTGGTCGAGGTCACGCGCGCCGACGGTCAGGCGCCCACGCGGCTGCTGGTGGATTGCGGCCTGGGCCCGCGCCGCGTGGCCGCGGCGCTGGCCGTGCGCGGCGTGGCGCCGAGCGATCTGAGCGCCATCTTCGTCACCCACGAGCACAGCGATCACGCCGGAGGCATCGCCGCGCTTCAGCGCCGGTACGCGCTGACGGTATGGGCAAGCGCGGGTACGCGCTCGGCCGCGTGGGACGACCCGTCGGTCGAAGTCTCATTGGCCGCGAGCGGGCGCCCGATCGTCATCGGAGCGCTCACCGTGCATCCGTTTGCCGTGCCGCACGACGCCGCGGAACCGCTGCAACTCGTCGTCAGCGATGGCGTGCATCGTCTCGGCATCGTCACGGACCTCGGCGAACCCACCGACGCCGTCGCCGCGGCGCTCGAAGGCTGCGATGCCCTGCTGCTCGAGTGCAACCACGACGGCGACATGCTGGAGCGGGGTCCCTACCCGGCGTGGCTGAAGCGGCGCATCGGGGGCGCACGCGGCCACCTCGCCAACCGTCAGGCTGCGGACCTTCTCGATCGCGTCGCACACGACGGCTTGCGCCACGTGGTGGCCGCCCACCTGAGCCGCCACAACAACCGCCCCGAACTGGCGCTCGCGGCGCTGCACGCCGCTTCTGGACGCGCTCGCCCGCAGCTGCACGTGGCAGACATGCACGCAGGCTGCCCCTGGATCGACCTCGCGGGCGCGTGACGCGCAGGCATTCGCGCCGACGACGGACTCCGAAATGCAAAGAGCCGCCCGAAGGCGGCTCTCGCATCGCTCTGATCGAAGCGGGATTACTTCGACGCGGCCGGAGCAGCGGCGCTGGCCGCGGCAGCCGGAGCGGCGGCGTCGGACGCGGCAGCAGCGGGGGCGGGCGCCGGAGCGGGTGCCGGGGCGGCGGCAGGGGCCGGAGCCGGGGCCTCTTCCTTCTTGCCGCAGGCCGACAGGGCCACGGCAGCCACCAGGGAGGCGACGAGGAGCGACTTGTTCATGTGCAGGATTCCTTGCTAGGTCAGTGAGTCGATCGATTTACCGGTGTTGTTCAGATTCGCGCGAATCTGCGAGCACGAGAAGCGTGGCATCGTCTGCGTACTGCCTCCGAACTCAGCCTCAGATTATAGCGGGAATCCGTGGAATCCCTATAGGCCCAACGTGTTCACGGCGAAACCCGGCTCGGAGCGTTGCACCAGCACGTCGACGACCTCGTGCCAGTCGTCGACTTCGCGCGGCGTCGCCAGCCAGTGCCCGCGCCAGCGCTGCGCATCGGCCAGGTGCAAGCTTGCCGGGCCTGCCAGCACCAGGGTCGGGATCTGCGATGGCTCGACGTCGGTCGCGCGACACTCGACCACGTGCGACCAGTCGCGCCGCCACGCAGCAAAGCGCGGGAACAGCCGCGGCAACGCATCGAAGCGTGCGGCGACCATCAGCAGCCGTCGCGACGGCAAGCGCGCCCAGGCACCCAGCGCCTCGAGCACCCCCGCATCGTCGAGCGGCCAGGCCTCGTAGTCCACATCCACCAATTGCAGCTCGCGCACGCGCTCGCGCGCGGCCGTGGCGAACGCCCGCCGCACTGCGTCTCGGAATGCGGTGCGTCCGTCGATGGCGCCTGGGCGCGCGGACTCGTCGCGCGGGTCATGTGGCATCGTGTCCTCCCTTCGCTTCCGCGCCGGCAACGCGCACCCAGCCGGCCTCGATCCACTCGTCCAGCACGCCGCGCGCCCCGGCGCTGAGCGCGCGCACGTCGCGCGCCTGCAGCGCGCGCGCGTCGGCCAGCTGACGCATCAGGCGCGCATCGCGCCCCGCCGCCCGCCAGGATTCGCCATTCATGTAGACGTGGCGTTCGTCGTAGGCCATGCGTGTGCGGCGATCGAGGCGCACGCCGCCACGGGCATCGCCCGCGCCCGCCTCGAACCACACCTGCGGCTTGGGCTCGGTGATCCACTCGCCGAGCGCACGTTCGATCGCCCCCGGCTGGCGCAGCAGGCGCTGCAGCGCCGATGCCGCAAAGGCCTGCAAAGCCGCCGGCATCGCGCCGGCCTGTGTCGTCGCGCCCTGGCGAGGGTCGCGGTAATGCACGCGCCCGCGCGGGTCGTCACTCTCGGTGTCGGCCAGCCGCGCCAGCAGCGCGCGCGCCAGCTCGTCGGCCGCCGGCGTCCGGTAACCGACCGACGCGGTCATGCAGTCGTGCCCCTGGGCAATGCCGTCGTGTCCCCAGCCCGGAGGCAGGTAGAGCAGATCGCCCGCCTGCAGGACATGCTCCTCCTCGGGCGTGAACGACGCCAGCATGCGCAGCGGCACGTCATCGCGCCACCGTGGGTGCGTCACGCGCCCGTAGCGCCAGCGGCGACGTCCCGCCACCTGCACGAGGAAGACGTCGTACGCGTCGGTATGAGGACCGACACCCCCGCCATCGCTGGCGTAGGACAGCATCAGGTCGTCGAGGCGCGCGGCCGGCACGAAGGCGAAACGCGACAGCAGCGCGTGCGCCGCCTCGACGTGCAGGTCCAGGCCCTGCACCAGCAGGGTCCAGCCCGTGCTCGACAGCGGTGGCAGCGCGCGGCGCGGCAGCGGGCCACGGCGCAGGTGCCAACGCCCCGCATCGTCGCGTCGCACCAGCCGCGATTCGACATCGTCCGCGCCGGCGAGGTCGAACAGCGCGGCGCGCGCAAGCGGGGGCCGGACGCCCGGCAATGCCTGTCGCACGAGCAGTGGCCGCTTCTGCCAATGCCGGCGCATGAACTGGGTCGGCGACAGCCCGCCGAGCAGCGCCGTGGGAGCCTGGATGTCCATGGCCGCATTGTCGCGCTGTGCCATCATGGAACCATGCGGATTCACAAACCCTGCGTGGTGTCGCTGACCTGGCGCCTCGCCGACGCCCTAGACCAGCCGATCGACGAACTTACCGAGCCGGTCGAGTTCTTCTTCGGTGGCGACGACCTGCTGCCCAAGGTCGAGGAGGCGCTCGAAGGCCAGGCGATCGGCTTCGAGGTGCACCTGCACCTGGAGCCCGAACACGCCTTCGGCGAGTACGACAGCGAGCTCGTGTGCTTCGAGGATCGCGCGCTGTTCCCGCCCGAACTGGAGCCGGGCATGCGCTTCGAGGGCCTGCCCGACGGGGCGGCCACGCCGGACATGCCCGCCGATGCGATCTACACCGTCACCGAGGTCTACCCCTCGCACGTGGTGCTCGACGGCAATCACCCGCTGGCGGGAATGGCGTTGCGCCTGCACCTGAGCGTGCGCGACGTGCGCCCGGCCAGCGAGGACGAAGTCGAGGCGGGCAGCGTCGGCTCGGGCGTGTTCGACGTGCTCGACGCGATGCCGACGCCCGAGCAGCTGCAGTAGCTCGCGCCCTCAGCGCTTGCCGGTCGAACCGAACCCGCCCTCGCCCCGGTCGCTGGTGTCGAAGTTCTCGACGCGTCGAAAGCGCGCCTGCACCACCGGCACGATCACCATCTGCGCGATGCGCTCCATCGGCTCGATCGTGACCGTCGCGCTGCCGCGGTTCCAGCAGCTCACCATCAGCGGCCCCTGGTAGTCGCTGTCGATCAGGCCGACGAGGTTGCCCAGCACGATGCCGTGCTTGTGGCCCAGCCCCGAACGCGGCAGCAGCATGGCCGCGAGGCCGGGGTCGCCGATGTGGATCGCCAGGCCCGTCGGGATCAGGTGGGCCTGGCCGGGCGCGAGCACCAGCGGCGCGTCCAGGCAGGCGCGCAGGTCGAGCCCGGCACTGCCGGCGGTGGCGTAGGCGGGGAGGTGCTCGGCCATGCGCGGGTCGAGCACCTTGAGGTCGATGACGGTCATGAGGCGGCGGAAAGACGCTGCGCGATCTCGGCGACGAGTTGCCGCGCCAGGCTGAGCTTGTCGGCGTGCGGGAGCGCGCGCGTGCCCAGCGCGTCCACCAGCAGGAGTGCGTTGTCGTCGCGACCGAAGGTGGCGGGCCCGAGGTTGCCCACCACGAGCGGCACCTTCTTGCGCTCGAGCTTGGCGCGGGCGTGCTGCTCGACGTCCTGGCTCTCGGCCGCGAAGCCCACGCAGTAGGGACGGTTCGGCAGCGCGGCGATGCTGGCCAGGATGTCCGGGTTCTCGATCAGATCGAGGCTCGGTGCCCCCTGGCCGGCCACCTTCTTGATCTTGTGCGCGGCCGCGTCGGCCGGGCGCCAGTCGGCCACCGCGGCCGTGGCCACGAACACATCGTGGTCCGGCGCGACCGGCAGCACGGCGGCCAGCATCTCGCGCGCGCTGCGCACGTCGATGCGCCGTACGCCCGCCGGCGTGGGCAGGGCCACCGGCCCGGCCACCAGCGTGACCTCGGCACCCGCCTCGGCCGCCGCGCGTGCGATCGCGAAGCCCATCTTGCCCGACGAGAGATTGGTGATGCCGCGCACCGGATCGATGGCCTCGTAGGTCGGCCCGGCCGTGACCAGCACCCGGCGGCCAGCCAGAAGCCTGGGCTGGAACTGCGCGATCACCGCGTCGCACAGTTCGAGTGCCTCGAGCATGCGTCCGTCGCCCACCTCGCCGCAGGCCTGATCGCCGGCCGCAGGCCCGAGCACCACCGCACCGTCGGCCACTGCCTGGGCCACGTTGCGCTGCGTCGCGGGGTGGGCCCACATCTCGCGGTTCATCGCCGGGGCCAGCAGCAGCGGGCAGCGTCGGTCGCCGGACAGGGGCCGTGCCAGGCACAGCAGCGACAGCAGGTCGTCCGCGCGCCCCTGGGCCAGCTTGGCGATGAAGTCGGCGCTGGCCGGCGCGACGATCACCGCATCGGCCTCGCGCGTCAGGTTGATGTGGGCCATGTTGTTGCCCGGCCGTGCATCCCACTGGCTGGTGTAGACGGGCCGGTTCGACAAGGCCTGCATCGTCACCGCGGTGATGAACTGCTCGGCCGCCTCGGTCATCACCACCTGCACCGTCGCGCCGGCGCGCACCAGCTCGCGCGTCAACTCGGCCGCCTTGTAGCAGGCAATGCCTCCCGTGAGGCCCAGCACCAGATGCTTGCCGGCGAGATCGCGTCGATCACTCATGAGGCGGGACTCTAGCAGCGGGCGGGTCTCAGGGTGCGAGATGCTGCCGCAGGAAGTCGAGCAGTTCGCGCTGCGACGCCTCCCGGGCGACCGGATCACCGCCCACATGAACGCCCTGCCCTGCATGGACGCCGCCATGCACGTCGCGACGGACACGGACGGGGGCGACCGCGTCGAAGCCGTGGAAGGCCCCTTCGTACACGACGGCACGCACACCGCCCGCCGAACGCTCCGCCAGCGCCATGCAGGGTTGCGGGGCGGTCCAGTCGTCGGCGGCGCCCAGCAGCACCAGCAGCGGAGCACTGCTCTCATGACCGAGCCGCAGTTCCGCAACGCAGCCCGGGTAGAAGGCCACCGCCACGCGCGGCGCCCGGGGCGCATGCGCCGGCAGGTCCCGGCGGCGGTTCGTGGCCGCCAGCACGGCGCTCCCGCCATGCGACCAGCCCACCAGCGCCACGCGCTGAGGATCGACGTCGTCACGCTCGGCCATCCACTTCATTGCGCCCAACGCGTCGTCGCGTCGGTGGGACTGATCGACGCTGCGGGTGCGCCGCGGCTGCGTGCACAGCTCGTGCACGCCCCGGCTGGAAAACGAGTCGAGCAACAGGACGTGCCAGCCCTCGCCATGGAACAGCTCTGCGTACGAGCGCATCCGTTCAGCGAGCCCGCCGCGGCGGTCGTACAGGCCGCCACAGCCGTGCATCAGCACGAGGGCCGGCCGCCGCGAGGGCACAGGTGCCGACGGGGCCGGCATCCAGTGGCCCACCAGCGGCGCCCCCGCACGTTCGTCGAGCGTGGGCACCGTCACCCGCTCCCACCGGTCCGCCGAGGCGTTGCAGGAGACCGCGCAGAGAACGCCCGCCAGGGCGGTGCCGATCGCGCCGCGGCGCAGGGTCACGGGCCGATGCGCGGCGGGTTCGGATGCAACCGCGCCATCGCCAGGGTGTCGACGTAGACGCCGTCGCGCAAGGCATAGGCCCGGTGCACGCCTTCCTCGACGAAGCCGAAGCGGCGGTACAGCGCGATGGCGGGCACGTTGTCGGCGTACACGGTGAGCTCCAGGCGCAGGATCTGCGCCCAGCGGTCGGCCCAATCGACGAGCGCGGCCATCAGCGCGCTGCCCACGCCACGCCCCTGCGCCACCGAGGCGACGGCAATGCCGATCCCCGCCGCGTGGCGCCGTCGCACGCCGGCCACCGGGTGGATGCCCGCGTTGCCGACGACGTCGCCGTCGAGTTCGGCCACCAGCATCACTTCGGCCGACCCCGCACCGGCCGGCATCTCGCCAATGCGCTTGCGCCAGAAGTCCTCGCTGCCGAAGGGCAGTTGCAGCAGTTGGCGCGCAACATCCGGCTCGGACATCGTGGCAGTGATCGCCGGCGCGTCGTCCGCACGCGCACGGCGCACCGCGATGCCCCGCCGGTCAGGCACGTTCGGCCACCCACCCTGCCACGGATGCCAGCGCCTTCGGCAGCGCGGCCGCGTCGGTGCCCCCGGCCATGGCCAGATCGGGCTTGCCACCGCCCTTGCCGCCCACCTGCTGAGCGACGAAGTTCACCAGTTCGCCGGCCTTGACGCGGCCCACGCAGTCCGCAGTGACGCCGGCAGCCAGCTGCACCTTGGCGCCGTCGACGGCCGCCAGCACGATGGCCGCGCTCTTGAGCTTGTCCTTGAGCTTGTCCATGGTCTCGCGCAGGGTCCTGGCATCGGCGCCTTCGAGCGTGGCGGCCAGCACCTTCAGGCCCTTGACGTCCACGGCCTGCGCCAGCAGCTCGTCGCCCTGCGCCGAGGCCAGCTTGCCCTTGAGCGCGGCGATCTCCTTCTCGAGCATGCGAACCTGGTCCAGCACGGCGGCCACGCGCTCGCCGACCTCGGCCGGCGTGACCTTCAGCGCCCCGGCCACGCCGCCGACGGTGGACTCCAGCTGCTGCAGGTAGGCCAGCGCGTTGTCACCGGTCACCGCTTCGACGCGGCGGATGCCGGCCGCGATGCCGCCCTCGGCGACGATCTTGAACAGCCCGATGTCGCCGGTGCGCTGCACATGCGTGCCGCCGCACAGCTCGCGCGAGGAGCCGATGTCGAGCACGCGCACCTCGTCGCCGTACTTCTCTCCGAACAGCATCATCGCGCCGAGCTTGTGCGCCTCGTCGATCGGCAGCACGCGCGCCTGCGTGGCGGCATTGGCCAGGATCTCGGCGTTGACCAGCGCCTCGACCTGGGCGATCTCGGCATCGCTCATCGGTGCGTTGTGCGCGAAGTCGAAGCGCGTGCGCTCGGCGTTCACCAACGAGCCCTTCTGCTGCACGTGGGCGCCGAGCACCTCACGCAGCGCCTTGTGCATCAGGTGTGTGACGCTGTGGTTGCGCATCGTGCGCGCGCGCCTGTCGCCATCCACGCGGG
The DNA here is from genome assembly GCA_035716845.1 of Burkholderiaceae bacterium. Lineage (GTDB taxonomy): Bacteria > Pseudomonadota > Gammaproteobacteria > Burkholderiales > Burkholderiaceae_C > CADEEN01. The sequence goes on from DASTJE010000259.1 coordinate 30,885, forward strand.
CGACGAAGCTGTCGCCCACCTCGATCTCGCCCTCGACGATGCGGCCCTGGTGACCGTGCACCGCGGCCTGGATCTTCACGGTGTCTTCCACCAGCACGCGCGCACGCGCATTGCGCAGTTCGCCGGTGTCGCCGACCTGGCCGCCGCTTTCGGCATAGAACGGCGTGTGGTCGAGCACGATCACCACGTCGTCGCCGGCGCCGGCGCGCGCCACCGGGCTGCCGTCGACATACAGGGCGGTCACCTTGCTGTGCTCGCACGCCAGGTGCTCGTAGCCATGGAACGCGGTGGCCGCGCCGTCGTAGGCCAGGCCCTGTGCCATCTTGAACTTGGCCTTGCTGCGCGCCTGCTCGCGCTGGCGCTCCATCGCCGCGTTGAAACCGGCCTCGTCGACCGTGACGCCGCGCTCGCGGCACACGTCGGCCGTGAGGTCGAGCGGGAAACCGAAGGTGTCGTGCAGCTTGAAGGCGGTCTCGCCGTCGATGCCGCCGCCCTGGGACAGCGCCGCCTCCAGGATCTCCATGCCGTTGGCGATGGTCTGGAAGAAGCGCTCCTCCTCGACCTTCAGCACCTCGGTGGCGCGCGCCTTGTCGCGCCGCAGCTCGGGGTAGGCATCGCCCATCTCGTCGGCCAGCGGGCCGACCAGCTTGTGGAAGAAGGGCTTGCGCGCGCCCAGCTTGTAGCCGTGGCGGATGGCGCGCCGCGCGATGCGGCGCAGCACGTAGCCGCGGCCCTCGTTGCCGGGGATCACGCCGTCGACCACGGTGAAGGTGGTGGCGCGGATGTGGTCGGCGATCACCTTCAGGCTCGGGCTGTCCTTGTCGCAGTCGCCCGCACCTGCCGCATCCACCGCCGCCTTGGCGGCGGCCAGCAGGCGGGCGAAGGTATCGATCTCGTAGTTGCTGTGTACGTGCTGCAGGACCGCGGCAAGGCGCTCCAGGCCCATGCCGGTGTCCACGCTCGGCTTGGGCAGCCGGTGCATGGTGCCGTCTTCGGTGCGGTTGAACTGCATGAAGACGTTGTTCCAGATCTCGATGTAGCGGTCGCCGTCCTGCTCGGGCGAGCCCGGCGGGCCGCCCGCCACCTCGGGCCCGTGGTCGTAGAAGATTTCCGAGCAGGGACCGCAGGGGCCGGTGTCGCCCATCATCCAGAAGTTGTCGGACATGTAGCGGCCACCCTTGTTGTCGCCGATGCGCACGATGCGCTCGGGCGGCAGGCCGATGTCCTTGAGCCAGATGTCGTAGGCCTCGTCGTCCTCGGCGTACACGGTGGCCCAGAGCTTGTCCTTGGGCAGCTGGAAGTGCACCGTCAGCAGTTCCCAGGCGTAGGCGATGGCGTCCTTCTTGAAGTAGTCGCCGAAGCTGAAGTTGCCCAGCATCTCGAAGAAGGTGTGGTGGCGCGCGGTGTAGCCCACGTTCTCGAGGTCGTTGTGCTTGCCGCCGGCGCGGATGCACTTCTGCGCGGTGGCCGCCCGCGTGTAGGGCCGCTTGTCGAAGCCCAGGAACACGTCCTTGAACTGGTTCATCCCCGCGTTGGTGAACAGCAGGGTCGGGTCGTCGCCGGGCACCACGGGCGAGGAGGCCACGACGGCGTGCCCCTTGCTCTCGAAGAACTTCAGGAACGTGGAGCGGATCTCGGCAGCTTTCATAAGTGCTTGATTTCTCGTGGTTTTTTAGCGCCCTTCGGCGCCTGGCGGATTATAGGTGGGGGGTCTTCTATGATTGGCGGCATGGACACCCCCACGACCTCTCCGCTGGCCGGGCTCAAGGACGCGAGCCTGCTCAAGACCGATGCGCTGATCAACGGCGAATGGGTCGCCGCCGAACGCCGCTTCCCGGTGACCGACCCGGCCACCGGCGCCGTGCTGGCCGATGTGGCCAACCATGGCCCCTCGGCCGCCACGCAGGCCATCGCCGCAGCCGACCGCGCCTGGCCGGCGTGGCGCAACCGCCCGGCCAAGGAGCGCAGCGCGATCCTGATGAAGTGGTTCGCGCTGCTGCACCAGCACGCCGACGACCTCGCGCGCATCATGACGGCCGAGCAAGGCAAGCCGCTGGCCGAGGCCAAGGGCGAGGTCGGCTACGGCGCCAGCTTCCTCGAGTGGTTCGCCGAGGAAGGCAAGCGCGTCTACGGCGAGACGATCCCGACCACCGACCCCAACAAGCGCTACCTGGTGCTCAAGCAGCCGGTGGGCGTGTGCGCGGCGATCACGCCGTGGAACTTCCCGATCGCGATGATCACGCGCAAGGTCGCGCCCGCGCTGGCCGCCGGCTGCCCGGTGGTCATCAAGCCGGCCGAGCAGACGCCGCTGTCGGCGCTCGCCGTGGCCGAACTGGCGCAGCGCGCCGGCATGCCCGCCGGCGTGCTCAACGTGCTCACGGCCGACGGCGAGGGCTCGATCGCGATCGGCAAGGTGCTGTGCGAGAGCGACACGGTGCGCCACCTGTCATTCACCGGATCGACCGAGGTGGGCCGCATCCTGATGCGCCAGTGCGCGCCGACGATCAAGAAGCTCAGCCTCGAGCTCGGTGGCAACGCGCCCTTCATCGTGTTCGACGACGCCGACCTCGACAGCGCGGTCGAGGGCGCGATGATCAGCAAGTACCGCAATGCCGGGCAGACCTGCGTGTGCGCCAACCGTCTTTATGTGCAGGCCGGGGTCTACGACGCCTTCGTGGCCAAGCTGGCCGCCAAGGCCCAGGGCATCAAGGTCGGCAACGGCTTCGAGCCCGGCGTCAACCAGGGCCCGTTGATCGACGATGCCGCCATGGCCAAGGTCGAGGCCCACGTGGCCGACGCGCTGGCCAAGGGCGCGCGCGTCGTGGTAGGCGGCACGCGCCAGGGCGAGCGCTTCTACACGCCGACCGTGCTGGCCGACGTGACCGGCGCGATGCTGTGCGCACGCGAGGAGACCTTCGGCCCGGTGGCCCCGGTGTTCCGCTTCGACACCGAGGCCGAAGCGATCGCGCTGGCCAATGCCACCGAGTTCGGCCTGGCGAGCTACTTCTACAGCCGCGACGTCGGCCGCATCTTCCGCGTCGGCGAGGCGCTCGAATACGGCATGGTCGGCATCAACACCGGCCTGATCTCGACGGCCGAAGTGCCCTTCGGCGGCGTCAAGCAGAGCGGCCTCGGGCGCGAAGGCTCGCACCATGGCATCGACGACTACGTCGAGACGAAGTACCTCTGCCTGGGTGACGTGCTGAAGTAGTCAGTCGTTGGCCGCCGGGGCCGCCCCGCGCTCGACGCGGTTGGCGAAGCCCTCGCGGCCCATCGCCGCACGCCCGGCTGCCTGGCCCAGGCAACGCCGCAGCAGGGCGTCGGCGTCCTTGCCATGCTCCGGGTACAGCGCCAGGCCCGCACTGAGCGCGATGGCGACGTCGGAGCCGGCCACCGAGAACGGCTGCCGCAGCGACTGCATCAGCTTGCGCGTGACACGCTCGCCATCGGCGGGCGAATCGATCCAGGCCAGCAGCACGACGAACGCGTCGTCGCCCACCGAGGCGACGACATCGCTGGCGCGCAGGCTGGCACGCAGCCGCACCGCCACCTTGCGCCTCAGCACGTTGGCCGACTCCAGCCCGAAACGCGCCGCCACCGTGGCCAGCCCTTCGACCCGCAGTGCGATCGTGGCCATCGGTGCGGGCTCGCGCTCGCGCAGCGCGAGCAGGTGCGTCATGTGCTCGAGCAACTGCCCATGGTTCGGCAGGCCGGTGGCCAGGTCGGTGGCCAGCGCGCGCCGCGCACGGCGATCGATCGCCTTGCGCTGCACGCCGATCTCCATCCGGCGGCGCAGCGCTTCGGCGGCCCCGTCCGACTGCACGACGACGTCCTGCACGCCGCGTTCGAGCAAGGACGTCTGCTCCTCGTCGGAGGGGGCATGGCTCAGCACGACCACCACGGCGCTGTCGAGCACGGCCTGCGACAGGGCCGGCCAGCCGAGGACGTCCTGCACCGGCACCGCCAACAGCACGACTTCGTACGACACGTCGGACAGGCGCTGCGCGGCCTCGGACAGCGTCGCGCAGCAAGTGGCCCCCGGCACGTCCAGCCCGGCGCTCAGCAGGGTGGCCGTGGGCTTGGCGGCGGCGATATCGGTCATGAGGTCAGCACGGGGCCGAAGGAAAACGAAAAAGGGCCCCGCACGGGGCCCTGGGATCCTGGAGCGGGTGAAGGGAATCGAACCCTCGTATGAAGCTTGGGAAGCTGCCGTTCTACCATTGAACTACACCCGCGAAGGCGCCGAGTTTAAGGCATCGACCGACCATCCTGCAGGGCGTTTGGGACAATCCGCGCCATGACGGACACCGAACCTCCGGGCACCGACAGCCGCAGCCAGCGTGCCGTGCGCAGCTATGTGCTGCGCGCAGGGCGGCTCGGCTCGGGCCAGGCGCGTGCGCTGGCCGAACTGGCACCGCGCTACGTGCTGCCCTTCACCGCCACGGCCCTCGATGCGGCGGCGATCTTCGGCCGCCATGCACCGCTCGTGCTGGAGATCGGATTCGGCATGGGCCATGCCACGGCGGCGATCGCTGCGGCCAGGCCCGATACGGACTTCCTCGGCATCGAGGTTCACGAAGCGGGCGTCGGCGCACTGCTGCAGCGCATCGAATCTGCGGCGCTCGGCAATCTGCGCATCGTGCGGCACGACGCCGTCGAGGTGCTGCGGCACATGGTCGCGCCGGGATCGCTCGCCGGAGTTCATCTGTTCTTCCCGGACCCGTGGCCCAAGAAGCGACACTGGAAACGGCGCCTCGTGCAGCCGCCTTTCGCTGCGCTGGTGGCCTCGCGGCTGGCACCGGGCGGCGTGTTCCATGCCGCCACCGACTGGCAGCCCTATGCCGAGCAGATGCTCGAAGTGCTGTCGGCGGATGCTCAGCTGGAGAACACGGCCCTGGACTATGCCGCGCGGCCTTCGTACCGACCGCTGACGAAGTTCGAGCAACGCGGCCTGGCGCTCGGCCACGGCGTGTGGGACCTGGTGTTCCGGCGCCGCGCGGCCTGCTGAGACCTCAGGGCGCGCGGCGGTAAGGCTCCTCGAAATCGAGGAAGTCGCGCTCGGCCAGCGCGTCGGCCACCCAGGCCGCCACCCCGGGCGACGACCACAATCGAGCGATGTAGGCGCGCGATGCCGCAGAGACGGGCAGGTCGTAGGTGCGCACGCGTGCCGCCACCGGAGCGAAATAGGCGTCTGCGGCGCCGAACTCGCCGAACAGGAACGGCCCGCCGCCGACGGCCAGTTGCTCGCCCCAGAGCGAATCGATGCGCGCGAGGTCGCGCTGCACGGCGTCGTTCTCGCGCATCAGTCGGGCGCCCACCTCGGGCAGCGACGCCTCGATGTTCATCGGTGCATGCTGGCGCAGCGCGCCGAAGCCGGCATGCATCTCCGCGCACAGGCTGCGCGCGCGCGCACGCGGCTGCCACTCGCGCGGCCAGATCGCAAGCTGCGGGTGCAGGTCCGCCAGGGTCTCGACGATGGCCAGGGTGTCCCAGACCGCGAAGCCGTCGACCCTCAGTACCGGCACCTTGCCCGTGGGCGTGTGGCATGCAAGCTCGCGGTAGAACGCAGAACCGGGCGTGAAGTCGAAGCGCAGGCGGATCTCGTCGAACGCGATGCCGAAGTGCTTCATCAGCACCCACGGCCTCATCGACCACGACGAGTAGTTCTTGTTGCCGATCACGAGTTGCAGCACCGTGGCCTCCTTGCGCGAAAGTACGGCGCGCCTAGGCGCGCCATTCGACCCAGCCGGTGGCCGCGGTCAGCAGGACGAGGCCGCCGAACGCGATGCGATACCACGCGAAGCCGGTGAAGTCGTGCGTCGCGACGAAGCGGATCAGCCAGCGGATCACCAGCCAGGCGCTCAGGAACGCGAACACCAGGCCGACGCCGAAGACCGGCAGGTCGGCCGCCGACAGCGCCGCGCGCTCCTTCCACACCGAGTAGGCCCCAGCGCCGATCAACGTGGGAATCGCGAGGTAGAAGCTGAATTCGGTGGCGGCACGACGCGAGAACCCGAACAGCATGGCGCCGATGATGGTGGCCCCCGACCGGCTGGTGCCGGGGATCAGCGCCAGGCATTGCACAAGGCCCACCTTCAACGCGTCGAGCGCGCTCATGTCGTCGACCGATTCGACACGCGCGTGGCGCACGCCTTCGAGGTCGCGCGCACCGTACGCGGCGCGGTGCCGACGCTCGACCCAGAGGATGACCAGCCCACCCAGGACGAAGGCCAGCGCCACCGGGACGGGATGGAACAGATGGGCCTTGATCAGCTTGCCCAGCGCCAGGCCGAACACCACCGCCGGCGCAAACGCGATCAGCACGTTGCGGGCAAATCGTTGCGCCACCGGGTCGTCGGTCAGGCCGCGTACCGTGCGCGCCAGCCGCTCGCGGTACTCCCAGATCACGGCCAGCATGGCGCCGGTCTGGATGGCGACTTCGAAGACCTTGGCCGACTCGCCGGTGAAACGCAACAGCGACGCCGCGAGGATGAGGTGGCCGGTCGACGAGATCGGAAGGAACTCGGTCAGCCCCTCGACGACCCCCATCACCGCGGCCTTGGCCAGCATCCATCCATCCAAGTCCATCTCCCCGGGGCAGCCGAATCTGAAGCGGGCGGATCATACGCGGGCCTTCCGGCCGGACCATCGAAGGGCATGCACGGTCGATTGACGGCGCCTCGTGAGCGGCCTACATTACTGACTGGTCAGTCATTAAATGAGCCCAATGTCTCCCGTCGCCGCCACGGCGCCACGCCAGCGCCGCAAGCAGGCGCGTCCCCAGGAACTGCTCGACGCCGCATTGGCCCTGTTCGTCGAGAAGGGCTTCGCTGCCACCCGCGCGGAGGAAGTGGCCCAGCGCGCTGGCGTGTCCAAGGGGACGCTCTACCTCTACTACCCCAGCAAGGAAGAACTGCTCAAGGCCGTGATCGGGCATTTCGTGTCGGCGCGCATCGCCGACACGGCGCAGGCGGTCGAACGGCATGAGGGGCCGATCGCCCCCTTGCTCGAGGACATCCTCGTGCGTTGGTGGCGTGACATGTACGACAGCCCGGGATCGGGCACGTTCAAGCTGATGATCGGCGAGGCACGCAACTTCCCGGAAATCGCCGAGTTCTACGTGCGCGAGGTGATCGAGCCTGGCCACCGTCTCACGCGCCGCCTGCTCGAGCGCGGTATCGCCTCCGGCGAGTTCCGCCCGGTGGACGTGGAGAGCGCGGTGCACTCGCTCCTGCTGCCGCTGGTCATGGCATGCACCCACAAGCACGCCTTCGGCGCATGCACCACGCACCTCCTCGACGCCCACCGTTTCATCGCCCACCACGTGCATCTGGTGACCCAGGGGCTGTTGCAGGCGCCACCTAGAATCGCGGGCAAACCGGCATCCCCCAGCGCCCGATGAACATCGAACAAGCCCGCTTCAACATGATCGAGCAGCAGATCCGCCCCTGGGAGGTGTTGGATCAGGGCGTGCTCAGCCTGCTGTCCGACGTCCATCGCGAGGACTTCGTCCCCCCCGCGTACCGCGCACTGGCCTTCGTGGACACCGAGGTGCCGCTTCCCGAGGGCCAGCGCATGCTGGCCCCCAAGATCGAGGCGCGCCTGCTGCAGGAACTGCGCCTGACGGGCCAGGAACGCGTGCTCGAGGTGGGCACCGGTTCGGGCCACATGGCGGCGCTGTTGGGCCGCATGGCACGCTCGGTGACCAGCGTGGAGATCCGGCCCGCGCTGGCGGCCTGTGCGCGCGACAACCTGCGCCGCACCGGGCTCGCGAACGTGACCGTGCGTGAAGGCAATGGCAGCACTGGACAGCCGGCCGAAGCGCCGTTCGACGTCATCCTGCTCTCGGGCTCGGTTGCGAAGGTGCCCGACGGCCTGCTGGCACAACTCGCCCTGGGCGGGCGCCTGGCCGCCATCGTCGGCCACGAGCCGGTGATGCACGCCGTGCTGATCACCAAGGTGGCCGAGGCCCAGTTCAAGCGCGTCGAGCTGTTCGACACGGTAGCCCCGCGTCTGGACGGCTTCCCCGAGCCGACCCGCTTCGCGTTCTAATGTGCCAAAGGCCCCGACCGCATTGCAGTCCGCGCCCGCAATTCGACGCCTCGTCGCAAGCGCTGCGCATGACCAGCGCGATGCGGGTACAAGTGCGGTTTCCGTCCCCGTCACATCCCCCAGGAGAACCACGCCATGTCGCGCCGAACCCTCATCCTGCTGCTGACGCCGGTCGCCCTTGCAGCGTCCATGGCCAGCCATGCGCAGAGCCTGCAGGAGGTCTACGAAGCCGCACGCGCCTATGACGCAAGCTACCTGGCGGCGCTGGCGCAGGCCGATTCGGTGCAGTACCGCACGGCGCAGGCGCGCGCGCTGCGGCTGCCCAGCGTCTCCCTGAGCGGCGGCCTCACGCGCGCCGAGGCCGACCCCCCCCGCAGCACCTTCAATCCCAAGGGCGACCGCTCCGGCACGCTCACGCACGCGGTGACGGTCAACGGCCGCCAGGCGCTCTTCAACCAGGGCAACAAGGTGACGATCGAGCAGGCCGAGAGATCCCTCGAGGTCGCCCAGGCCGATCTGCGCATCGCCGAGCAGGAGCTGATCGTGCGCGTGGCGCAGGCCTACTTCGACGTGCTGGTGGCGCAGGATGCGCTGGCGGCCGCGCAAGCGAACAAGAAGGCCGTGAGCGAGCAGCTCGCCTCGGCCAAGCGCAACTTCGAGGTCGGCACGGCCACCATCACCGACACGCGCGAAGCGCAGGCGCGCTTCGACCTGGCCACCGCCACCGAGTTGGCGTCGGAAAACGACCTGCGCACCAAGCGCATCGCGCTCGACCAGCTCGTCGGCCGCCAGGGCATCACGCCGCGGCCGCTGGCCACGCCGGTGGCGCTGCCGGCGTTGACACCCGCCAACGTGGACGACTGGGTCGCACCGACGCAAAACGACCACCCCGCGGTGCGCAAGGCGCAGCTCGGGCTGGACATCGCTCGCCTGGAGACCGAGAAGGCCCGGGCCGGACACTGGCCGACGATCGACGCCGTCGCCAGCCTGGGCTCCAGCCACGTCAATGGCAGCGGCGCGACCATCCCGGGCACGACGGGCAGCGCCAGCCTCGGCGTGCAGCTGTCCTTGCCGCTGTACGCCGGCCACGCGGTGCAGAACCGCGTGAAGGAGACGCTGTCGCTGGAGGAGAAATCGCGCAACGACTACGAGAATGCGCGTCGCAGCGTCGCCCAGGCCACCCGCGTCGCCTATTTCGGCTACCAGTCGGGCTCCGCCCAGGCCAAGGCGCTCGAAGCAGCCGAGGCGTCGAGCAAGCTGGCGCTCGAGGCCACGCAACTCGGATACCGCGTGGGCGTGCGCGTCAACCTCGACGTGCTCAACGCGCAGACCCAGTTGTTCACCACCCAGCGCGACCTCTCGAAGGCGCGCTACGACGTGCTGCTGGCGGGACTTCGCCTGCGCCAGGCGGCCGGCGTGCTGCAGCCCAGCGACGTCGGCGCGGTCAATTCACTGCTGTCCAGGTGAGCACCCGCGCGGCGCGGCGCTGACCGCGCGGCGCCAGCACACCGACGCCTCAGCGCGTCGAGTCCAGACCGGTCATCAGCTGCACGATGCGCTGCGCCATGCGCTCGTTGGCGCCGCGGTGCGTGCCCGCAAAAGCCAGCGACTGCTCGACCCATTCGTTGCGCCGCAGATCGTGCACCAGCGCGGCGGCGCGCCGCACCGCACTGCCGATGTCCTTCATGCGCGCCGCGGCGCCGGCCTCGATGGCCAGGTGTGCGGCCTCCTCGAAGTTGAACGTGTGCGGCCCCATCAACAGCGGGCAGCCGCAGGCCGCCGCCTCGATCAGGTTCTGCCCGCCCAGCGGGGCAAAGCTGCCGCCCAGCAACGCCACGTCGGCCATCGCGTAATACAGCGGCATCTCGCCCAGCGAGTCGCCGATCCACACGTCGGCATCGGCGTTGGCGGCCGGCGGATGGTCTGCCCAGGTGCTGCGCCGCACCGCCGAAAAGCCCGCGCCCTCCGCCAGGGCGGCCACTTCGTCGAAACGCTGCGGATGCCTCGGCACGACCAGCAGCAGCGGCCGCGGCGCGGGCAGTGCTCGCCAGGCCTCGAACAGAGCGCCCTCCTCGCCCTCGCGGCTCGAGGCCATCATGACCACCGGGCGCCTCACCTGCGCGCGCCATTCATGGCCACGCGCGAGCAGCCTGGCCGGCGGCGTGATGTCGAACTTCGTGTTGCCGCACACCTCGACGAGGCGCGCGCCGGCCTCGCGCAGGCGTTGCGCGTCGCGCGCCGTCTGCGCCAGCACGCGCGCGAACGAGGCCACGGCCGGGCGCAGCAGCACATCGAAGCGCCGTCCCTTGCGCTGGCTGCGCAGCGACAGCCGTGCGTTGGCCAGCACCATCGGCACGTGCATCTGCTGCGCGTGGTGCAGCACGTTGGGCCAGATCTCGGTCTCCATGATCACGCCGACCGCCGGCCGGTGGCGCTGGAGGAAGCGCCTCACCGCCCCCGGCGTGTCATAGGGAAACCATGCCTGGTCGTCCTCCGGACGCAGGAGCTCGAGACCGGCCTGCACGCCGGTGGCGGTGCTGCACGTCAGCAGCAGCCGCATGCTGGGCATTTCGCGACGCAGGGCCTCGATCAGGGGTGCCGCGGCGCGCGTCTCGCCGAGCGACACGGCGTGCACCCAGACCACGCCTCCCTGCCCGCGCCGCGGCGGAAGATCGTAGTGCCCGATCCGCTCGGACAGGCGCTTGCGGTACACGGGTTCGGCCCGCCCGCGCCACCACAGCCGCGCCAGGTACAGCGGCGTGGCCAGCCACAGCGCGCACGAGTAGAGCCAGCGGGCAAGCAAGGCGGCCATCGGCAGGCCGTCAGTGCGCCGCTGCGGCGATGCGGGCGTCGGGTTTGACCGCGCGCAGCGCGGCCATCATCGTGGCCTCGACGCGGCGCAGGGCCTCGGGCGTGTGCCCCTCGAAGCGCAGCACCAGCACCGGTGTCGTGTTCGAGCCGCGAATCAGGCCGAATCCGTCCGACCAGTCGACGCGCAGGCCGTCGATGGTGTTGATCTCGGCGCCCTCGAAGCGCAGGCGTCCGTCGGCCACGCGCGCCTGCAGCTCGGCCACCAGGCGGTGATGCTCGCCCTCCTCGCACGGCACGTTCAGCTCGGGGGTGTTGAAGCTGGTGGGCAGGGCATTGAGCACCGCGCTCGGATCCTTCGAACGCGACAGGATCTCGAGCATGCGCGCGGCGCAGTAGGTGGCATCGTCGAAACCGTACCAGCGCTCGCCGAAGAAGATGTGGCCGCTCATCTCGCCCGCGATCGGCGTCTTCAGCTCGGCCATCTTGGCCTTGATCAGCGAGTGACCGGTCTTGTAGATCATCGGCACGCCGCCGGCGGCGCGGATCGCCGGCCCCAGGCGCTGGCTGCACTTGACGTCGTAGAGGATGGTCGCCCCCGGCACGCGCGTGAGCACATCCTGCGCCAGCAGCATCAGCTGGCGGTCGGGGTAGATGATCTGGCCGTCCTTGGTGACGAGGCCGAGGCGGTCGCCGTCGCCGTCGAAGGCGATGCCCAGCTCGGCATCGGTCGATTTCACGCGCGCGATCAGCTCGGCCAGGTTCTCGGGCTTGCTCGGGTCCGGGTGATGGTTGGGGAAGTCGCCGTCGACCTCCGAGTACATCTCGTCGACGCGGCAGCCGATGGCGCGCAGCACCTGGGGCGAGGTGGCGCCCGGGATGCCGTTGCCGGAGTCGACCACGATCTTCATCGTGCGCGCCAGCCTGGCGTCGCCGGCGATGCGGGCGATGTACTCGGCCGTGATGTCCATCCGGCCGATGCGGCCGCGGCCCCGCGTGTAGCGCTCGGCCTCGATGCGCTGGCGCAGGGCCTGGATCTCGTCGCCGTAGATGGCTCGGCCGGCCATCACCATCTTGAAGCCGTTGTAGTCCTTCGGGTTGTGGCTGCCGGTGACCTGGATGCCCGAGCGGCAGCCGTACCGAGCGCGCGTGGCGGCCACGTAGTACAGCATCGGCGTGGTCACGGCGCCGAGGTCGACCACATCGAGCCCGGTGGAGGCCAGGCCGCGCATCAGGGCCTTGACGAGGCCGGGGCCCGACAGGCGTCCGTCGCGTCCCACCGCCACCGCCTTCTCGCCGGCGGCCAAGGCCTCCGAGCCGAAGGCCCGGCCGAGGTGTTCGGCGAAGGCCTCGTCGATCGTCCTGCCAACGACGCCGCGGATGTCATAGGCCTTGAAGATGGTGGCGTCGGCATGCATGGGGGCGCTTCTCCTGCGTCTTCGGGATGTGCCGGGCCATTGTAGGCACCGACCCCGTGCAGGCCTTGGTGCGGATCCGCGTGGCCGCCGGCACCTGGCAAGCGATCTTGCGTGACGCGCGCGCCATGGTGTCGAGCGCTGCGATCGGTGCCCTTCCGTCGCCGCGGTCCAGGAAGGCACCCCGCCGGGGCCAGCAGCGGCCGCGAGCCACAGGTCCGAAAACGGCGAGTGCGGTGCGCCGTGCCGCCTATCATGAGCCCATGGAAACCGCCCTCGATTCGACGCGCATCGACGACGACAGTGCCTACCGCGCGATCGTCGCGCACGACGCGCGCTTCGATGGCCGGCTGTTCATCGGCGTCACGTCCACCGGCGTGTACTGCCGGCCGGTGTGCCGCGTGCGCACGCCGATGCGGCGCAACTGCCGCTTCTTCGCCAATGCACCCAGCGCCGAGGCCGCGGGCTTTCGCCCCTGCCTGCGTTGCCGCCCCGAGCTGGCCCCCGGCCTCGCGCTGGTCGACTCGCCCCAGGTGCTGGCCCTGCACGCGGCGCGCATGCTCGACGCCGCGGTGCGCGCGGGCGACCCTGACGTCGCCCTGCCCGCCGTGGCGGCCAAGCTCGGCGTGACCGACCGCCACCTGCGCCGCATCTTCATGGCCGCGCATGGCGTGACGCCGATCGACTACCTGACGACGCAGCGCCTGCTGCTGGCCAAGCATCTGCTGACCGACACCGACCTGGCCCTGTCCGACGTCGCGTTCGCGGCGGGCTTCGGCAGCCAGCGGCGCTTCAATGCAGCCTTCGCCGAGCGCTATCGGCTGGCGCCCGGCGCCCTGCGCAGGATCCGCGAACAGGACGGCGGCGCTGCGCAGCGCACCCACGCCGCGGTCCCCGGCCCCCTGCTGCGCCTGGCCTACCGGCCGCCGTACGACGCGGCCGGCGTGATCGGCTTCTTCGCGGCCCGCGCCGTCCCCGGCATCGAGGCGGTGGACCGCGACGCGCTCACGCTGCGGCGCACGCTGGCGTGGCAGCACCAGGGCCGCCGCCTCGCCGGCTGGCTGACCGCGCGCTTCGTGCCCGAGCGCCACGAGGTCGAGGCGCGGATCGCGCCGGCCCTCGCGCCGGCGCTCGGCGCCGTCGTGCAGCGCCTGCGCCAGGGACTCGACCTCGATGCGGATCCGGCGCCGATCGGCGCCGCGCTGGCCAACCTGCCCGGCGCCGAAGGCGTGCGCGTGCCCAACGGGATGGACGGCTGGGAGATCGCCGCGCGCGTGATCCTCGGCCAGCAGGTCACGGTGGCCGCGGCGCGCACGCTGACGAGGCGCCTGGTCGAGCGCTTCGGCGAGCCGATCGAGACCCCGATGGCCGACCTGTCGCGGCTGTTCCCGTCGGCGCACCGGATCGCTCACGCCGATGCCGCCGACATCGGCACGCTGGGCATCGTGCGCCAGCGCGTGGGCGCCCTGCAGGCCCTGGCGCGCGAGGTCGACCGCGGCCGCGTCGAGCTGCACCGCGGCGCCCCGCTGCAGGCCACGCTGGCGGCGCTGCGCGCCGTGCCGGGCATCGGCGAATGGACGGTGCAACTGATCGCCATGCGCGCGCTGGCCTGGCCCGACGCCTTCCCGGCCACCGACATCGGCGTGATGAAGGCGCTGGGCACGCGCGACGCGAAGGTGGTGGCAGAGCGCGCCGTGGCCTGGCGGCCCTGGCGCTCGTACGCGGTGATGCGGCTGTGGCAATCCCTGGAGACCGGAACATGACGACGCCCTTCGACGGCGTGCCGCTGGTGGCACGCGCCGACCTCGACACCCCGCTCGGCGCGATGACCGCCTTGGCCACCCCGCGCGGCCTGGCCGGCCTGTGGTTCGATGCCGCGAAGTACCGGCCCGAGCTCGCCCACGTGCCCGAGGATCCGGCGAACACGCACATCGCCGCGGCACGCGCCTGGCTGGCCGCCTACTGGGCCGGCGGCGACCCGGCCCCTGGCGACGTGCCGCTCGACCTGCACGGCAGCGCGTTCCAGCGCGCGGTGTGGCAGGCGCTGCTGGCGATCCCGCGCGGCCATACGCGGACCTACGGCCAGATCGCCGCGGCGGTCGGCGCCGGCGCAGTGGCGCGCGCCACCGGCGGCGCGATCGGCCGCAACCCGGTGGCGCTGATCGTGCCCTGCCACCGCGTCGTCGGCGCGAACGGCTCGCTGACCGGCTTTGCCGCCGGGCTGCCGCGCAAGGAGCGCTTGCTGCAGCACGAGGGAGCGCTGCTCGCGTGAGGGCCTTGGACATCGCCGAACTGCTGGCGCTGGCCGCGTTGTGGGGCGCATCCTTCCTGTTCATGCGCCTGGGCGCCGGCGAGTTCGGTCCGGTGGCGCTGGCCGGCCTGCGCGTGGCCGGTGCCGCCGCCCTGCTGCTGCCGCTGCTGGCCTGGCGACGTCAGGCGGCGGCGCTGGGCACGCACTGGCGCGCCCTGCTGATCGTGGGCGCCCTCAACTCCGCGCTGCCGTTCGCGCTCTATGCCATGGCGGCATTGGCGATCAGCGCGGGCCTGTCGGCGATCCTCAACGCGACGGCGCCGCTGTGGGGCGCCGTGGTGGCCTGGCTGTGGCTCGGCGATCGGCCGACGCGCGATCGCCTCGTCGGCCTGGCCGTGGGTTTCGGCGGCGTGGCCGCCCTGGCCTGGGACAAGGCGAGCCTGCGCACCACCGAAGCGGGCGTCAGCCCGGCCCTGGCGGTGGCAGCCTGCCTGGGGGCCACGCTGTGCTACGGCTTCGCGGCCAACTACACCCGGCGCATGCTGGAAGGCGTGCCGCCGCTGGCGGTGGCGGCCGGCAGCCAGGGCGCCGCCGCGCTGCTGCTGGCCTTGCCCACGGCCGCCTTGTGGCCCGCCACGCCGCCGGGCGCCGCGGCGTGGGCGGCGCTCGCCGCGCTGGCCCTGCTGTGCACCGGGGTGGCCTACGTCCTCTACTTCCGCCTCATCCTGCGCCTGGGTGCGGCACGCGCCATCACCGTCACCTTCCTGATCCCCGTCTTTGGCGTCCTGTGGGGCGCGTTGCTGCTGGACGAGCGGCCCACGGCCTCGATGGCGGCCGGGTGCGCGGTGATCCTGGCCGGCACCGCGCTGGTGACCGGCGCCCTCACGCTGCCGCGCCCGCGTAAACCCTGAGAAGGCCGCCCTTCGGGGCTCGGGACAATGCGTGTTGTATACAGCGCGACGCCAACACGTGCCCATTCGCCCCCATCCGCTCGCGACTTGCGCTCCGCCAGCCCCGCTCGCATCGCGCCGCGAGACGTCGTCGTTGTATACATTGACGCACGACCGGCTCGTAGCCTCCGGCCGCCCGGAATGAACGTTCGCACGAATCCCGCCACACACGACGCCGAGGGCGCTTCGCAATCGATGCGTGCCCAGTTGCGATTGCGCGAGATGATCGTCGGCGGCGAACTCGCGCCGGGCGCACGCATCGCCGAGCTGGCGATGGTCGAGGCGCTGGCCATGTCGCGCACGCCGATCCGCACGGCGCTGGTGCGTCTGCAGGAAGAGGGGCTGCTCGAGGCGCTGCCCTCGGGCGGGTTCTCGGTGCGCGACTTCTCCGAGGCCGACATCCACGATGCGATCGAGCTGCGTGGCACGCTGGAGGGCCTGGCCGCGCGGCTGGCGGCCGAGCGGGGCGCGCCCGCCGCAGTGCTCTGCGAGGCGCGCGGCTGCCTGGCCGCCCTCGACGCGGTGCTGGCCGCCCCGCGCCTGAGCGACGCCTCGTTCGCCCGCTACGCCGAGCACAACGCCCGTTTCCACGCCCTGCTGGCCGCGATGTCGGGCAGTGCGCTGGTGCAGCGCCAGGTCGAGCGCGCAGCCGCCCTGCCCTTCGCCTCGCCCAACGGCTTCGTGATGGTCGACGCCGGCAGCACGCGCGCGCGCGACCACCTGCGGGCGGCTCACGAACAGCACCATGCCCTGCTCGAGGCGATCGCGGCCCGCGAAGGCGCGCGTGCCGAGGCGCTCGCGCGCGAACATGCCCGCAACGCGCGCCGCAACCTCGCCGACGCGCTGTGCAACCAGCGCTCGCTGCAGCGGGTGCCGGGCGCGCGCCTGATCCGACCCCGCGCGCCCGCCGAGGGCCGCGCCGGCTTCGCAGACAGACCCTGACCCTGGAGACCCCATGAGCCTCAACCCCCCGTTCCGCGCCGACCATGTCGGCAGCTTCCTGCGCCCGGCCTACCTGCTGGAGGCGCGCGAGAAGAAGGCGCGCGGCGAGATCGGCGCCGCACAGCTGCGCGAGGTCGAAGACCGCGCCATCGCCGAGGTCGTGAAGTTGCAGCGCGACGTCGGCCTCAAGAGCATCACGGACGGCGAATTCCGCCGCACCTTCTTCCACATCGACTTCCTCGAACAGCTCGGCGGCGTGGTGGCCGAGGTACCCGCCAACCTGATCATCAAGAAGCCCGACGGCACCGAGGCGCTATCGCCGCCGGTCCTGAAGGTGACCGACACGGTGCGCCACGTGAAGGACATCCAGCGCGCCGATTTCGAGTACCTGAAGTCGCAGGTCGAGCAGCACGCCCCCGGCTGCACGCCCAAGGTGACGATCCCGTCGCCGACGATGTTGCACTTCCGCGGCGGACGCGCGGGCATCAGCCGCGAGGCCTATCCCGAGCTCGATCCGGCCTTCTACGACGACGTCGCCCAGGCCTACGCCGACGAGCTGAAGAGCCTGCACGACGCCGGCTGCCGCTACGTGCAGATGGACGACACCAACCTTGCCTACCTGTGCGACGAAAAGATGCGCGAGGCGGCGCGCCAGCGCGGCGACGACCCCAACGAACTGCCGCACCGCTACGCGGCCTTCATCAACAAGGTGGTGGCCAGGAAGCCCGCCGGCATGACGCTGGCCATGCACCTGTGCCGCGGCAACTTCAAGAGCACCCACGCGGCCGCGGGCAACTACGAGCCGGTGGCCGAGGCCCTGCTGTCGGAGATGAACCTCGACGCCTACTTCCTCGAGTACGACGACGAGCGCTCGGGCGACTTCCGGCCGCTGCGCTTCCTCAAGCCCGGCAAGACGGTCGTGCTGGGCCTCGTGACCACCAAGTTCGGCGAGATGGAGAGCAAGGACGCGCTCAAGCGCCGCATCGCCGAGGCCGCCCAGTACGCGCCGCTCGATCAGCTCTGCCTGAGCCCCCAATGCGGGTTTTCGAGCACGGTCCATGGCAACAACATTGCCGTGGAAGCCCAGCGCGCCAAATTACGATTGGTGGTCGAAGTCGCCGCCGAGGTCTGGGGCTGAATCGCATTCACAGGAGAACCGCAATGAAACGCTTGCTACTCGCTCTGGCGGCCGCCGCCGCAGCCCTGCCCGCCGCGGCGCAGGAGGTCACGCTGAAGTTCCACCATATCTGGAACCCGCAGGCCATGGCCTCGGTGAACGTGATCGCACCGTGGTGCGAGAAGATCGCCAAGGAATCGGCCAACAAGCTCAAGTGCCAGGTGTTGCCGGCGATGAGCGGCGGCGGCACGCCGCCGCAGCTGGTGGACCGTGTCAAGGACGGCGTCGACGACGTGGTCATCACGCTGCCCGGCTACACGGCCGGCCGCTTCCCGATGATGGAGGTGTTCGAGCTGCCCTTCATGACCAACTCGGCCGAGGTGGGCGCGCGCGCGGCGTGGGACTACCTCAACAAGAACGCGCTCAAGGAGTTCCCGGGCACCAAGATCCTGGCGACCTGGGTGCACGACGAGGGCTACGTTCACACCAACGGCAAGCAGGTCAAGACCCTGGCCGACTTCAAGGGCATGAAGATGCGCGCCCCGACGCGCCAGACCAACAAGCTGCTGGCCGCTCTGGGCGCTTCGCCGGTGGGCATGCCGCTGCCGGCCATTCCCGACGCAGTGAGCAAGGGCACCATCGACGGTTTCCTGCTGCCTTGGGAAGTGATGCCCTCGCTGAAGCTGCACGAGATGGTCAAGTACCACAGCGAGACCGACCCGAGCCGCCCGGCCCTGTACAGCGCGGTCTTCGTCTTCGCGATGAACCAGGCCAAGTACGACAGCCTGCCGGCCGACCTGAAGAAGGTGATCGACGCCAACAGCGGCGCCCAGCTGTCGCAGCAGATCGGCAAGATCTGGGACAACAGTTCGGCCCCGGGCCGCAAGGCGGCCCAGGAGCGCGGCAACACGTTCCACGTGATCCCGGCGTCGGAGCTCGACAACTGGGTCAAGGCCTCGGCGCCGCTGTACGACGAATGGGTGGCCGACATGGACAAGCGCGGCGCCAACGGCAAGGCGCTGCTGTCGGAGGCACGCGAGCTGCTCGTCAAGTACAAGAAGTAGCCGCACGACGACCGGCACGCACGGCGCCTGCCCCTGGCGGGCGCCGTTTTTCTTGGGCTCCTGAAATGAAATCCCCACGCTCACTTCGTTCGCTGTCCCCCGAGGGGGTGCTCAGTACCTTCGGAACGGCCGGGCGGTACTGAGATGCTCTCATTGCTTCGACGCGTCGCGTCGGCCTTCGCCCTGCTGGGCTCGGCCGTGGCCCTGGGCGCAGGCCTGATGGTCGTCACCAGCGTGGCGATGCGCGCTGCGGGCCACCGCCCGATCCAGGGCGACGTGGAGCTGACGCAGTTCGCCATTGCGCTGGCGATCTCGCTGGCCTTGCCGTGGTGCCAGCTGCGCGGCAGCAACATCATCGTGGACTTCTTCACCCAGCGCCTGCGCGGGTCCGTCGTGCGGCGTCTGGACGGCATCGGCGCGCTGCTGATCGGTGCGATGTGCACCCTGCTGGCATGGCGCACGTCGGTCGGTGCCGTGGCGGTGAGGGAGGCGACGGAGACGTCGATGATCCTGGCGCTGCCGATGTGGTGGGTGTATGCGTCGCTGGCGCCAGGGCTTGCTCTGGCTGCGCTGGTCGCGTTCGTGCAGGCAGGCCTGCATCTTCTGCAGCGGCCGCTGGGCACGCTGACCGGCGCCGCCGAGGGAGGCTCCGCGTGAGCGCACCGTCGGTCGGGCTGCTGATGTTCGGCGGCATGCTGCTGCTGATGGCCGTGCGTGTGCCGATCGCCGCAGCCATGTTCATCCCCGGTGCGCTGGGGTACTGGGCGATGACCAACGACATGGCCCTGCTCAACCAGCTCAAGGGCAGCGCGGTCGCGCGCCTGACGGTGTACGACCTGAGCGTGATCCCGCTGTTCCTGCTGATGGGACAGTTCGCCACCCAGGGCGGGCTTTCGCGGGCGCTGTTCCAGGCCGCCGCCGCGTTCCTCGGCCACGTGCGAGGCGGGCTGGCCATGGCCTCGGTGTTGGCCGCAGGCGCGTTCGGTGCGGTCTGCGGCTCCTCCGTCGCGACCTCCGCCACCATCACGCAGGTGGCCTATCCGGAGATGAGGCGCCATGGCTACCACGGGCGCCTGTCGACGGCGACGCTGGCCGCCGGTGGCACGCTCGGCATCCTGATCCCGCCCTCGGTGCCGCTCGTCGTCTACGGCATCCTGACCGAGCAGAACATCGCCAAGCTGTTCGCCGCGGCGATGGTGCCCGGCCTGATCGCGATGTGCGGCTACATGCTCGTCGTCGGCCTGGTCGCGCGACGCCGCCCGGAGCTCGCACCTCCCACGCAATCCCTGCCGTGGCATCAGCGCTGGAAGGCGCTGCTCGCGATCTGGCCGATCGTGCTGATCTTCCTCGTCGTGTTCGGCGGCATCTATGGCGGTCTGTTCTCTCCCACCGAGGGCGCGGCGGTCGGTGCGGTGGGCACCTTCGTCGCCGCCTTCGCGCAGCGCGAGCTCACGCTGGAGGGCATCCGGCGCAGCTTCATCGGCACGGCCGAGACGAGCGCCATGGTGTTCATGATCTTCCTCGGTGCCGACATGATCAATTCGGCGCTCGCGCTCACGCAGATGCCGGCCGCCGTTGCCGATTGGGTGGGACACCTGCCGGTGGCGCCGCTGCTCATCGTCGGCGCGGTGCTGCTGCTGTACATCCTGCTCGGCGCGGTGATGGACGAGCTGTCGATGATGCTGCTGACGATCCCCGTCATCTTCCCGGCCATCATGCAGCTGCCGCTGCTGGGCCTCGCGCCCGAGCCCAAGGCAATCTGGTTCGGCATCCTCGTGCTGATGACCGTCAGCTTCGGCCTCATCGCGCCGCCGGTCGGCCTGAACGTCTACGTCGTCAACGGCATTGCAAAGGATGTCTCGATGAACGAGACGTACAAGGGCGTGATGCCCTTCCTCGCCTGGGACCTGCTGCGCATGGCGCTGCTGCTCGTGTTCCCCGGCATCAGCCTCGGACTGGTCACCCTGCTGTTCGGCAAGTGAGCGCGGTTGACGCGCACCAATGAAAACGCCGCCCCGAGGGGCGGCGTTTCACAGGCATCGTGTGGCGGAGCGGACGGGGCTCGAACCCGCGACCCCCGGCGTGACAGGCCGGTATTCTGACCAACTGAACTACCGCTCCGCGCGGTGGCAGCTTTCGAACCTTGCGGTTCCAAGCCCTGCCGAACTTGGCGTCCCCTAGGGGATTCGAACCCCTGTTACAACCGTGAAAGGGTCGTGTCCTAGGCCTCTAGACGAAGGGGACTGGATCCTTCTCCTGCACGAACCGCGCGCTGCTTGGTTGGTGGAGGTAAGCGGGATCGAACCGCTGACCTCTTGCATGCCATGCAAGCGCTCTCCCAGCTGAGCTATACCCCCGTGTCACTGGTTGCGTGACTCACCGGAAGCGGCGACGCCGTTCAAGCAAGACCGCGATTATAGACACGAATTTCAGACCTG
The DNA here is from genome assembly GCA_035716845.1 of Burkholderiaceae bacterium. GTDB lineage: Bacteria > Pseudomonadota > Gammaproteobacteria > Burkholderiales > Burkholderiaceae_C > CADEEN01. The sequence goes on from DASTJE010000259.1 coordinate 51,922, forward strand.
CGAGAGGCGCTGCAAAACCTGATCGCGGGAGAAGAGGGCCAGCACGGCATCGATCGACGGCGTCTGTGCACGCCCGCACACCAGCACGCGCAACGCCGGCGCCAACTGCGGCATCTTCAGGCCGTGGGCGGCGAGAACGCCCTTCATCGCGGCAGCGATCGCGCCCGCGCTCCATTCGGTGGTGGTGAGGCGCTCGCGCAGATCGCGGATCGCAGGCCGTGCCGCCGCGCCGACGTGGGCCGCGACATCGGCCTCGCTCGGCCTGACCGTCACGAAGTACATCTGCACCCAGTCTGCGATGTCGACCGTCGTGTTGCAGCGGTCCTTGAAGAGGGCACAGGCCCGAGCAAGGTGGCCGAGGTCTGCGGCCTCGATGCCGCGCCGCGCCAGTTGTGCCTGCACGAGTCCCGCAAGGCGCGAATCGCCGGCCTGCTTGACGTAGTGCGCATTGACCCAGGCGAGCTTGGCCGGATCCCATTGCGCCGGGCTCTTGGCCAGGTGGCTGCCGTCGAACCAGGCCACCATCTGCTCACGCGAGAACAGTTCGTCGTCGCCATGGCTCCAGCCCAGTCGCGCGAGGTAGTTGAGCATGGCCTCCGGAAGGTAGCCCATCTCCTCGTAGGCGGTCACGCTGACCGCACCGCGGCGCTTGCTCAGCTTCAGGCCGTCCTCGCCGAGGATGATCGGATGGTGGCCGTACTGCGGCGGCGCGAGGCCGAGGGCCCGGAACAGGTTGATCTGCCACGGCGTGTTGTTGATGTGCTCGTCGCCGCGGAAGACGTGCGTGATCGCCATGTCCCAGTCGTCGACCACCACCGCGAAGTTGTAGGTCGGCACCCCGTCGGGCCGCACCAGGATCAGATCGTCGATCTCCTCGTTGGCGATCGAGATCGGACCCTTGACCAGGTCGTCCCAGGTCACCACGCCGCGCATCGGGTTCTTGAAACGGATCACCGGCGCCACGCCCTCGGGCACCGGCGGCAGTGTCTTGCCCGCCTCGGGACGCCAGCGGCCGTCGTAGCGCGTCTTCTCGCCGCGTGCACGCTGCGCCTCGCGCATGGCCTCGAGCTCCTCGGGCGAGCACCAGCAGCGGTAGGCGTGCCCGGAGGCGATCAACTGCTCGGCCACCGCCTGGTAGCGCTCCAGGCGCTGCATCTGGTAGTACGGCCCCTCGTCGTAGTCGAGGCCGAGCCAGCGCATGGCCGCGAGGATCTGCTCCACCGACTCCTGCGTCGAGCGTGCGACGTCGGTGTCCTCGATGCGCAGGACGAACTGGCCGCCATGGTGGCGGGCGTAGGCCCAGGAATACAGCGCGGTGCGCGCAGTGCCCAGGTGCAGGAATCCCGTCGGCGACGGGGCGATTCGGGTACGGACAGTCATGCCTTGGATGCCGCCAGGCCGCGCGCCAGGTCGGCCTTGAGGTCGTCGGGATGCTCGAGGCCCACGGCCAGACGGATCATGCCTTGCGTGATGCCGGCGGCCAGGCGTTGCGCCTCGGTGAGGCGGCCATGCGAGGTGCTCGCGGGGTGCGTGATGGTGGTCTTCACGTCACCGAGGTTGGCGGTGATCGAGCAGATGCGCGTGGCGTCGATAGCCGCGAAGGCGCCGAGGCGCCCGCCCTTGACGACGAAGGACACCACCGAGCCGCCCTGCCCCGACTGCTGGCGCATCGCCAGCGCGTGCTGGGGATGCGACGCCAGCCCGGGGTGGAAGACGCGCTCGACCTGCGGCTGTGCCTCGAGCCAGCGCGCGATCTCCAGGGCGCGTTCGCTTTGCGCCCGCACGCGCAGCGCCAAGGTCTCCAGACCCTTGAGGACCACCCACGCGTTGAACGGCGACAGGCTCATGCCGGCGCTGCGCATCACCGGCACGAACTTCTCGTCGATGAAGGCCTCGCGGCCGCACAAAGCGCCGGCGATGACCCGCCCCTGGCCGTCCAGGAACTTGGTGCCCGAATGCATCACGAGATCGGCCCCCAGCGCGATCGGCTGCTGCAGCGCCGGCGAGCAGAAGCAGTTGTCCACGCACAGCTGCGCGCCGGCACGGTGCGCGATGTCGGCCAGCGCGGCGATGTCGCACACCTCGGTCAGCGGGTTGCTGGGCGTCTCCGCGAACAGCAGGCGCGTGGCGGGCCGCACGGCGGCACGCCAGGCGTCGAGATCCGTCTGCGGGACGAACGTGGTCTCGACGCCGTACTTGGCGAAGTCCTGCAGCAGCTTGATGGTCGACCCGAAGACCGACTGCGAGCACACCACGTGGTCGCCGCCCTTGAGCGTGCCCATGATCAGCAGCAGGATCGCGGCCATGCCGCTGGCCGTGCCGATCGCCGCCTGCGCCCCTTCGAGCGCTGCCAGGCGGCGCTCCATCATCGTCACCGTGGGATTCGAGAATCGGCTGTAGACGAAGGCCTCCTCCTCGTTGGCGAAGCGCGCCGCCGCAGTGGCCGCGTCCGGATGCACGAAGGAACTCGTCAGGAACAGCGCCTCAGAATTCTCGCCCCAGGGCGAGGGCGGCAGCCCCTCGCGCACCGCCAGCGTCTCGATGTGCAAGCCGGGCGGCAGGTCGAGGCGGGGCAGGGATTTCCGTCCGGTGCTCATGCACCCTCCACTGCGCCCTGCAGCGCCAGCCGCCCGTTGCCGCCGTCGTCCTCGTCGTCGAACTGCAGGCGGCGCTGCGCCTCGATGGCGGCGAAGTCCTGTGCCGTCACGTCGCCGGTGATGTAGTGTCCGTCGAAGCAGCTGGCCTCGAAGCCGTCGAGCTTCGGATTGAGCGCCTTGACCACGCGCTTCATCGCATCGACATCCTGGTAGACCAAGGCGTCCGCCCCGATGAACTGGCGGATCTCCTCGACGCTGCGCGTGGCCGCGATCAGTTCCTCGCGCGTGGGCATGTCGATGCCGTACACATTGGGGAAGCGCACCGGCGGAGCGGCCGACGCCATGTACACCTTGCGGGCCCCTGCCTCGCGTGCCATCTGCACGATCTCCTTGCTGGTGGTCCCGCGCACGATCGAGTCATCCACCAGCAGCACGTTGCGGCCACGGAATTCCTGGGCGATGGCATTGAGCTTCTGGCGCACGCTCTTCTTGCGTACCGACTGGCCGGGCATGATGAAGGTGCGCCCGACGTAGCGGTTCTTGACGAAGCCCTCGCGATAGGGCTTGCCGATCTTGTGCGCGAGCTGCATCGCGCTGGGGCGGCTCGACTCGGGGATCGGGATCACGACGTCGATCTCCGACGGCGGCATCGTCGAGATGAGGCGCTGCGCCAGTGTCTCGCCCATGTTCAGCCGCGCCTGGTAGACGGACACGCCATCCATCACGGAGTCGGGGCGTGCCAGATAGACGTACTCGAACATGCAGGGATTGAGCGTCGGCGCATCGGCACACTGGCGCGTGTGCACATTGCCCTCGAGGTCGATGAACAGCGCCTCGCCGGGCGCCACGTCGCGTGCCAGGCGATGGCCCGTGCCCTCGAGGGCCACGCTCTCGCTGGCCACCATCACCTCGCCGCCCTCCGAGAAGCCGTACACCATGGGCCGGATGCCGTAGGGGTCGCGAAACGCCAGCAAGCCGTGACCGGCGATGAGCGCGATCACTGCGTAGGAGCCCCTGATGCGGCGGTGCACGGCGGCGACCGCCTTGAACACGTCGTCCGGCGTCAGGGGCACTTCGCGTGCCGCCGTCTCGATCTCGTGCGCGAGGATGTTGATCAGCACCTCGGTGTCGCTCTCGGTGTTGATGTGGCGCCGGTCGATGTCGAACAGTTCGTCCTTGAGCGCGTGCGCATTGGTGAGGTTGCCGTTGTGCACCAGCACGATGCCGTATGGCGCGTTGACGTAGAAAGGCTGCGCCTCTTCCTCGCTGTAGGCGTTGCCGGCGGTCGGGTAGCGCACCTGGCCCAGGCCCACGTTGCCCGGCAGCGCACGCATGTTGCGGGTGCGGAAGACGTCGCGCACCATCCCGCGCGCCTTGTGCATGAAGCACTTGGTCCCCAGCATCGTGACGATGCCGGCCGCGTCCTGGCCGCGATGCTGCAGCAGCAGCAGCGCGTCATAGATCAGCTGGTTGACGGGAGACTTTCCGATGACGCCGACGATGCCGCACACGATGGAGTTCCTTTCAGGCCGGCAGGTGCCGGGCCACCGCTTCGGGCAGCACCGGCTTGAGGCCATGCAACAGGGCGCCCAGCCAGACGGCGCCACGTGAATCCTGCCACGCCGGGGACCGCACCGCGGGCGTGAGGGAGACGACGGTGGCCGCGACGAGGAGCAGCACGGCGCCGCGCAGCAAACCGAACAGCGCCCCCAGCACGCGATCGGCCATTTGCAGCGGCGTCGCATGCACGAGCGTGCGCAGCAGGCGCGACATCAGGGCCCACAGCAGCAGAGCAAGCACGAAGGCCGCCACGAGACCCGCCGCCTGGTTCAACGCACCGCCGGCTTGCCCGACCGGCAGCCACGCGGCCAGCACCGGACCGGCGAACTGGGCGGCGATGTAGGCCGCCAGCCATCCCAGCAGCGAAAGTACCTCGAACAGCAGGCCGCGCCACACGCCCACCGCCACCGACAGCACCAACACCGCCAGCAGCGCCCAGTCGACCCAGCCGAGCGCCGGCAGCCCGGCGGTCATAGGGTCAGCACCGCGCCCGGCAGACCCGCCGCCTTCAGCCGCGCCGCCACCTTGTCCGCTTCGTCGCGCGTGGCGAAGGGCCCGACGCGCACGCGGGTGCGTTTGCCGCCCGCGGTCTCGACGACCTGGGTGTAGGTGCTCAAGCCGAGCTTGTCGACTTTGGCGCGGACTTCGCGTACGGCCGCACTCTCGGCAAAGGCGCCCACCTGCACCACGAACCGTCCGCCCTCGGACGCGGGCACCGCCGGCTTGGGTTCGGGGCTCGCGGCCGCGCGCGGCGCGGCGGCGGGCTCCGCCTTCGGCGCTGGCCGCACCTCGGCCGGGGACGCCGACTTCGACTCCGGCTTGGGCGGCGTGGCCGCCACCGCCGGCGCGGCCTGGGATGCCGCTGCGGCCGCAGGCACCGCGTCGCGCGGCGCCTCGGCGCGCGTCTCGGTGATGACGGGCTGCGACGCCGTGGCCGCAGGCCGTGGCGCCGGCACCGCCAGCGGGGGCAGCCCTTCCTTGCGTGGGATCTCGATCGGAATGTCCACCGGGATCGGCCGCGGCTGGGTCTCGAAGATCAGCGGGAAGGCGATCACGCCCAGCCCGAGCAGCACCATCGCACCGATCAAGCGGCGCCGCGCGCTGACGCGGGCGTTGGCCACCAGTGATTGATCCGCCGCAGCGCCGGTGGCCGGCGACGGCGTGTCTTGGCGCTTGAGGATGGAAAACAGACCCATGGGTGGCGATGTGCGGGCAGTCGGAACAGGGCTCAGCGCGACGTATGCGGGGCGCCCAGTCTCGGCAGGCCTTGCGCCAGCACGCCACCCACGGTGTAGAAGGAGCCGAACACCAAAATTCTATCAGCGGGGTCCGCGGCCTCGAGGGCGGCCGCCAGCGCTTGCGCAGGGCTGGCATGGGTGCTGACCGGCGGCACCGCACGGCCCTTGCGGGGCACCTGCGCCACGATCTGCGCCAGTTCGCCAGCCCGTGCCGCCCGCGGCAGGGGCAGGTCGGTGCAATACCAGGCATCGATCAACGGAGCCACGCGCGCGATCACGCCGGCGAGGTCCTTGTCGCGCATGGCGCCGAAGACCGCATGCGTGCGCGGATGGAAACCCATCGCATCCAGGTTGAGCGCCAGCGCCGCCACCGCATGCGGGTTATGGGCCACGTCGAGCACCAGCGTGGGCTGACCAGGCACGATCTGGAAACGCCCCGGCAACGAGACGGCGGCCAGTCCTTGGCGCACTGCCTGGGCCGACACCGGCAGCCGCTCCCTCATCGCCTCGAACGCGGCCAGCACGCCCGCGGCGTTCAGGAGCTGGTTGGCGCCGCGCAGGGCCGGATAGGCCAGACCGCTGTAACGCCGCCCGCGCCCGGTCCAGGACCATTGCTGCCGGTCGCCGCCATGCGCGAAGTCGCGCCCGACGAGCCACAGGTCCGCGCCGATCGCCGCCGCATGGTCGACCACCGACCGCGGCGGCACGGGGTCGCTGACGATGGCAGGCCGGCCGGGGCGCATCACGTGGGCCTTCTCGCGCCCGATGCTTTCCCGGTCCGGGCCGAGGTACTCCTGGTGATCGAGGTCGATGCTGGTGATCACCACGCAATCCGCGTCGATCGCGTTCACCGCATCGAGCCGGCCGCCAAGCCCCACCTCGAGGATGACGAGGTCGAGCGGCTGTGTGGCCAGGCAGCGCAGGATGGCCAGCGTCGTGAACTCGAAGTAGGTCAGCGTGATGTCGCCGCGTGCAGCCTCCACGGCCTCGAAATGCGGCAGCAGTGCCTCGGCCTCCACCGGGGCACCGCGCACGCGGCACCGCTCCTCGAAGTGCACCAGGTGCGGCTTGATGTAGAGCCCGACGCGGTAGCCGGCGGCCAGGGCGATCGATTCCAGCATCGCGCAGGTCGAGCCCTTGCCGTTGGTGCCCGCGACCGTGACGACCGTGCAGTCGAAGCGCAGCCCGAGCCGCTCGCGCACGACGCGCGTGCGCTCGAGCGTCATGTCGATCGTCTTGGGATGCAGTCGCTCGCAGTGCGCGAGCCAGTCGTCGAGCGTTGCGGGCGTCACGCCACCGCGTCGGCGCTCTGGCGCTGCAGCATCGCCAGCAGCCGTGCCACCGTGCCACGCAGCTGGCGCCGGTCGACGATCATGTCCACCGCGCCCTTGCTCTGCAGGAACTCGCTGCGCTGAAAGCCCTCGGGCAGCTTCTCGCGCACCGTGTTCTCGATCACGCGCGGGCCGGCGAATCCGATCAGCGCCTTCGGCTCGGCGATCACCACGTCGCCCATGAAGGCAAAGCCGGCCGACACGCCGCCCATCGTCGGGTCGGTGAGGATGCTGATGTAGGGCAGCCGCGCCTTGGCGAGCCGGGTCAGCGACGCGTTCGTCTTGGCCATCTGCATCAGGCTGAGCAGCCCTTCCTGCATGCGCGCGCCGCCGGTGGCGGTGAAGCAGACGAAGGGCACCTTCTGCTCGATCGCCGCATGCACGCCGCGCACGAAGCGCTCGCCGACCACTGACCCCATCGAGCCGCCCATGAAGTCGAACTCGAAGCACGCGGCCACCAGGGGGATGGTGTGCACCGCGCCGCCGACGACGATCAGCGCGTCGGTCTCGCCGGTGGCCTCGAGCGCGTCACGCAGGCGCTCGGGGTACTTCTTGCTGTCCTTGAACTTGAGTGCATCGACCGGCACCACCTCCTGGCCGATCTCGTAACGCCCTTCCGGGTCGAGGAAGGCATCCAGGCGTGCCCGCGCGCCGATGCGGTGATGGTGGTCGCACTTGGGGCAGACGTTGAGGTTCTGGTCGAGGTCGGTCTTGTAGAGCACCGTCTCGCACGAGGGGCACTTGATCCACAGGCCCTCGGGCACCGTGCGGCGCTCGCTCGGGTCGGTGGGTTGGATCTTGGGCGGAAGCAGTTTCTCGAGCCAGCTCATGCGAGGGATCCTTGTTCAAACTGCGTCGAGGGCCGCGCGGATCTCGGCGATGAAGGCCGCGGCCGTGGGGGCGAGAGTATCGCGCGTTTGGGCCTCCAGGAGTTGCACCAGGCGCGAGCCGATCACCACGGCATCCGCCGCGCGGCCCACGGCCTGCGCCGTGGCGGCATCACGAATGCCGAAGCCCACGCCGACCGGCACGCTCACGTGGGCGCGGATGCGCGGCAGCATGGCGGCCACCGCCTCGGTGTCGAGATGGCCCGCCCCGGTCACCCCTTTCAGCGACACGTAATAGACGTATCCGCTGGCGATGCGACCCACCTCGGCCATGCGCGCGTCGGTGGACGTCGGCGCGAGCAGGAAGATCGGGTCGAGTCCCGCATGCCGCAGAGCGGCCGCGAAGGCCGTGGCCTCTTCCGGCGGGTAGTCCACGACCAGCACGCCATCGACACCGGCGGCCTTGGCCTCGGCGATGAAGCGCGCCACGCCGAAGCGCTCGATCGGGTTGGCATAGCCCATCAGCACGACCGGTGTCCGGTCGTCGCCCTGCCGGAATGCGCGCACGTAGCCCAGCACCTGCGGCAAGCCCACGCCCTTGGCCAGCGCCCGCTCCGACGCCTTCTGGATCACCGGCCCGTCGGCCATCGGGTCGGAAAACGGCACGCCTAGCTCGATCACGTCGGCGCCCGCTCCGGCCAGCGCATGCATCACCTCGACGGTGGCCTCGGGCAGCGGGTCGCCGGCGCAGATGTAGGGAATCAGCGCCTTGCGCCGGTCGCGCTGCAGGGTGGCGAAGGTGGCGGCGATCCGGCTCATCGCTTCACCCCCTGTCCCTGGCAGGACGGCCGGCAGTAGAACGCTGCGCCGCTCAGGTCGGCCACGGTGCCGATGTCCTTGTCACCGCGCCCGGACAGGTTGACGAGCAGGTGCTGGTCGGGCCGCATCGTGACGGCCAACTTCATCGCCTGCGCCACCGCATGGCTCGACTCCAGCGCCGGGATGATGCCCTCGGTGCGGCACAGGCGGTGGAATGCGGAAAGCGCCTCGTCATCGGTGATGCCCACGTACTCCGCGCGGCCGATGTCCTTCAGGTACGCGTGCTCCGGCCCCACGCCCGGGTAGTCGAGACCGGCCGAGATCGAGTGCGTCTCGGTGATCTGCCCGTTCGCGTCCTGCAGCAGGTAGGTGCGGTTGCCGTGCAGCACGCCCGGCGAGCCGGCCGACAGCGACGCCGCGTGCTTGCCCGAGGCCAGGCCCTGCCCCGCTGCCTCGACGCCGATCAGGCGCACCTGCTCGTGGGCGATGTACGGATAGAAGATGCCCATCGCGTTGCTGCCGCCGCCCACGCAGGCGATCACCGCGTCGGGCTGTCGGCCGGCCGGGCCTCCAAGGGACTCGATCATCTCCGGCATCTGCACGAGGCACTCGTCGCCGATCACGCGCTGGAAGTCGCGCACCATCATCGGGTAGGGGTGCGGGCCGGCCACGGTGCCGATGATGTAGAACGTGTTCTCGACGTTGGTGACCCAGTCGCGCAGCGCCTCGTTGAGCGCATCCTTGAGCGTCTTGCTGCCGGACTCCACCGGCACCACCCTGGCGCCCAGCAGGTGCATGCGGTAGACGTTGGGCGACTGGCGCTTGACGTCCTCGCTACCCATGTAGACCACGCACTCCATGCCGTAGCGTGCCGCCACGGTCGCGGTGGCCACGCCGTGCTGGCCGGCGCCGGTCTCGGCGATCACGCGCGGCTTGCCCATGCGCCTGGCCAGCAGCGCCTGGCCGATGGTGTTGTTGACCTTGTGAGCGCCGGTGTGGTTGAGATCCTCGCGCTTGAGGTGGATCTGCGCCCCGCCGAGTTCGCGCGACAGGCGCTCGCAGTGGTACACCGGGCTCGGGCGGCCGACGAAGTGCTTGAGCTCGCGTTCGAACTCGGCAACGAACGCGGGGTCGCGCCGGTAGTGCTCGTAGGCCGCCTTGAGTTCGTCCAGAGCGTGGATCAGCGTCTCGGCGACGAAGGTGCCACCGTAATAGGTGTCGTTGACAGGCCCGAAGTGCCCGCGGGCGTCGGGCTGCTGGTAGTTCAACATCGTGAGGGTCTTTCGATTCAGGTCTCGAGGGCGGCGAGCCGCTGGTCGGCCTCGCGCACCGCCTCGCAGAACCGGCGCATCAGCGCGGCATCCTTGATGCCCTTGCTGGACTCCACGCCGGAGCTGACATCAACCGCGAACGGTCGGACGTGCAGCACCCCATCGATCACGTTTGCAGGATTCAACCCACCAGACAAAACGAGCGGACAGCGGACGGCGGCGGGAATGAGTGACCAATCGAACACCTTGCCGCCACCGCCATAGCCCTCGACGTGAGCGTCGAGCAGCAGCGCGGCAGCGCTCTTGAAACGATGCGCCCAGTCTAGCAAATCGACCCCCGGGCCCATCCGCACGGCACGCACGTAGCGCCGTGCGGCGGCGCCGCACTCGACGGGGGTCTCGTCGCCGTGGAATTGCAGCACGGCCTGCGGCAACGCCTGCGCCGCCTCGCGAACACGGTCAGCCCCGGCGTTCACGAACAGCAGCACCGGCGTCACGAAGGGCGGCAAGGCCGCAGCCAGGGCCACGGCACGCTCCAGCCCGACATGGCGCGGGCTATGGGGATAGAGCACGAAGCCGATCGCGTCGACCCCGGCCGCCACGGCCGCTTCGACGTCGGCCTCGCGCGTCAGGCCGCAGATCTTGATGCGCGTGCGCCGCATCAGGCCACCCCCTCAGGGCAGCCAGTCGAATGCCGGGTTGTGTTCGGGCAGGCCATGCGCCGCATCGTAGTACGGGCCGGCGAAGTACAGGCCGTCCGGGGCGAAGGTCGGCGCCGCCGCAGCCCGGCTGCGCGCCGCCAGCACGTCGGCCAGCCAGCCTGCGGGTCGTCCGCCCTGCCCCACGGCCACGAGACAGCCCATGACGTTGCGCACCATGTGGTGCAGGAAGGCCACGCCGTCGAACTCGAAGCGCCAGTACGCACCGTGCCGCTCGATGGCGATGCGGTGCAGGCGCTTGACGGGCGACGCGGCCTGGCACTCGGCACTGCGGAACGACGAGAAGTCGTGCTCGCCGATCAGGTGGGCGGCCGCGGCACGCATCGCGTCGCCGTCGAGCGGGCGGAACGTCCATCCGGCAAGGCCCCGCTCCAGCGCTGGCCGGACCGCCGACTCCAGCAGCACGTACACATAGCGGCGACCGCGCGCGCTGTTGCGCGCATGGAAGCCGCCATCGACCGGCCGGCACCACTGTACGGCGATGTCGGCGGGCAGGAAGCGGTTGGTGCCGCGCACCCAGGAAAACGCCGTGCGTGCCACCGGGGCGTCGAGGTGCACCACCTGATTGAGGGCGTGCACGCCGGCGTCCGTGCGACCCGCGCACACCGTGACGACGGGCTGGTCGGCAAACGCCGCCAGGGACAGCTCCACGTGGTCCTGGACCGTGTGTCCGTCGGGCTGGCTTTGCCAACCGTGGTAGGCGGTGCCGCGATAGGCGACGCCGAGCGCCAGACGCGTGCCGGCCGCGACCGGCACGTCATCGCCGGCGAACTCAGGCAAGGCCGTCGAGCAGGCTCTGCGCGCGCGCCTTGAGCGGACCGGAGGCCTTGGCGACCACCTCCTCGAGGAGATCGCGTGCACCTTCCATGTCGCCGATCTGGCGGAACTCCTCCGCCAGCTCGAGCTTGCGCACCAGCGGGTCGGACGGATCGAGGGGCGCATCTGCAGGCGCCTCGCCCGCCACGGCAGGGAACGCCAGCCCATCGGACGATGAAGCGGCCGGCGCCGGTGCGGCACGGCCGAGGTCGAGGGAAATGCCCGCGAGGTCGAACTCCATGGCAGCCGACTCGGTCGCCGCCTTGACCTCGGGCAGGTCGGTCAGCGGCGGCCGGATCGCGACCGTCGGCGCGATGGGTTGCGTCGACTCGAGCGGCGCCGGCGCTGCGGCGGACGCCTCGGCCACCAAGTCGAGATCGAGATCGAGCCCGCCCCCGGGAGGCGAATCCGGCACCTCCGAGGGGGCGAACGCTCCCGAACTGGGCGGCATCACCGACTGAGGCATGGTGCTGGCGCCCAATGGCTCGATCACCGCAGCGCCGCCGGGGGCCGCGGTCGCGACGGGGCGCCCGCCCGGCTGGTAGAGATCGTTCTCGGGATCGATCTGCTGCCCCAGTTCCTGGGCCTTGTGCCACTCGTCGCCTTCGCCGTGGGTCAAGGCATACAGCTGGGTGGCCAACAGCTCGAAGCCCTTGGTGTCGCGCCGCTTGGCATACACCTCGAGAAGCTTGGTGCGGATCGCCAGCCGATCCGGATTGCCGCGCATCGCCTCCTTGAGGATCTCCTCGGCCTGCAGGTCACGCCCGTAGGCGAGGTACACGTCGGCCTCGGCCACGGGATCGACGTCGCCGATCGCGTCGAGTTGCGACAGCGAGTAGCTCATCGACGAGGAGGCACCGGACGCATCGCGCGTGTCGATGCGCTGGCCGCCGCTGGCACCGAAGAACGAGTCCGGCTGCAGGCGGCTCTCGAGGAACGAGGTCTCGCCACTTTCATCGCGCTTGCGGCTGCGCCAGCGATAGAAACCCAAGCCTGCCAGGAGCGCCACCACCACGCCGGCACCGGGCAGGACGAAGGGGTTGTCGAGCACGCTGGACATGAACCCAGGCTCTTCCGCAACCGGCATCGCCGGCGGCTTGGCGGCCAGTGCCGGACGCGACGCCGCGGGGGCCGGCGCGCTGGCCACCGCGACCACCGGCGGCGCGGCGGCCTGCGACGCGGCCGCGGGGGTCGGCGCCGGGGCCGGGGCCGGGGCCGGGGCCGGGGCCGGGGCCGGGGCCGGGGCCGGAGCCGGAGCCGGAGCCGGAGCCGGAGCCGGCGCGGGAGACGGCGCCGCAGCAACGGCCTTGGCAGGGGCCGGCGCCGCTGCGGCGCTCGCCCCTTCCTTGATCTTCTGCAGTTCCTGGACGTTGCGGGAGAGCTCCGCCACGCGTGCGGACTGCGCCTTCTGCTCCGACTCCTTCGAGACCTTGGCTTCCGGCACGGTGGCACCGCTCTGCACGCCACCCTGCGACAGCTTCAGCTTGTCCGGACTGGCTGCCGCAGGCGCCTTCTTGTCCTCGACCTGCGCCTGAACCTTGCCGGCGGCCTGACGCGCCGGCTCGGAAGACTTGACGGTGGGCGCCCCGGCAGCCAGCCGCTCCCGATAGGCGCCGAAATCAGCGCTTTGCGCCTGGATGACCTGCCGCGCGTCGGCCGGGCTGACGTCCTTCACGGCGGCCGCCTGTGGCACGGCAAGCGTGCTGCCGGCCTTCAAGCGGTTCATGTTGTCGCCCATGAACGCCTGCGGGTTGGCACGGAACAGCGCCACCAGCATCTGGTCCAGCGAAACACCCTCGCGCTGCGTGCGCTGGGCCACGCGATACAGCGTATCCCCCGCGCGCACCGCGTACTCGTCGACCGTGCCCGCCGCGCGCCGCGCGCTGGGCGGTGCAGCCGGGGCGGGCGCGGCGGCGCGGGGCGCGGCCGGCGCAGCCGCTGCGGGCGGTGCTGCGGGGGCCGGTGCTGGGGCCGGCGCGGCCGACATCGCCGGCGCGACCGGGGTCGGCGCTGGCGCCGTGCGCGTGCCCGGTGGGTCGAGCAGCAAGGTGTACTCGCGCGCCAGGCGCCCGCTCGACCAGCTCAACTCGAGGATCAGATCGACGAAGGGTTCCTGCACCGTACGGTCGCCGACGATGCGCAGGAAGGGTCGGCCATCGGCTCGGCGCGCCAACGTGACTTGCGCGCCCGGCAACACGCCGCTGTATTCCACGCCCGCGGCGCGGTAGGCCTCCGGCGGCGCGACGCGCACCCGCAGCGAGGACGCCTCCTCGGGTGACAGGCTGGTGACGTCGATCTCGGCGCGCAGGTTCTCGCCCAGCGTCGACTGCACCGCCACACGCCCGAGACCCAATGCCCAGGCGCCGCCTGCGGCGAGCGCCAAGGTCGCAGCCGTGACGGCCGACAGGGCGAATCGCCCGGCGTGTTTCGAGGCGGTCTTCTTCAAGGCATCTCCCAAGGACGCACGGCGCGAGTGAATTCCTCGCACCGTGCCAAGCAATGTTCCCGTGCCAGCGTCAGGCCCGGAAGCGGGCCGCTGCCCGTGACTGGCCAGGGCCCGAAATCACAATAGCAGCAAGCATATAGGGTGACAAGCTCATGCAAAGTGTGATCTTGGCGGGTGCGTGGTTACGAGTTGCGGCCCGGTGTGAACTTGTTGTCACCCGGCAACGTCTCGTGAAGCCCCCCTCAGGCCTCGAGCAGGATGCGCAGCATGCGACGCAGTGGCTCGGCCGCGCCCCACAGCAACTGGTCGCCGATGGTGTAGGCGCCGAGGTACTCCGGGCCCATCGCCATCTTGCGCAGGCGACCCACGGGAATGGTCAGCGTCCCGGTGACGGCCACGGGAGTGAGGTCGCGCAGCGTCGCCTCGCGCGTGTTGGGCACCACCTTCACCCAGGCGTTGTCGGCCGCAATCATGGCCTCGACGTCGGCCAGCGGCACGTCGCGCTTGAGCTTGAAGGTCAGCGCCTGGCTGTGGCAGCGCATCGCGCCCACGCGGACGCAGAAGCCGTCGACCGGCACCTGGCCGGCCGCATGGCCGAGGATCTTGTTGGTCTCCGCGCCGCCCTTCCACTCCTCGCGCGACACGCCGTTGCCGAGATCCTTGTCGATCCAGGGGATCAGCGAGCCGCCCAGCGGCACGCCGAAATTGGCCACCTCGTCACCCGACAGCGCACGCTGCTTGGCGATCACGCGGCGGTCGATCTCGAGGATCGCGCTCTTGGGGTCGGCCAACAGCTCGCGTACCTCGGCGTTGAGGGTGCCGAACTGGGTCAGCAGTTCGCGCATGTGCTGCGCGCCGCCACCGGAGGCCGCCTGGTAGGTCATGGTCGACATCCACTCGACCAGGCCGGCCTTGTAGAGCGCGCCCACGCCCATCAGCATGCAGCTCACCGTGCAGTTGCCGCCGATCCAGTTGCGGCCGCCCTTGGCAAGCGCGTTCTTGATGACCGGCAGATTGACGGGGTCGAGGATGATGACCGCGTCGTCCTTCATGCGCAGCGTGGAGGCGGCGTCGATCCAGTGGCCCTTCCAGCCCGCGGCGCGCAGCTTCGGGAAGACCTCGGTGGTGTAGTCGCCGCCCTGGGCGGTGATGATGATCTCGCAGCGCTTCAGGGCCTCGATGTCGTAGGCGTCCTTCAGCGTCGACTCGTTCTTCGCCTGTGCCGGGGCCTTGCCGCCGGCGTTGGAAGTGGAGAAGAACACCGGCTCGATGAGGCCGAAGTCGCCTTCGGCCTGCATGCGGTCCATGAGGACCGAGCCGACCATGCCGCGCCAGCCGACGAGGCCGACCAGCGGTTGTTGTCCGTTCGTGAGTTTCATCGGTGCGCCTTTCAGTTCGAGTTGAATCTGGTTCCCCCGGCTCGTCTCGGCCGGGGGAGGGCGCGACGAACCGGAGCTTGCTAGCCCTTGGTAATCGTCTTCTTGGTGATGGCAGCCACGACCGCGTCGCCCATCTCACGCGTGCCGACTTTGCGGGTGCCTTCGGAGAAAATGTCCGCCGTCCGCAGGCCCAGCGACAGCACGTCCTTCACCGCGGATTCGATCCGGTCGGCGGCGGCGGGCTGGTTGAGGGAGTAGCGGAGCATCATGGCGGCAGACAATATTGTAGCCAAGGGGTTTGCGATTCCCTTACCGGCGATATCCGGCGCGCTGCCGTGGGACGGTTCGTACAGGCCCTGGCTGGAGGCGTTCATGCTGCCGGAGGGCAGCATGCCGATCGAGCCGGTCAGCATGGCGGCCTCGTCGGAGAGGATGTCCCCGAACATGTTGCCGGTGACCACCACGTCGAAGGCCTTGGGCTGCTTGACCAGCTGCATGGCCGCGTTGTCCACGTACATGTGGTCCAGCTTCACGTCCGGATACTGCTGGCCCACCTCGGTGACCACGTCCTTCCAGAACTGGAAGGTCTCCAGCACGTTGGCCTTGTCCACGCTGGTCACCTTCCTGCTGCGCTTGCGCGCGGCCTGGAAGGCGACGTGGGCGATGCGCTCGATCTCCGGGCGCGTGTAGCGCATGGTGTCGAAGGCTTCCTCGGC